>NZ_CP029254.1:1995000-2295000 GCF_003122365.1 Streptomyces spongiicola
TTTCAAAGGAACCACGACCAACCGAACCGAACAATGATCCGGATGGACGGGGTTATCAACATATCTGGCGTTGACTTTTGGCACGCTGTTGAGTTCTCAAGGAACGGACGCTTCCATCGTACTCACCCGCAGAACACTCTCTGGGATTTTCCTCCGGGCGCTTCCCTTCGGTGTTTCCAACCCTACCAGATCCGTTTTCCGTACCGTTCCCGGTGCGAAATCCATATCCGATGGCCGTTGGAGGGCCTTTCGCCTTTCGACGTCCCCGACGCTATCAGAATCTTCCGCGGCCGAGCCAATCGGCCTTGCGATCCGGACAGGGATTCGAGGGTGGCTCCCACGGAAATGTGATTTCCGGTGAGAGCGGGAGAGACTTCAGATGGTGACACTCGGAGATCTGCTTCCTCCGAGGCAACCGTTAGAATCTACCTCCCCACACGGCCCGTGTCAATGGGCTGTGAGCGAAGAGGAGACTAGCAGTTCCCCGGCCGTGGCCGCACATCAGGCGGCCGTCGGCACCTCGGCACTGCGCTCCGAGACGTCGATGTCCCCCGTCTCACCTGCTCGGGCCGCTCGGCCGCCGAGGACGTACACATACGCCAGGAACGCCAGCTCGGCGACGACTCCGATGGTGATCCTGGCCCAGGTCGGAAGGCCCGAGGGCGTGACGAAGCCCTCGATCGCGCCTGAGACGAAGAGGACCAGGGCGAGTCCGACGGCCATGCCGACCGCGGCACGCCCCTGCCGGGCGAGAGCGGCCCGCCTCGTCGTCGGCCCCGGATCGATGACGGTCCAGCCGAGTCGGAGGCCGGTGCCGGCGGCGACGAAGACGGCGGTGAGTTCGAGCAGGCCGTGCGGAAGAACGAGCCCGAGGAAGGTGTCGAGGCGTCCCGCCGACGACATCAGTCCGATCCCGATGCCGAGGTTGGCCATGTTGAGGAAGAGGATCCAGAGCACCGGCACACACAGGAAGGCACCGAGGACCAGGCACAGCGCGGCGGCTTGGGCGTTGTTCGTCCAGACCTGGGCAGCGAACGAAGCCGCCGGGTGGCTCGAGTAGTACGTCTCGTACTGCCCACCGGGACGGGTGAGCTCGCGCAGTTCGTCGGGGGCGGCGATGGCCGCCTGAACCTCGGGATGCGTACCGATCCACCAGCCGATGACTGCTGCCAGGAGTACGGAGAGAACCGCGGTGGGGATCCACCAGTGCCGGGAGCGGTAGACCGCCGCCGGGAAGCCCGCGGTCAGGAAGCGGATCGCGTCCGTCCACGAGGCGCGGCGGGTTCCGGTGACGACAGCCCTGGCATGGGCGACGAGTTGGGTCAGCCGAGCCGTGATCACGGGGTCCGGGGCACTGGACTGGATCAGTGAGAGATGCGTGGCGGTGCGCTGGTAGAGCGCGACGAGCTCGTCCGCCTCGGCACCGCCGAGACGGCGCCCGCGGCCCAGGAGGTGGTCGAGGCGGTCCCATTCCGCCCGGTGGGTCATGACGAAGACGTCGAGGTCCATGGTCGGCTGCTGCTCCAGGCACTGGTCAGGGCCCGCCGCTGGGGCGGCGCGTACAACGACTCGTACTTCCGCTCGTAGATCCGCCGGGTGGGTCTGCTGTGTGGGTCTGCTCGTGGGTCTGCTCGTACTACTGCGGTGCGCTTGCATGTCAGCTTGGCAGACTTGCGTACTGAGGGGTCGCGAAGGCGTGCGAAGACCGATGAAGCGGTTCGAGGCGAGTGGAGAGAGGGTGGGCGCCGTGAGCGGGGTCGTCACCGGGGATGCCGTGGTTTTGGGACTTCGTCCGGCAAGGCTGCCGAGCCGCGCCCTGGCGCTGGTGATCGACCTCGCCCTCGTCTGGGCGGTGTACCTCCTGATATCCGTCGGACTGGCGATGGCGACGGCGTCGTGGGACCAGGCGGCGGGGACGGCGGTGTCGATCGCGGCATTCGTCCTCGTCCTCGTCGGTGCGCCGATCGCCGTCGAGACGCTCAGCCACGGACGTTCCGTGGGCAAGCTCGCCTGCGGGCTGCGGGTGGTCCGCGACGACGGGGGCCCGATCCGCTTCCGGCACGCGCTGGTGCGCGGGGCGATCGGAGTGGTGGAGATCCTGATGACCTTCGGTGCCGTCGCCTGCATCGCCTCGCTGGTGTCGGCACGCGGGCGGCGTGTCGGTGATGTCTTCGCCGGGACCCTGGTCGTCCGCGAACGGGTGCCCGCCACCCGGTCCGGTTACCTGCCCCCGCCGCCGCCCTGGCTGGTCGGGCGGTTCGCGGAGGTCGACCTGTCCGGGGTGCCGGACGATCTGTGGCTCGCCGTACGCCAGTACCTGACGCGGATGGACCAGCTCGACGCGGAGGTGCGCCGCACCCTGGCCGAGCGGCTGGCCGGTGACCTGGCAGCGTGCACGGGCGCACCAGTCCCGCCCGGGGTGCCGGCCGGTGCGTATCTGGCGGGTGTGGTGCACGAGCGGCAGACCCGGGACACACGACGGACCGGCACGGTGCCGTCGCCGAGCCCGACGTCACCTGCGAACCCCGCGCCCGCCGGGCCCGCCGCTCAATCCGTTCCCTCCGTCTCCTCCGCGAGTTCCTCGGTCACGGTGCGCACTTCGCCTCCCGCACGGCCGGTGCCCGATGCCGGAGCGACGCCGCCCGAGGCCCGACCCGCGACGGCGCTCCTCTCGCCGGGGGCACCGGTGACGCGACGAGCGCCGACCGCCGCAGCTTCCGCCGGCTTCGCGGCGCCGACCGTCCCCGGTCCCGCGGTCGCCGACCACGCCGCTTCCGACCACGCCGCTTCCGATCGGGCCGACGCGTCCGTGCCGGCGCGCGCCCGGACCCACGACGGCGCCGGGGAAGACGGCGCCGGGAAATCAGGACCTGCGGCGACAGGGTTCGCGCCACCCGCCTGAGGCAACCGGGAACTGCCGTCCCGCAGTCCCGGTGGATCCACGTGCGGCGTCGGACACGGTACGTCGCGAGTCGGAGGATCGTCCTCCCACCGGGCGTACTCGGGTGATCCGACAACGCGGCGAGGTGCCGTGGCCGTCGTCCCGCGCCCGCCGGAGCCCACGGCAGCGCGTGGGGAGGGCCGGCCGCGGCGGAACGCTGCCCGGGGACGGCGCCCGGAAGCCAGTGCTGCACCGCCCAAGGGCGGGGATCCACGCAGACGGAGCCTCGGGCGACTCCTCGTCCAGGCTCTCTACACTCTCTCCGCTCTCTGCACTCTCTCGGCTCTCTCGGCTCTCTCCGCTCCGGCGAGCACTCGGTGGTGCAGAGGGCGAACCCTCGTTCAGGTGAAGACCGAGGGCGGGGTCTGGAGATCCTCCAGTTCCACACCGGGCGCCGAGAGGACGACGTCGCCCGCGAGGTACACGGTGTGCTGCTCACCGGTGTCCAGGCATCCGATCCGGTACTCGTGCACGGTCAGAGGGCCGTTGTCAGTGCTGTGCGCTTCACTCTTCACCAGAGCCCAGGAGCGGTCGACGGTCCGGGGTGCCAGCACCGGGTCGGTGAAGGCGACGAGGCGGACGCGGATCGCCGGGTCGCCGGGTGCGAGACGGAGCAGCCGGGCGGTGGCGACGAGGAAGGCGGGGGAGGTTCCGGTGAAGGCATGGGCACGGACGCTGCCTTCGGCCGCGTGCTCGCCGGCGGGGTCGGTGCGCACCCAGGTGACGCCGTCGAGGGCGCCGCCGCGGACCTGCCAGCCCGCGGCGTGGAGTTCGAGCCGGACGGGGCGGCCGAGTTCGTCGAGCGCCAGATCGACGGAGCCCGTGTGCTCGCCTGAGGGGGTGGTCCGCTGGGCCACATAGCGCCAGCCGGACGGGCCGGGCGCGCAGTGGAAGTGCTCTTCACCGAGGGGGGTGTGATCGTGCGGGTCATGGAGCGAATAGCGGCCGCGGGGCATGGGAGTGCCTGACTTCCCGGGTTGATGGGCAGGCCCCCGACACGGGGGTGCGGGGGCCTGTCCTGCTGCGCTTGTGCCACCGGCCGCCGGGTGTGCCCCCGGGTCGATGACCCCGGGGCACACCGTGCGGCGGGTCAGTAGCGGTAGTGGTCCGGCTTGTACGGACCCTCGACCTTGACGCCGATGTACTCGGCCTGCTCGGGGCGGAGCGTGGTGAGCTTCACGCCGAGCGCGTCGAGGTGGAGCCGGGCGACCTTCTCGTCGAGGTGCTTGGGCAGCACATAGACGTCGGTCGGGTACTCCTCCGGCTTGGTGAACAGCTCGATCTGCGCCAGCGTCTGGTCGGCGAAGGAGTTGGACATCACGAACGACGGGTGGCCGGTGGCATTGCCCAGGTTCAGCAGACGGCCCTCCGACAGCACGATGATCACCTTGCCGTCGGGGAACGTCCAGGTGTGCACCTGCGGCTTGACCTCGTCCTTGACGATCCCGGAGACCGCGGCCAGGCCGGCCATGTCGATCTCGTTGTCGAAGTGGCCGATGTTCCCGACGATCGCCTGGTGCTTCATCCTGGCCATGTCCGAGGCCATGATGATGTCCTTGTTGCCGGTCGTGGTGACGAAGATGTCCGCCGTGTCCACGACTTCGTCCAGCGTCGTGACCTGGTAGCCGTCCATCGCCGCCTGCAGCGCGCAGATCGGGTCGATCTCGGTGACGACCACCCGGGCACCCTGGCCACGCAGCGACTCCGCGCAGCCCTTGCCGACATCTCCGTAACCGCAGACGACCGCGACCTTGCCGCCGATCAGGACGTCGGTGGCACGGTTGATCCCGTCGACCAGGGAGTGCCGGCAGCCGTACTTGTTGTCGAACTTCGACTTGGTCACCGCGTCGTTGACGTTGATGGCCGGGAAAAGGAGCACGCCGTCACGCTGCATCTCGTACAGGCGGTGGACACCGGTGGTGGTCTCCTCCGTCACACCCCTGATCTCCGACGCCAGCCGCGTCCACTTCTGCGGGTCCTCCGCCAGCGTGCGGTTGAGCAGGCGCAGGATGTGACCGTACTCCTCGCTGTCCGCGGTGGCCGGGTCCGGAGCCTCACCGGCCTTCTCGAACTCGACTCCCTTGTGGACGAGGAGGGTGGCGTCACCACCGTCGTCCAGGATCATGTTCGGACCACCGGTGGGCGTGTCGGGCCAGGTCAGCGCCTGCTCCGTGCACCACCAGTACTCCTCCAGCGTCTCGCCCTTCCAGGCGAACACCGGGATGCCCCGCGGGCTGTCCGGGGTGCCGTCCGGTCCGACCGCGATGGCGGCCGCGGCGTGGTCCTGGGTGGAGAAGATGTTGCACGACGCCCAGCGGACGCGGGCACCCAGCGCCACCAGGGTCTCGATCAGGACGGCCGTCTGCACCGTCATGTGCAGGGAACCGGTGATGCGGGCGCCGGCCAGGGGCTGCGACTCGGCGTACTCCTTGCGGATGGCCATCAGGCCGGGCATCTCGTGCTCGGCGAGGGTGATCTCCTTGCGGCCGTAGTCTGCCAGGGAGAGGTCGGCGACCTTGAAGTCCTGGCCGGCGGCGACAGTCGTCATCGCGAGCTGCTCCTCACGGGGGTCGAGGGTGTTCGGGCGGGATGGCTCTGCGGTCGCTACGGCGAAACGGACACGCGCACGAGCACACACGGGTGCCGCACGTGCGTGTCCGGACGCCGGGGACGTCCGCAGCGCAGTCCGTCGGAGGCCCTCTCTCCCTCGGCCGGTCCGCTCGCGGACCGCCCGACCGCCATCAGCAGCGACGTCTGGCTCTGGTCACGAATCTACACCGATCGCCGCCGCGGCCCACAGCCCGCCCGTGCCACGTTTCCGGCCGGATTCCGAGAGACGCGGCCGTACGCGGGTGTGCGCTCCGGGAGATTCGGCCGGGCGGTCATGTGGTGCGCCGTGCTCGTGGGGGCGGGGATGCACGGCACTGGGTGCGGGGCCCGCCCTGGAGGGCACTCCGGGGACGGCTTCCGGGGCGGCGGCTCCCTGACACGAGGAGCCTCGGTGCAGGGAAGGGAACCTCGGGCAGGAAAGGGAGCCTCAGCCCGGGCAAGGGGGCTCGGTGCAGGAAAGGGAGCCTCAGCCCGGGCAAGAGGCCCCGTACCGCCGTCGCGGTGCGGAGCCCCCTCGAACCCCCACGAACCCCCTCGAACTCCCTTGAACCCCTCGAAACCCCTCGCCGGGATGCGGGGTCACCGTCAGTGAGCCGTCCCGGGGCCGGGGCCGCCCGGGGTCTTCGCCGGGTTCGCTCCCGCCGCGGCAGCCTCCTCGCTGTAGATGTCGGGCTCCAGGTAGATGACCCGGGCGATCGGGACCGCGCTGCGGATGCGGTCCTCGGCGGCGTTGATCGCCGCGGCGACCTGCTCGGCCGTGTTGTCGTGCCGGACCGCGATCTTGGCCGCCACCAGCAGCTCCTCGGGGCCGAGGTGCAGCGTACGCATGTGGATGATGCCGGTCACCGCGTCGTCGCCGACCGTCGCCGCCTTGATCTTTTCGACCTCCTCCGTACCCGCCGCCTCACCGAGCAGCAGGGACTTGGTCTCGGCCGCGAGGACCAGCGCGATGAGGATGAGGAGGACGCCGATGCACACGGTGCCGATCCCGTCCCACACGCCGTTGCCGGTGATCAGGGCGAGGCCGACGCCGAAGAGCGCGAGGACGAGGCCGATGAGCGCCCCGAGGTCCTCGAGGAGGACCACGGGGAGTTCGGGTGCCTTGGCGTGCCGGACGAACTCCTTCCAGGAGCGCTTGCCGCGCACGGCGTTGGACTCCTTGATGGCGGTACGGAAGGAGACGGTCTCCGCGATGATCGCGAAGACGAGCACGCCGATCGGCCAGTACCAGTCCGTGATGGCGTGGGGGTGCACGATCTTCTCGTAGCCCTCGTAGATGGCGAACATGCCACCGACCGAGAACAGCACGATCGAGACCAGGAAGGCGTAGATGTAACGCTCGCGGCCGTAGCCGAAGGGGTGCTCCGGGGTCGCCGCGCGCTTGGCCTTCCTGCCGCCGAGGAGCAGCAGGCCCTGGTTTCCGGAGTCGGCGACCGAGTGGACGCTCTCCGCCAGCATCGACGAGGACCCGCTGAAGAGGAACGCCACGAACTTGGCTACTGCGATCGCGAGGTTCGCGACGAGCGCCGCGACGATCGCCTTGGTTCCGCCTGACGCGCTCATGGGTGCGTGGTGTCCCTTCGTTGCTGCGGTTCCCGAGGTCTCCCGGGCTCCCGGGATCCCCGCGATGGGGCTCCCGGAGTTCCCGCGATGGGGCTCCCGGAGTTCCCGCGATGGGGCTCCCGGAGTTCCACGGGCCGGGCCCGGGATCCCCTGAGTGGGATTCCCTCGTTACGGCGGGACATTGTTGCAGGAGCCCCGGTGCGCGCCGGGTCAGACCGCCACAGTGGCCCGGAAGACGGTTCCCATACCGGTCAGTTCGACCTTTTCGCCCGCCGGAACGAACGCCGACTCCCCTGGAGCGAGCGTGAGTTCCCCGGCCTTCGGCCGCCCCTCCGTCGCCAGCAGGATCTGCGGCGTGGCCAGGGTGAGGTCCACCGGTGCCGCACCCTGCGGCCGGACGAAGCGGGACAACCGGAACTCGTCGATCGGGGTGTCGTACAGCTCCTCACCGGAAGGGGCGGCCTCGGGGCGCAGAACGCCCGGGTCGCCCGCCTCGAAGCGCACGACGCGCAGGAGTTCGGGGACGTCGACGTGCTTCGGGGTCAGCCCGCACCGCAGCACGTTGTCGGAGTTGGCCATGATCTCCACGGCCAGTCCGCCGAGGTACGCGTGCGGCACCCCGGCGCCCAGGAACAACGCCTCGCCGGGCTGGAGCCGCACATGGTTCAGGAGCATGGCGGCGATGACGCCCGGATCACCGGGGAAGTGGTGGGCGATGGCGGCGAAGGGTGCGTAGGGCCCGCCGAGGCGCTCCGCGGCCGCCGCGGCCTCGGCGACGGTGTGGGCCGTCTTCTCCGGGTCGGCGGAGAGGACCGCGGTCAGGACCTCGCGCAGCGCGGCCTCCTCTGGGTGCGCGTGGAGAAGGTCGACGTACGGCTTGAGGGAGTCGACGTCGAGGGCGGCGATGAAGTCGGCCGTCTCGACGGGCGGGCGGAAACCGCACAGGCCGTCGAACGGGGTGAGTGCGCAGACCAGCTCGGGCTTGTGGTTGTCGTCCCGGTAGTTGCGGTGGGGCGCGTCGAGCGGGACGCCGGCCGCTTCCTCGGCGGCGAAACCCGCCTGGGCCTGCGACCGGTCCGGATGGACCTGCAGGGACAGGGGCGCGCCCGCGGCGAGCAGTTTGAGGAGGAAGGGGAGCCGGGGGCCGAAGGCCTCGAGGGCCGGTCGGCCGAGTTCGCGGGCCGGATCCGTGTCGATGATGTCGCTCAGGGAGCCGCGGCCGGTCCCCGACGGAGCACCGGGATGGGCGCCCATCCACATCTCCGCCTGGGGCTCGCCGGTCGGGGCGACGCCGAGGAGTTCCGGGATGAGCGTGGTGGACCCCCAGGCGTAGGGGCGAACGGTGTTGGAGAGGCGGTCCATGAGGGGTGATCCTCGACTCGGTGCGTGGCGGGTGCGTGACTGGTGCGTGACTGGTGGGCGGCTGGTGGGCGGGTGTCTACGGAGTGAGTGGCCGTGTGTCCGTGCGGGGCGGGGTCGGTTCGGGGCGGACGGGTCGGTTCGGTTCGGGGACGGGACGGTTCAGGGACGGAGGGTCTCTGCCGGGGTGTCCCGGCAACGACCGGGGTACCGGGTCGGAAGGACGGGACCGATCGGCAACCGGGACCGGGCCGGGCCCCTCGACGGACGACCGGCCCGCGTTGCGGGCCGCCCCCGAGGCCGTGCGTGGGTCTGGTGGTCCGTGCGCCGGAAGGGGTGGGCGGGCGCCGGGACCGGGGTGGGCGGTCAGCCGTGGCCGTTGCTCGCGAGGGCCAGGTAGCCGGCGGCGAAGTCCGTCACCGCGAGCAGCTCGGCGAGGGTCTCCAGCGCGCTGCCCTCCTCCGGCTCCAGTTCGCTGATGGCCGTGTCGTGGCTGAGCGCGAGCTCCCGCGCCGCCGGGGCAGCCGTGAACCCGCTGTCCAGGCTGTCCCGCAGCAGCAGGACCCGTGCCCTGACGGCCTGCGGCTCCTCGACGCGGTCGCGGAAGAAGTCGTCCGGGTCGGCCCCCGCCGCGAAGTCGCCGGCGAGGAGCATGCCGTGGGCGGGTAGTGCCTCGGGCAGTTCGGCGGCGAGGGCGGGCCGGCCGGCGAGTTCGGCCAGCACTGCCGCGAACCGGCGGCCGACGGGACCTGCCGCGCCTTCCGTCCAGATCAGCGGGAGCGTGTCCGCGAGTTCGGCGGCGAGGGTCTTGGCGGGGTTGCCGTAGGTGGCGATCGCCGGGCCGCAGCGCTCGGCGATGCGGTCGAGGCGGTCGGCCACGCTCTGCATCGCCTCGGGGGCGGCGGAGATCAGGCCGACCCGGTCGAGGAGCGCGAGGAGCGGGGTGAACAGGGCCCAGAAGGCGCCGGGGCTCGCGGTGCTCCGGGTCTCCTCGTCCAGCTCGTAGGGTGCGGTCGCCATGGGGACGACGAGGCCGTGGATGCCGGCGACCCCCTCGGAGAGCGGGGAACGCTGCGGGGCCACCGCGACGACGGTGCAGCCGCGGCGGTACGCCTGCTCGGCGAGCAGGGCCAGGCCCGGTTCGCTGCCGTCGGTGGTGGCGATGAGGAGGAGGTCGACGGAGCCGGCCCAGCCGGGGAGCGCCCAGCGAAGGGCGCCTGCCGCCGGGGCGACGCCGGTCGGGTGGAGACGGGTGACCGGCGCGGTGGGTCCGGCCAGTTCGGCGAGGAGGTCGGCGACGCCCGTGGCCGCGGTGCCGGGCCCCGCGATCAGCACGGCGCGTGGGCGGCCCTCCGGGCTCAGCACGGCGATGCCGGCCTCGGCCGCGTGCCGGGCGGCGGTGCGTACGCGTGCCCCTGCCTCCGCGGCGCCACGGAGCAGACCGCGACGGTCGGCGCGGGCGAGGGCTTCCGGGGCGTCGAGGAGTGACTCGTCGAGCATGGGGGTGGGCCTCCGATTCGCCGAACAGCCTGACAGGTGGGGGCTTGACGCCTACGCGGGGCGGCGGGCCTCGTCCACGAGCAGTACGGGGATGCCGTCCCTTACGGGGTATGCCAGGCCGCAGTCCTTGCCGGTGCAGATCAGCTCGGGGGTTTCGGCAGCCGTCGCGTCCTCGAGCGGGGCGTGGCAGGCCGGACAGGCGAGGATCTCCAGAAGGCCGGCTTCGAGCGGCATGGGATCGTCCTTTCGAACATGCGGATGGGGCCACGTCAGCCTACCGCCGGGCCGCAGCGGGCGCGGCCCGGCGTGCGGGGCAGGCCGAGCGGGCAGGCAGGCCGAGCGGGCAGGCAGGCCGAGCGGGCAGGCAGGCCGAGCGGGCAGGTCGAGCGGAGACCCCGCCCCGGCCCGGCCGTGCTCAGGGATGGCCGTGGTCAGGGATGGCCGTGGTCAGGGATGGCCGTGCCTGGGAGCCGAGGCGGGTGGCCCATGCACCAGCGCGACGGCACGAAGAGCACGACGGCGGGCGGCAAGCGGCAAGCGGCAAGCGGCTCGTACCCCAGCCCCACCGGAAGTGAACGCACCCCCGGTGGTGCAGGGACCCCCGACCGCGGTGGGCGGTTGCGCAGGCCGGGCGCTTCAGTCAGCCGTTCCGGACCAGGCCGAGGACCTCGTCCCGCAGGGCCGACATCGTGGTCTCGTCGCGGGCCTCGACATTGAGGCGGAGGAGGGACTCGGTGTTCGAGGGGCGGAGGTTGAACCACCAGTCGGCAGTCGAGACGGTGAGACCGTCGAGGGTGTCGAAGGTGACACCGTCGCGCGCCGCGAAGGCCTCGCGGACGGCGGCCATGCGGCCCGCCTGGTCCTCGACCGTGGAGTTGATCTCGCCGGAGGCGGCGTAGCGGTCGTACCGTTCGACCAGGTCGGACAGTGGACCCTCGTGCGTCCCGAGGGCCGCCAGGACGTGGAGGGCGGCGAGCATCCCCGTGTCGGCGTTCCAGAAATCGCGGAAGTAGTAGTGCGCGGAGTGCTCGCCGCCGAAGATCGCGCCGCTGCGGGCCATCTCCTCCTTGATGAAGGAGTGCCCGACCCGGGTACGTACGGGTGTGCCGCCGTGCTCGCGCACGACCTCCGGCACCGACCACGACGTGATGAGGTTGTGGATGACGACGCCGCCGCCGTTCCTGGCCAGCTCGCGTGCCGCGACCAGGGCCGTGACCGCCGACGGGGAGACCCCTTCGCCGCGCTCGTCGACGACGAAGCACCGGTCGGCGTCGCCGTCGAAGGCCAGGCCGATGTCCGCACCCTCCTCACGCACCCGCTTCTGGAGGTCCACGAGGTTCTTGGGGTCGAGGGGGTTGGCTTCGTGGTTCGGGAACGTGCCGTCCAGCTCGAAGTACATCGGCACGAGTTCGACCGGCAGAGCGGCGAAGACCTTCGGCACGGTGTGGCCGCCCATGCCGTTGCCCGCGTCCACGACCACCTTCAGCGGCCGGATCGCCGCAAGATCCACCAGGGAGAGCAGGTGGGAGGCGTAGTCGTCGAGGGTCTCGCGCTCCGTCACCGCTCCAGGGGCGGCCACGGGCGCCGGGCCCCCGGACGCGATCCAGGACTCGACCAGTTCGCGGATCTCCGTCAGGCCCGTGTCCTGGCCCACCGGTGTCGCGCCCGCGCGGCACAGTTTGATGCCGTTGTACCGGGCCGGGTTGTGGGACGCCGTGAACATCGCGCCCGGCAGATCGAGCCGCCCTGACGCCGAGTAGAGCTGGTCCGTCGAGCAGAGGCCGATCATGGTGACATCGGCGCCGCGGGCGGCGGCGCCCCGGGCGAAGGCACCGGAGAGACCGGGCGAGGAGGGCCGCATGTCGTGGCCGACGACGATCGCATCCGCTCCGGTGACCTGGACGAAGGCGGATCCGAACAGTTCGGCCAGCGACTCGCCCCACTGGTCCGGCACCACCCCGCGCACGTCGTACGCTTTCACGATCTGTGACAGATCAGCAGCAGAGGATGCAGCCACGGCCCAACCTTCCCGAATTCCCTGTGGTCGCAACAAAGTACCCGCCGGGCCGGGGCAGCCGGAGCCAGGGGCAGAAGACCGGGGACGGAAGGGGGCGTTCGTCAGGGGTCGGGCGAGCGGAGCACCCTGAGGTGCCCCCGCCGCGCGACCTCCATCGGGTCGGACCTACGCGCTCCGGCACCGCCACCGGCCTGGGCCGCGCGCTCCTGGGGGCGTGCCGCCTCCCTCACCGCGTTCGCGAGCGCCTCGAGGTCGTCACCGCTCGGCCTGGCCGGGCCGGAGGCGTCGGAGAGCCGGACGACCTCCCAGCCGCGGGGCGCGGTGAGCCGCTCGCTGTGCTCGGCGCAGAGGTCGTAGCAGTGGGGTTCGGCATAGGTGGCGAGGGGGCCGAGGACCGCGGTCGAGTCGGCATAGACGTACGTCAGTGTCGCGACGGCAGGACGGCCGCACGCGGTGCGCGAACAGCGACGTACAGGGCTCACGACGTTGGACGGTACCGCACTCTTGAGCGGGCCGCGATGACTCTCCACCACGTCACTCGAGCGTGTCGCGTTGCGAGGTCCCGCACAGCCGCGTTCAGGCCAACTGTACCGACCTGTGTGGGGGCAACGCCCCACGATCCGGGGCCCCTTGCGATCCGGTCACCACTGCATACAAATTACGTCATTCACGGCGAGCCCAGCGATCCGGGAGAGGTCTCGAACGGAGAAAAAACTTGGCTTGAATGTTCAATAGGCGACAGTGCGAGAGCGGCCGGTGGGAGCGGCCCGCGAAGGCGGCCCCCGGGTGCCCGGGAGGACGGCGTACGAGGGCATGGAAACGTTCACGCCTGAGGGTGGTGACCCATCACCCACGAGGGCGATGCGCCGGGGTTGGGGAAAGGCCCGGCCCCGATGCGGCCGGGTCCGGGAGAGCTACCCTGCGTCAGTGATGGACAGTCCCGTACCGCCCCGTCCCACCGAGCCCAGGACGCGTCGCCGCGACCGCCACGGCCGGGGGATGCGCGGGCCCGTCGCTCCACCGCAGGTGCCGCTCTCCGTCAGCCGGGCCGAGTCGTTCCGCGATCTCGTACAGGACTCGGTGGAGCGGCTGGAGCGACGCTGGCCCCAGCTGGCCGAGGTGGAGTTCCTGGTGCAGGACGTGCCGGGGTCGCTGGACGAGAGCGTGCCTCTGGGCAGCTCGGTACCCGCGGAGAAGGGAAAGCCGGCGACGATCGTGGTCTACCGGCGGCCGGTCGAGATCCGCACGAAGAACCGCGACGAGCGGGCACTGCTGGTCCACGAGGTGGTCGTGGAGCAGGTCGCGGATCTGCTCGGCCTCGCGCCCGAGTCGGTGGACCCCCGCTACGGCCAGGACTGACAGCCAGGCGGGCCGGCAGGGGCACCACACACCCCGGGCCCGGCCCCGGGACCCGGCCCGGGGCCGGGGCTGGGGGCTGGGGCCGGGCGAGGCACAGCCAGGGCGAGGCACGAGCAAGGCCCGGCGTGCCGACCCGGGGAGGCCCACACGGGGAAGCCCACACGGGGACGTCGTCGTGGGGACGTCGTCGCGGGGCCAGGCGCCAGCCCGTACCGGCGGGGACCGGCAGGCGGGGACCCGCCCCGGTGCGGGCGGCCCACGCACACCCCGCCGCCGAACCTGGGCAGAGCGGGGCAGAACAGGGGAGGGGAGGGGGAGGGGGAGGGCCTGCCAGGGCAGGGGAAGGCAGACCGCCGTGCCCGTGGGCCGGGTGGGCGCGGGCAGTCGCCGAGGACGTGGGCCGGTCAGTCGCCGAGGACGGAGAGGTCCTGCTCCGCAGCCGGGACCTCGACCAGACCGCGGTCGTCCGGCAGGGTCTGGACGGTGAACATCTGGATGCCGTCCTCCGGGAGCAGCAGTGTGCGGGCCGCGTGGACCGGCCCGCCGGACTGCGGCTCCACGGTCAGTGCGTAGGAGCCCTTCAGTCCGGCCGGGACGGGAGGGCTGACCGCCAGCGTCGTGCCGCCCTTGACGGTGTACGTCTTGACGGCCCGGGTGCCGCCCTCGGTGCCGGGTGAGGCCGTCACCTTGACCCGGGCCGTCCCGCCGGGTGCGGTGAGGGAGAGTACCGAGCCCTCGGCACGGTTGTCGGCGGCGGTGGCACGATCCGTGACCGGCGCGGTCGCCGGGATGTAGGCGATCTCCTGCTCGCCGCCCTTGCCCCGGGTGACCTGGAGGGCGGCGACCACCGGCGTCGCGGGGGCGCCCTCGTCCGGGCCCAGGAGGATCGAGCCGGCCTCGCCCCTGGTGACGTCCTTCATGTCGATCGAGGCCGTCATACCGGACTTGACCCGCAGGCTCTCCGCCCCGGCGGGGTTGATCGTGCCCGTCGCGGTCGCCAGCCGGACCTTCAGGTCCGCGTCGTCGTCACCAGGCGCGAACGCCACCAGCCGCACGGAGGTCGCGTCCGCCGGGACGCCCGGCAGCACCAGCGTGCCGGACGGGTCGGTGGACGCCTGCAGCCAGTCGCTGCCGGTCTCGTCCCCGGCGCCGCGAACCGCCGCACCCACCCGTCCGGTACGTGTGGTGACGTGCACGGTCACCTCTTCTGCGGAATCGGTCGTCAGGGTGGAGAGCAGCACGGGAACGCTCCCCCCCGCTGGGACCTGGATGCCGTCGCTCAGCGCGGTCCCGAGCGCACCGTCCTTGCCGTAGAGCTCGACGTCGACGAGCGCGCCGGTCTCGTCCGGGTTGGTCAGGTGGACATAGTCCTGCCGGTCCTTGGCGAGGCTCGCGCCCGGGAACCAGAAGTCCGTGTCGGGGGCGGCGCAGCTGACGCCGAGGACACCGCGGCCGTCCCCCGCGCTGACCGTGGTGGTCTGCTGGGCGGTCCAGCCGGGCGCGAGCGCGCCGGTGGCGGTGCCGATGAGCGCGGGGGCGGCGCTGCCGCTCACCTTGGCGCCGACCGGCTTCCCGGGCTGCTCGAGGGTGACGACGGGCTTGGCGGACGGTGGCTTCCGCGTGCTCCCGTCCTTCCCCGCCTCCCCTTCCGCCGCGTTCTCCGCCGCGTTCTCGCCGTCCTTCGTCTCCCCGTCTGCCCCGTCTGCCCCGTCAGCCCCGTCAGCCCCGTCGGCCGGTCCCCGCAATGTCGTGACCGAGGGGCTGAGTTCGGCGGTCGAGGCGGTGGACGCCGCGGCGGGACCGCCGCCGGCTCCGGACTGCGGGGTGATGGACGTGTACACCGTTTCGGCGATGTCCGATGTCGCCGGGGCCGGGCAGAGCAGGCTGGATCGTTCCACCGGCAGCCGGGCCGGCGCCGCCGCCCGGGGCGCCGGCCCGTCGTCCGGGGCTGCGAGCGAGGCGTACCCGGTCACGGCGGCGAGGGACGTCACTGCCGCGAGGAGCGAGAGGATCGTGCGGTTCACTGGTTGCTGCTCCCGTCGGGACGCTGCTCGTTCTCGTAGCCGTAGGAGCCGTACCGGTCGGTCTCCGGTCCGGGGCCCGTGCGGTGGTCGTTCTCCTGCGGCTCGTGAGGCTGCGGCTGGTAGGACTGCGGCTGGTACTGCTGTGAGCCGTATCCCCGCGGGTCGTACCGGCCGGCGTCGTACTGACCAGACTCGTATTGGCCGGGGTCGTACTGACCAGAGTCGTACTGGCCGGGGTCGTACTCGCTCGGGCCGTACGCCTGCTGGTTGTCAGACTCCTGCCGGCTGTGCTGCGGACCGTACTCCGTTCCGTACTGCTGCGGCTCGTCCTGCCCGGTCCCGTGCCGACGAGCCTCGTACTGCCCGGTTCGGTCGGCATGCCCGGTTTCGTACTGCCCGGCCCCGTACGCCCCGGCCCCGTACTGCTGCGCCTGGCCCTGCGGGGTGTCCGGGTACGTGTACTGCTGCCGGACGTCCTGGTGGCCGCCCGGGTACCCGGCGGAGTACCGGTCGCCCCCGTACGCACCCTCTTCGGTGCCGGCCGGCATGCCCTCGTACGTGTGGGCCTGCGCGTCCCACTCCGCGCCGTACCGCGGCTGGTGGGGCACCGCCGGGGAAGAGCCCTCGGCGCCGGTCGCGGGCTGCGGCCCGAAACCGGGGTCCGGCTCCGGCTCCGGCTCCGCATCGGCATCCGCATCCGCATCCGCATCGGCGGACTCCACCTGAGCCGCGCGCAGCCTGCGGGCCCGGCGGCCCTCGCCCTCGACGGGCTGGGCCGGGATCTCGGCCTCCTCGTCGGGCAGGTCGTCGTCGATCTCGCGGCGCCGACCGGGCAGGGCCAGCACGACCAGGACGACGGCGAGCGCGCCCTGTGCCCAGATCCGCGCGGTGTGGGTGGCCGGGGCGGCGTGGGTGAGATCCAGCCGGCCGCCCTCGGCGGGCAGTTCGAAGCCCTGAGCCCAGCCGTCCACGACGGTGCTCTCCAGCGGGCGCCCGTCGAGCGTGGCCTGCCACCCGTCGTCGGCGCGGTCCGCGAGACGCAGCACCCTGCCGCCGGGGCCCTTGGGGATGTCCGTGTGGGCCTCGACCGGCCCGGAGGCCACCGGCAGCGGCTCCGCCGTGCCGTTGACGATGACCACGCGGGCGATCTGGCCGTCCACACGCCACAGCGCGCTGCCGTCGAGCTGACTGAGCCTGGAGAGGCCGGTAGTGGCGTCGAGGACCCGGCTCGTCTGGCGCGGAGCGCCGTCACGGACCAGGACGTACCGGATGGCGAAGCCGCTGAGCTGGCTGGTCTGGTCGGCTCCGGAGCCGGCCACGAGGTTCGCGACGACCTTGTCGAGACGCGGGTCGCTGCCGGCGGCCTCGCTGAGCTCGGCATCACCGAGGCGCCCGCCGGAGCCCCTGACCAGCGTGTAGGAAACCTTCGCCGGCGACGAGCCGCCGAGGACGAGCGTACGGGGCTGGTCCCGGGTGCCGCTCTCCTCGGCGACGAAGGCCGGGACCTGCACCGGGTCGCGGCGTTCCAGCGGACCCGCGGCACCGCTGACCATCCAGTTGACGGCGGCGAACAGCGGCGCGGCCAGCGCAGCCAGGGCGACGAGGGCGGCCGCCGGCTGTCGCCAGCCGAAACTCTGGGCGGCGACGCGCTCACGGGCACCCTCAGCGCCGAGGACCGCGGCGGCGATCAGGGCGATGCCGTAGACGAGGGTGGCGGGCCCGGCCCAGCCCGAGCCGTTGGTCAGGACCGCGAAGACCAGCGCGGTGACCGCGACGGCCCACGCCGTGCCGATCGCGAACCGCCGTTCGCCGCGCAGCAGGGCGGCGAGTGCGGCGAGCACGACGCCGATGAGCAGCAGCCCGCCGACGGTCTTGGGACCGCCGGGGCTGATCCCGAGCAGGTCGAGCGGGGACGCGGCACCGGTGCCGAACTCCAGTCCCACCTCCCGAAGCAGGCGGGACGGCTCGGTCAGCAGCGACAGCGACCAGGGCGCGAGGACCAGCAGCGGGGTGCCGGCCGCTGCGAGAAAGCGCAAGCCGTAGGCGGTGAGGTCGGCACGGCGCAGTACGAGCCCGGCGACGCCGAGCACGGCGGCAAGGGGCCAGACGACGGGGGTGAAGGCCATCGTGACGGTCAGCAGCAGCGCGTACGCCCAGGCCGCCCGCCAGCTGCCGCGGGCGCCGTCGGCGCGGTCCAGCCCGTGGGCGGCGACGGCGGCTCGGGCGATGAGCGGGAGGAGGACCGCGAGGACGGCGGTGCCGAGCCGGCCGGTGGCGAGGGCACCGGTGGCCGCCGGCAGGAAGGCGTAGGCCACGCTCGCCCAGGCCCGCAGCAGGCGGGACTCGATCAGCGGGCGGGAGGCGAAGTACGCCGTGACGCCTGCGAGCGGCACCGAGCAGACGAGCAGCAGGGTGAGTGCGAAGCCGGTGGATCCGAGGAACAGCGCCGACAGGACGCTCAGGATGGCGAGGTACGGCGGTGCCGTCTGCGTCCCTCCGGTGCCGAGGGGATGCCAGGCGTCGGCATAGCGGCTCCACAGCCCGGAGAGTTCGTCCGGCGCGGGCAGCAGGGCGCCGCCCGCGAGCGCGCCGCCGCCGAGGAGACCGCGGCAGGCAACGAGGGAGACGACGAGCAGCAGGGCGAAGAGGACGGGCCCCGGTTTGCGTGCGATCTTCTTGAGCCGGGCGAACTGCTCGACCTCCAGGAACTCGGCCTCGTCGCCGCCGGGACCGGACTCGACGGCTCCGTGCCGTGAGCCCCCGGAGTCGGAGTCGCGGTCGGCGCCCAGGCTGCCCGCGACCTGTTCGAAGGCGGCCCGGACGGTGGCGCCGGGTGGCGGGAAGAGCGGCCGCAGTTCGCTCGCGCCGACGTGGGCCGCGCCGCGCCCGCGGCGGGCGGCGAGGATCCGCTCCGGGCGGAGCAGGATGCCGAGGAGGCCCATGACCTCGTCGACCGCCTGGCCGGGCACCTTGCCGACGAGATAGGCGAGGGTCCTCAGCAGGGTGCCGAGGACGAGACGGAGCAGCACGAAGGGGAGCGCTCTGCCGCGCGCGTTGACGAGGAGGGTGTAGACGGCGCCCGCCTTGTCGACACGGTGCGGACCGACGACCGAGCGGCCCGCGCAGTCGATGGTCCGCCGCTCACGGGCGGCGGCCTCGGCGTGCCGCAGGACGGCGCCGGGGGCGACGAACACGCTGTGGCCCGCGGCGTGGGCGCGCCAGCAGAAGTCCACGTCGTCTCGCATGAGGGGCAGCCGCCGGTCGAAGCCGCCGAGTTCCTCCCAGACGTCGCGGCGCACGAGCATGCCGGCGGAGGAGACGGACAGCACCGGGCGGACCTGGTCGTGCTGGCCCTGGTCCTGCTCCCGGCGGTCGAGCCCGGTCCAGCGGCGGCCGCTGTTGGCGATGGACACGCCGACCTCGAGGAGCTGCTTGCGGTCGTACCAGCCGCGCAGCTTGGGTCCGATGACAGCGGCGGCCCGTCCGGCGGACAGCTCGGTTTCGGCGACTCGGAGCAGTTCGGTCAGTGCGTCGGGGGCGGGTGCGCAGTCGTCGTGCAGCAGCCAGAGCCACTGGACCGGTTCGCCGTGGGGCAGTTCCGGCATGTCGTACGCATCGTCGTGCCAGGTCCTGGTCACCGGGTCCCAGCCGCTGGGCCGCTTCAGATAGGGCAGGTCGTCCGCGGTGAGGACCCGGGCGGTGCGGGCGGCCTCGTCGACGGCGGCGCCGAAGCCGGTGCGGCGGGCGAGATGGAGGACCCGGTCGGCGCCGAGCGCCTCGGTGACCAGCCGCGCTGATTCGTCGGCGCTCCCGGTGTCGGCCGCGATGGCGTTCTGCACGGGGCGCTCCTGGCCGAGGAGCCCGGCGAGGGCGTCGGGCAACCACCGGGCACCGTCGTGGGAGACGAGCACGGCGGTGACGACGTGCCGCGGAAACTCGGGCGGGGTGGCGGGAACGAGCCCCGTCGAGGTGGCGGGAGCAAACCCCGCAGGGGCGGCGGGAGCAAACCCCGCAGGGGCGGCGGGAGCAAACCCCGCAGGGGTGGCGGACATTGAGGTACGGGCCCTCCGGCCGGTTCGCCCCCGCGAGGGGGCGCTGGAGCGTCTGGGACGGGGCCCCACACTAACGGTCCGGCGGAGCGCCGTGGCGAGGGCCGCCGACGCGGGGCGGGCGGTTCCTGCGAGCCCGGCGGGCGGTCAGCGGCCAACAGTCGACGGCCGGCAGTGAAGGGCCAGCAGCCAGCAGCCAGCAGCGGCCGGCCGACCGGAACACCGGTTCCGGCCGTCGGGGCCTGGGCGGGGCGTCGCAGGGAGGGTTCGCCGCCCCGGCAGCGGAACCGGTTCGGTGAACCCTCCCCGTCTGACGCACGTGTATCCGGACACTTCGGATTCCTGGCGAGGTGCGACCCGCGGGGTGTGCGGCGCACACAGGGCGTCGGGGCGTCCGGGGCGGGCAGCGGAGAGCCGTGCACGGCGGGCGGAGCGGCGGGGACGCCGGTCGGCCGCCGCGGTCGTCGCGGTCGTGGCGGTCGTCGCGGCGGTCACGTGCGAGGGGCGACCGCAGGCCGGGCGCCGCGCGCCGCGGAGGTCACGGGGTACGGAAGCAACCGACGAACGGAGAACCGACGAACGGAAGAGACAGCGGACGGAAGAGACAGCGGACGGAGAAACGGCGAGCGAGTCAGAAGGACGGGGGTCGGCGTACCCGGTCGGCGGCCGGCGGCCGGCGGGTCACGGAGCGGCCCGACGCGGCAGGAGGCCCGCCGGACCGAGGCTGACTTAAGACCGCGAGCGCCCCCAGACGGGCCGCCTCCAGACGCGCGGCCTCCAGACGCGCGGCCTTCAGACCGCGGCTTTCTTCAGCCGGCGGCGCTCACGCTCGGACAAGCCGCCCCAGATCCCGAACCGCTCGTCGTTGGCGAGGGCGTACTCAAGGCATTCGGAACGGACTTCGCAGGCAAGGCAGACCTTCTTGGCCTCGCGGGTCGATCCGCCCTTCTCGGGGAAGAAGGACTCGGGGTCGGTCTGGGCGCACAACGCGCGCTCCTGCCAGCCGAGTTCCTCGTCCGCGTCCTCGACCAGCAGTTGCTGGAACAGCTCGGTCATGTGCGCCCCTCGTCTGTCTTCGCGTCCCCGTGATCCGACCGTGAGCCGTACCGATTTCGGCCGAACGACACGAGTGAAATTACAAGTGTGTGGATCCGGGCCAGTCAAGCCGAGATCTGCTATTGGGCCCCGTATTCACTCTGCGGAACCAAGCGTATGCGGAAAGTGTTGAAATCACCAAAAACCATGACACTTACCACCGGTCTGACCGCACCCCCTCCCCCGGCTGCCACACCGGCGCTCACCGACACCCTCGCGAGGAGGGACGTCCAGCACTTCGATCTTGTTGCGATCCGGCCACACAAGCGATCCGGATCACAGTCCGATCGCGAGAGCGCGGCCGCGCTCGAGAACGGGAGCACAGTCGCAGCGCGATGTCTCCGGCCCCGTCGACGCACAAACCTTTCTCCGACCGGAGCAACCGGATGAGGTGAAACATTGCCACCAAATCGGTCATTGGGTTGACATCCGGGGCCGCGATCGTCACCTTGGAACGCATGCCAGCGACCACAGCGCCCTCCGCGACCCACGCGATCCGTGGGTCCCGCAGCGCTGCCCAGACACGCTGTCGCTGTTCCAGCTGTTGATGCCGTAGCGCTCCAGCTCTCCCCCGCCCTTCCCGGCGGGCTTCGCGACACCCCAGCACTGACCTTCCGTTTCTGCCGAGGAACCACCGCACTCCATGAACAGCGACAGCGACCTGCAGATCGCCGGCGACATCCTCGAGGTCCCGCACCTCCTCCAGCCCGCCAAGGAGCACCCGTCGACGGTGGCCGAGTTCGCCGGACTCGCCCGGTCCATCGCCGCGGACCGCGCCCAGTGGGCTCCGCTCGTCCGGTACGACGCCACGACGCGCTGGTACCACCGGCTCCGCACCGGCCCCGGCTACGAGGCCTGGCTGCTGTCCTGGGTGCCGGGGCAGGGCAGCGGGCCGCACGACCACGGCCCGTCCTCCGGTGTACTGACGGTCCTGGACGGCACGTTGACGGAACGAACCGCCCGGGGCGACCGCGCGCTGACCGCCGGAGCGCAGCGGGTCTTCGCACCCGGATATGTGCACGAGGTGGTCAACGACTCACTCGGGCCGGTCGTGAGCCTGCACGTCTACTTCCCGGGCCTGACCGAGATGCCGATGCACACGGCCCACTGCTCACCGGCCGCCCGGCAGGACGCCGCCGTCGTCTGAGGGACCCCGCGGACGGCGCCGGAGGGACCCGTCCCCGCCACCGCGCCCGGTATCCCGCACCCCGTCCCGTCACCCGCGGACCGCGCCATCATCGTGGCCTCCGGCGCCTGACACACTCTGAACATGCGCATTGTGGTTCTGGCCGGCGGCATCGGCGGTGCCCGGTTCCTGCGCGGCCTCAAGGCGGCCGCCCCCGAAACGGACATCACGGTCATCGGCAACACCGGTGACGACATCCATCTGTTCGGGCTGAAGGTCTGCCCGGACCTCGACACGCTGATGTACACGCTCGGCGGCGGCATCAACGAGGAGCAGGGCTGGGGACGTTCGGAGGAGACCTTCCAGGTCAAGAGCGAGCTGGCGGCGTACGGCGTGGGTCCCGAGTGGTTCGGGCTCGGTGACCGCGACTTCGCCACGCACATCGTCCGCACCCAGATGCTGGGCGCCGGCTATCCGCTGAGCGCCGTGACCGAAGCACTGTGCGCGCGGTGGCAGCCCGGGGTGCGACTGCTGCCGATGTCCGACGACCGGGTCGAGACCCATGTCGCCGTCGACATCGACGGCGAACGCAGGGCCGTCCACTTCCAGGAGTACTGGGTCAGGCTGCGGGCGTCCGTCGACGCCCGGGCCGTCGTGCCCGTCGGAGCCGAGCGGTCCAAGCCCGCACCGGGGGTGCTGGAGGCGATCGCCGAGGCCGACGTGGTGCTCTTCCCGCCGTCGAACCCGGTCGTGAGCGTGGGCACGATCCTTGCGGTGCCGGGCATCCGCGAGGCGATCGCCGAGGCGGGCATACCGGTCGTGGGGCTCTCCCCCATCGTCGGGGACGCTCCCGTGCGAGGCATGGCCGACAAGGTGCTGGCGGCGGTCGGGGTCGAGTCGACCGCGGCCGCCGTGGCACGCCACTACGGTTCGGGGCTGCTCGACGGCTGGCTCGTGGACACGGCGGACGCGGCGGCGGTGGCGGAGGTCGAGGAGGCCGGCATCCGCTGCCGGGCGGTGCCGCTGATGATGACCGATCTCGACGCCACGGCCGCCATGGCGCGCGAGGCGCTGGCGCTCGCCGAGGAGGTCCGGGGATGACCACTCCGTCCTACCGGGTGTGGGCACTGCCGGGACTGCCCGAGGTGGGGCCCGGCGATGACATCGCGAAGCTGATCGCTGCCAGTGGGCCCGGCCTGGTGGACGGCGACGTGCTGCTCGTCACCTCGAAGATCGTCAGCAAGGCGGAGGGCCGGATCGTCGAGGCCGGCGACCGCGAGGCGGCCATCGACGCGGAGACGGTACGGGTGGTGGCCCGCCGCGGCGCCCTCCGCATCGTCGAGAACCGGCAGGGCCTGGTGATGGCCGCGGCCGGGGTGGACGCCTCCAACACCCCGGCGGGGACGGTGCTGCTGCTGCCCGAGGACCCGGACGCCTCGGCCTCACGCATCCGCGGCGGACTGCGGGACACGCTCGGCGTCGAGGTGGGCGTGGTGATCACGGACACCACCGGCCGGCCGTGGCGGGCGGGGCTCACCGACGTCGCCGTCGGGGCCGCGGGCGTACGGGTCCTGGACGATCTGCGCGGCGGCGCCGACGCGCACGGCAACCGGCTCGACGCGACGGTCGTCGCCACAGCCGACGAACTGGCGGCGGCCGGCGATCTGGTCAAGGGCAAGGCGTCGGGGCTGCCGGTCGCGGTGGTCCGCGGGCTCGGCCACGTCGTAGCGAACGGGACCGGCGGCGCCCGCACACTGGTCCGGCCCGCGGCGGACGACATGTTCCGGCTCGGCACCTCGGAGGCGGTACGCGAGGCGGTGACCGGGCGCCGCACGGTACGCGCCTTCACCGACGAGCCCGTGGACCCGGAGGCGGTCCGCCGCGCGGTCGCCGCCGCCGTGACCGCGCCCGCCCCGCACCACACGACGCCCTGGCGGTTCGTGCTCCTGGAGTCGGAGTCCTCCCGGCTGCGCCTCCTCGACGCGATGCGCGACGCGTGGATCACGGACCTGCGCCGCGACGGCAGGTCGGAGGAGTCGATCGCGAAGCGGGTCCGGCGCGGGGACGTCCTGCGCAACGCGCCGTATCTGGCGGTGCCGTGCATGGTCATGGACGGCTCGCACCACTACGGCGACGAGCGCCGGGACACGGCGGAGCGCGAGATGTTCGTCGTCGCGGCGGGCGCGGGCGTGCAGAACTTCCTCGTCGCGCTGGCCGGTGAACGGCTCGGGTCGGCATGGGTGTCGTCGACGATGTTCTGCCGCGATGTCGTCCGGGAGGCACTGGACCTGCCGTCCGGCTGGGACCCGATGGGCGCGGTCGCGATCGGGCACGCGGCACAGGCGCCGAGGGAGCGGCCTGGGCGGGACGCGGGGGCGTTCATCGAGGTGCGGTGAGTACGGCGCGCGAGGGGCGCGGCGGACCGCCGCCGCGGCCTGGGCGACGTGCACTCGGCATGCGCCGGGAACGCGCGTCACAAGGACGCGGCTCGGCAGGGAGCGGCGGGGGCGGCGGGGGCGGCGGGGCGGGTGCCCTCGGGCGGGGTGAGGAACCGGCGGCGGCACACGGGCGACGAGGCACGGCACAGATGAGCGGGACGGTGCCGGCAGCTCGGCGACGGTACGCCGCCCGTGGGGCACGGCACGAACGGGCGAGGACATCGGGCCGGGCAGTCCCCACCTGGCCCGACGCCCGCCGGCCGCTCACAGCCTGCCGATGTCCCAGCGGGGCATCTTCGGCGTGCGGCGCGGCGGGCCCTGGCCGCCGAGGAGGATGAAGCGGGCTGCGCGGTGGCGCTGGCCGGCATACGGGGCGAGGAGTTCGAGCATCGCCGCGTCGTCCGCGTCCCGGTCTCCCGCGAGGGCGTAGCCGACGATGCGGGGCAGATGGAGGTCCCCGACGGTGATCGCGTCCGGTGCTCCGTTGCTGCGCTGGATGGTCTCGGCCGAGGTCCAGGGGCCGATGCCGGGGATCAGTTCCAGGCGCGCCATGGCCGCCCCGGGCTCCATCGCCGCGGCCTCCTCCATCCGGCGCGCCACGCGGACCGCCCGCAGCACGGTGGAGGCCCGCTTGTCGTCGACTCCCGCGCGGTGCCATTCCCAGGAGGGGATCATCGCCCAGGTGCGTGCGTCCGGCATGACGTGCATCCGGTCGGGACACGGGCCGGGGGCGGGCTCGCCGTACCCGCGAACGAGGAGACGCCAGGCGCGATAGGCCTCGTCCGTGGTGACCTTCTGCTCCAGGATCGACGGGATCAGGTTCTCCAGGACCAGTCCCGTACGGGTGAGGCGCAGTCCGGGGCGGCGGCGGTGGCTGGCCGCGACGAGGCGGTGGCGCGGCTCGAATGCGGCCGGGTCGTCCGTGTCCCCCAGCATCGCGGGAAGTTGTTCGAGGAGCCACTCGGCTCCGTGACCCCAGGCCTCGGCGCGGACCACGCCGCCCTTCGCCCTGACGCACAGCGTGCCGGGGCCCGCGGGCGTGCGGGTGGCACGCCAGACGGAGCCGTCCGGGGTCGTGCGGAACGTCGGGTCGCCCGGCCCCCGCCGGAGCGGCCCGAGCACCAGTGGGAGGTCAAGCGGCCCCGGGGGGATGTAGGTGCGCTCCCGGCCTCCGGCCTTCGCCCCGGGTCTGGGCCCGGGGACGGATCCCGGCCCGGGTACGGGTACGGCGATCTCGCCGCCGCGCACCGCGGTGCGGCTGACGGCGGGCCGGGGGGCGAAGCGTCCTGCCACAGAGAGGGTCCTGGGTGCCGGTGTGCCGAGGTCGGTACCGAGCCTAGGCGGTCGCCGTGCGGTTCCGCAGCGGGGCCTCGCGGCCGCCCTCGGGGCTGCCCTCGGGGCTGGGGGCTGCCCTCGGGGCTGCCGTCCGGCCCCGGACGGGAGCCCGACTACGGGTGGCAGCCCGGCTGCGGAACCGCCGGGGCGGTGCCCGAGCCGCCAGGTCGGTGCCGGGCTCTTGGCCGGCACCGGGCTGTCGATGCGGCGGGCTGTCCGTGCGGCGGGCCCGCCGGTGCCGGGTGTGCCCGGGCCCGGCGCGGGACGACCGGTCCGGGACGCCACCAGTTCAGGACGCCACCAGTTCGGGACGCCACCGGTCCGGGACACCGCAGAATGGGCACGCGGCAGGTTGGGCGCGGTCGCGGGTTGGGGACGGGCCGGCGGTCAACGAGCCGCGGATCCGCACGACCCGCCGGACTGCCCCGGGATCGCCGGTCCGCACGACCCGCCGGACTGCCCCGGGGTCGCCGGTCCGCCCGGGATCGCCGGTCCGGCTCGGGTGTCGGGCCCGTCAGCCGCTACCGGTCCGAGGAGAAGCGGATCGCGCCCGCCGGGAGGGTCGCGTCGCACCAGACCCGAACCCCGTCGCGCAGTTCGTTGTCGGCGCCGACGACCGCGCCGTCGCCGACGACCGTGTCCGTGAGGACCGTACGGGCGCCCACCCGCGCGCCCGCGCCGACGAGCGAGTCCGTGATCACCGCGCCGGCCTCGACCACCGCGCCGGCCAGGAGGGTGCTGCCGCTGATCCGGGCGCCCTCGCCCACGGCGGCGCCCTCCCCCACGACCGTTCCCCCGGTCAGCTTGGCGTCGGCGGCGACCTTGGCGGTCGGCAGGACGAGGCGGTCCCCGCAGCGGCCCGGCACCGCCGGGGACGGGGCCCGGCCGAGCACGAGATCGGCGGAGCCGCGGACGAACGCCTGCGGGGTGCCGAGGTCCAGCCAGTACGTGGAGTCGACCATGCCCTGGAGGTGGGCCCCGGAACTCAGCAGCTCGGGGAAGGTCTCGCGCTCGACGGACACCGGCCGGCCCTCGGGGATGCGGTCGATGACGGAACGGCGGAACACGTAGGCGCCGGCGTTGATCTGGTCGGTGACGATCTCCTCGGGTGTCTGCGGTTTCTCCAGGAACGCCGTGACCCTGCCGGTGTCGTCCGTGGGGACCAGGCCGAAGGCGCGCGGGTCCTCGACCCGGGTCAGATGGAGTGACACCTCGGCCCCCGAGGACCGGTGGGTGTCGACGAGGGCCCGGATGTCCAGCCCCGTGAGGATGTCCCCGTTGAAGACGAGCACCGGGTCGTCCGGACCGGACCGCAGCCGGGAGGCGACGTTCCGGATCGCCCCGCCGGTGCCGAGCGGTTCCGCCTCGGTGACGTACTCCAGATGCAGACCGAGCGACGAGCCGTCGCCGAAGTACGGCTCGAAGACTTCCGCCAGGTACGACGTCGCCAGCACGATGTGCTCGACACCCGCGGCGCGCGCCCGCACCAGCTGGTGTGTGAGGAACGGCACCCCCGCCGCCGGGACCATGGGCTTCGGCGTGTTCACGGTGAGTGGGCGAAGTCGTGTGCCTTTGCCGCCGACCAGAAGGATCGCTTCTTGGGCCTGGGTCAATGCCTTCTCTGCTTCCTGCTGGGGCCGGGCGATTCGTGCGTATGACCGGCCAGTGTATGCAGCCTGTGCGTACGTATGCGGCACCGCCGGACCAAACGGTCCGGCGGACGCGCGGTATGACGGCGGGTGGGGTTCTCAGCGGCCCTGGAGTCTGGCCGCGACCGTGCGGACCGTGCCGAGTCGGCCGTAGAGGAGGGCGCCCGGGCAGTCGGTGGGAAATCCGTCCCGGTGCCCGGAGATGACGTTGAGCTTTGCCTTCGCCCCCTTCGCATACCTGTTGCCGCCACCCGATGTCAGATAGGTCGTTGACATCGGGTCGCCCCCGAAGAGCCCGAGCTTCCACGCGGTGAGTTTGGCGATGGCGTCCACCGCGGCCCTGGGCGGGGCGGTCGAACTGTACGTTCCGAGCAGGGCGATTCCCATGCTGTTCGCGTTGAAACCACGGGTATGCGCACCGAGGACCGGTTTGACCACGCCTCCCGCTCTGCCTTCGTAGATGTTTCCGCACTTGTCGACGGCGAAGTTGTAGCCGATGTCACGCCAGCCGCTGCTCTCCACGTGGTAGCGGTAGATACTGCGCAGGACGGAGGCCGACTGGGCGCAGGTGAACCGGTTGCCCGTGGCGGTGTGGTGGACGAAGGCGGCCCGGACGGTCGTCGTGTAGACGAACTGCTTCTCGCGCAGCGCCTCGTCGGCGCCCCAGCCCTTTCGCGTGACGATGCCGGGCCGCGGTCCGACGTACGGCTGGGCGAAGCCGTACGCCATGGCCTGCGCCTCCGTCTCCGCCTTGGTCATCGGGAGGATCGCGTCGGCGCCGAGCGGCGCGAGGCCCGCGTTGACCGCGGAGGCCGCGGCGGACTCGGGTGTGAGTGACGCGGCGAGGGCGGGATCGAGCACCGTCCCCGGCGGTTCCTCGTACAGGCCTTCGCCGGGTACGGGGATCTCGGGCCTCTCCGGGCGGGGGTTCAGCAGCGCGGGATTCGGCGGCGCGGGCATCACCGGTACGGGCATCACCGGTACGGGCATCACCGGCGCAGGCATCACCGGCGCAGGCATCACCGGCGCAGGCATCACCGGCGCGGGCATCACCGGTACGGGCATCACCGGTACGGGCATCACCGGCGCAGGCATCACCGGCGCGGGCATCACCGGGCTGCCGGGCTGGGGGACTTCCGAATGCGGGACTCCCTGCCGGGGGCCGCCCGGCCGCGAAACCTCCGATAGCCCGTCGCCCGGGTCGACGAGTTCCAGCCGGAGGCCGCCCGGAAGGGGTGGCGTGGCGGAGCGGGGCGCACCCGGAGCCGGCTCGGGCCGGACCCGGACCGCGACGGCGTCCGAGGCACCGACCCACAGGGGAGCGGTCGCGCCGCGCACCGTGCCGGCGGCCCGCTCCGGGGAGCCGGGGTCCGGGGCGTGTTCGGCGTCGTGGTTCTCCACGTCCTGCCACTGCGACCACTCACCCGAACCGGTGGCGCGGGTGCGGACCTGGACGGAGGCGTGGAGTTCGCTGTCCGGGTCCTCCCAGACGACGCCCAGGAGGGAGAACGGGCGGGTCTCGCGCTGCGGCAGCCCCCGGACGGCCGCCGCCCCGCCGGCCGAACGCTCCTGGCCGGGCAGCGGGACCAGGGGCAACGACTGTGTCGAGCCCGGGGCATCCGGTACGCGGGACGCCGCGGAGGCCTGGGGGGCGAGCGCGGGGAGAACGAGGGCGGCGGTACAGGCGGCACCGATGGACGAGGCGAAGTAGGCACGCATGGCACGATCCTCGGGCGGCCTCGGGACACCCGCCCGCCGGGAACGCGGGGGCACGGTCGGCCCGTCCGGGGGACGGTGTCACCGGGACGGCGGCACCCGCGCGGCGGCCGCGGCGTACCCTTGCGCGGGTGAACGCCAGCGACCGCACCCCAGCCGACCTGCTGCGATCCGCGCTCGCCGCGGACCCCGCACGCCCTCTGGTCACCTTCTACGACGACGCCACCGGTGAGCGCGTGGAATTGTCCGTTGCCACCTTCACCAACTGGGTGGCCAAGACGGCGAACCTTCTCCAGGACGGCCTGTCCGCCGGGCCCGGCGACCGGCTCGCCCTGCTGCTGCCCGCCCACTGGCAGGCCGCGGTGTGGCTGCTCGCCTGCTCCTCCGTGGGAGTCGTCGCGGACGTCGGCGGCGACCCGGCGGCCGCGGACCTGGTCGTGAGCGGCCCGGACACACTCGACACGGCCCGCGCCTGCTCCGGCGAGCGGATCGCGCTGGCGCTGCGCCCGCTCGGCGGCCGGTTCCCGCAGGCGCCGGAGGGCTTTGTCGACTACGCGGTCGAGGTACCCGGCCAGGGCGACCGCTTCGCACCTTATGTACCGGTTGACGCCGACGCCGCCGCACTCACCGTCGCGGGCGCGGAGTTCACCGGGGCGCAACTCGTGGAGCGCGCCCGTGCGGACGCCGGCGAGCTGGGCCTGGCGCCGGGTTCCCGGCTGCTGTCCGGACGCGGGTACGCGACCTGGGAGGGACTGTCCGCCGGACTGTACGCACCACTCGCGTCCGGCGGCTCGGTCGTGCTCTGCCGGAACCTGGACCGGCTGCCGGCGGAGGACCTGGCGAAGCGAGTCGAGAGCGAGCGGGTGACGGGCACGGCGGTCTGAGCCGCGTCCTCCGGCGGTCCGACCCGCGGCCTCCGGCGGCCTGACCCGCGGCCTCCGGCCGTCCCGGCGCCCTCGCGTGACCGGCGGAGCGGGGCGGAGCGGGGCGGAGCGGGGCGGAGCGAGGCGCCCTCGGCCTTCAGGCGCCTGGCGCCTGGGTGCCCTGTCGGCGCACTCATGCCCCGCGTGGCCCCGGCCCGGAGCCGCCCACCCGGCCGGAAGCTCGGCCGCCCCCCATCTCCCGCCCCAACTCTCCCGCCCCGGCTCTCCCGTCCCAACCTCCCGAGCCATGCCGTCCGCACCGCCCTGACCTGCGGCGTCGGATGCAGAGTTCCGCGGAGTTCACCCGTTCGGCCCAGTGCGCCCCGGGCCCGCAGGCCACGGCGGCGGGTCCGGTGGATCATCGGCGGTGGGTACCGCGATCGCGCGATCGCGATCGACCACCGGGAGGACGGACACCACGTGACCGACAGCGCCGGCACGCCCCCCGAACCGGACGACACCGCGGACCGCGCCGCCGGTGACGGATCCGGTGCGGGCGGCGGGAGGCACCGGGGCGACCGGAGGAAGCGGACCGGGAGGGGGAGGAAGCGGACCGGGAGGGGGAGGCAGCGGACCGGAAGGAGGCGGCGGCGGAGCCTGCGATGGGCCGCGCTGGGCGTCTCGCTCCTCGTCCTGGTGGTCTCGGGTGTCGGCTGGTGGCTGTACCGCAGGCTCGAGGGCAACATCACGACGGACCTGACCGCCGTGGAGGAGCTGGAGCGCTACGACAGGGAGCGCCCGCTGCCCGCCCCGCACGGCGCACGGAACATCCTGCTCATCGGCTCCGACAGCCGCGCCGGCGCCGAGAACCGCAAGTACGGCCGGGACAAGGGCGTCCAGCACTCCGACACCACGATCCTGCTGCACATCGCCGGCGACCGCCGCAGTGTGACCGCGGTGTCCGTGCCGCGCGACCTCCTGGTCGACATCCCGAGCTGCCGCACCGCCCAGGGCACCCGCAACCCGGCCCGGCACGCCCAGTTCAACTCGGCCTTCGCCATCGGCGGGGCGGCGTGCACGATCCGCACCGTCGAGCGGCTCACGGGCGTCCGGATCGACCACCACGTGGTCGTCGACTTCCACGGCTTCAAGAGCATGGTCGACGCCGTGGGCGGGGTGACGGTGTGCCTGCCGGCGGCCGTCGACGACCGGGACGCCCGGCTGAAGCTGGGTGCCGGGAGGCACACGCTGGACGGAGAGCGGGCCCTCGGCTACGTCCGCGCCCGCAAGTCCCTCGGCAACGGCAGCGACACCGAACGCATGGACCGGCAGCAGCAGTTCCTCGGCGCACTGTTCGACAAGGTGCAGAGCAACGGGGTGCTGCTGAACCCGGCCCGCCTCTATCCCGTACTCGACGCGGCGACCAAGGCGCTGACCACCGATCCGGGCCTGGACTCCCTCAAGGACCTGTTCGACCTCGCCCGCTCGCTGCGCGGGGTGCCCACGGAGCGCGTGCGGTTCCTCACCGTGCCGCGCCGTTCGCACCCGTACGACCCCAACCGCGACGTCCTCGCGCAGCCGGCGGCGAGCCGCCTCTTCGAGCGGTTGCGGAAGGACGCACCGGTGCGTGTAGTGCCCAAGGAGACGACGACGAGCGCCAGCGGCGACACGGAACGTGACACCTCCACCGGGTCGCAGAATCCGTCCGCGACCCCCACGTTCTCCGGCACCAACGCCACGTCGGCCAGGTGCGGGTAAAGCACTGTCCAAAGAGTCACCGGCGGTCCATGTGGATTGAGTGGATTGCCCGGTTGTAAGGAGCGTGGAATTTGCCACGGACGTCGCCCCGCGCTGAACTGGGCGGATAGTGTGACGCGATCCGGTACATCCGGCCTCCCTGGCCGAGGACGCACACCACCGGACCGAGGAACCGAGCGTCTCCCGGGGGGAGGGGCGCCGCGCGTGGCACCGACGGAGGACTCAAGCAACCGTGGATGCGCAGAGCCGTGGGCAGGCGGACGACATCGACCCCGCCGACCAGTGGGTACTGAACCCGCAGACGGGTAACTACGAACTGCGACTGGACCGTTCCGCTCCGAAGCCGGCCTCCCCTCGCTCCGCCGCCGCCGCTTCCCGCGGAACCGCCCGTCGCCGCGCCCCTTCCGGTGCCGCTCCCGCGGCCGCCGACGTTCCGGGGCAGCGCGGCCGGCGCTCGGCGCGCGGCGGCAGCGCCCAGGGCGGCGACGGCGGCGGGCGCGGCACTCAGCAGACCGCGGCGGGTCGCCGGAAGCGCAAACAGCAGAAGAGCAGGAACAAGAAGAAGTCGGCGGCGATGTGGACCGGCGGCGTGATGGCCTGCGTACTCGTCGCCGGCTCGGCGTTCGCGTACTACCTGTACGAGCGGCTCAACGGGAACCTCAGCACGGTGGACGTCGGTGACGCCGGCTCCAAGGGGTTCAGCAAGGACGGCCCCGTCAACATCCTCGTCCTCGGCACCGACAAGCGCACCGGCGCGGGCAACGAGGGCTACGGCGACAAGGGCAGCAGCGGGCACGCCGACACCACGTTCCTGTTCCATGTCTCCGAGGACCGCACCAACGCCACGGCGCTGAGCATTCCGCGCGACCTCATCACCGACATCCCGGACTGCCCGACGAAGCAGCCCGACGGCTCGACCAGGATAATCAGGGGCTCCCAGGGCGTACGCTTCAACGAGAGCTTCGGCGTCGGGGGCCGCGACCCGGGGTGCACGATGCGCACGGTCAAGGAGATGACCGGCGTTCCGGTCGACCACTTCATGATGGCCGACTTCAACGCGGTGAAGACCCTCTCGACCGCCGTCGGCGGCGTGGAGGTCTGCCTGGTCAACCCGATCAAGGACCGGGAGTCCAAACTGGACCTGCCGGCCGGCAAGCAGAAGGTCTCCGGCGAGGACGCCCTCGCGTTCGTCCGCAACCGGCACGGCCTGGGCAACGAGAGCGACCTCGACCGCATCAAGCAGCAGCAGCAGTTCGTGGCGTCGATGATCCGGCAGATGAAGGAAGACACGCTGGGCAACCCGCAGAAGATGTTCGCCGTCGCGGAGGCGGCGACCCAGGCGCTCACCGTCGACAGCGCGATCGGGGACATTCCCAAGCTGACGGCGATGGCCCAGGAACTCGGCAAGATCGACATCAAGCACATCAGCTTCGCGACCGTGCCCGTGGTCGACAACACCGACGGCGCCACCGTCCTCCTCGACCAGGTCAGGGCACCGCAGGTGTTCAGCATGATCCAGAACGACATCTCCTTCACCGAGGTGAAGAAGAAGGAGTCGGCGGCGAAGGACCAGCAGGCCGCCCTGCTGGAGGGTCCGAGGGCCGACGCCTCCCAGGTCCGGGTCGACGTCTACAACGGCAGCGACACACCGGGGGCGGCGCAGAAGACGCTGAACTGGCTACAGGTCGAGAAGGGCGTGCTCAAGTCCACCAACAAGAGCAACGCCCCGGAGAAGAAGGACAAGACGACACTGGAGTACGCGCCGAACCAGGCCGACCAGGCCCGCAAGCTCGCGGACCTCATGGGTCTGCCCGCCACCGCGCTCCAGCCCGGCACGGAGGACGCCGGGGACACGGAGGCCATGATCCTCACGCTCGGTGCCGACTTCAAGGGCGCGGGGGTGCCCGTCACCGCACCGGCGAAGCCGCCGGTGGACAAGGTCGAAGCAGACAAGCAGGTTTGCGCCCAGTGACCCCGGAACACCGGGGCGCGCGGCGCGCCTGAAGACAGGGGGACCAGGGGTGGGAAGGAGCAGCGTGCAAGGGGAGGACACGCGGGAGCGTGTCGGGCACGCCGGGGAGCACGGCCGGGCGGGCGGCACCGGTGTGCGGGAGCGGGACGGTTCCGCCGGCCCGGACGACGACGGGGAGGGATCCCCACCGGCGGCACCGACAGCCGGGAGCGGCGGGCGGCCGCGTCCGCTCGGCGGCACCGACAGCCCGGGAAGGCCCGGCGGCCCGGGCGGCCCGGGCGGTCGACCCGACAGCCCGGGAAGACCCGGCAACCAGGGGAGACCCGGCAGACGCCGCACGCTGCGGTGGGTCGCCTGCGTGCTCTCCCTGCTGATACTCGGTACCGCGGGTGCCGGATACCTCTACTACGAGCATCTGAACGGCAACATCCGGACGGACGACCTCAACCTCGGCAAGAACGGGATGGCCGACCACAGGGTGAACGCCGCCGGCCAGACACCGCTGAACATCCTGCTGATCGGCTCGGACGCACGGGACTCGGCCGAGAACAAGGCGCTCGGCGGCGCCCGGGACACCTTCGACGGCCCGCCGCTGGCGGATGTGCAGATGCTGGTCCACGTCTCCGCGGACCGCAGCAACATGTCGGTGGTCAGCATGCCCCGCGACACCGTGCTGAAGATCCCGGAGTGCACGGACCGCGACGGCAAGGTGTACGAGGAGACCGGCTGGACGCTCACCAACGAGTCCCTCAGCCGCGGCGGCCCCGGCTGCACGGTGGCCACCTGGTACAAGCTCACCGGAATCACCATCGACCACTTCATGCAGGTCGACTTCGCCGGCGTGGTGTCGATGGCGGACGCGATCGGCGGCGTGCCCGTCTGCGTCAAGGACAACGTCTACTCGCGCAACAGCCGGGGGCAGGGCTCCGGCCTCAGGCTGGAGGCGGGCACGACCTCCGTCAAGGGCGAACAGGCGCTGCAGTGGCTGCGCACCCGCTACGGCTTCAGGGACGGCACCGACCTGGCCCGCACCGAGGCCCAGCACATGTACATGAACTCGATGGTGCGTGAACTGCGCAAGAGCACCAAGCTGACCGACCCCGCCAAGCTGCGGAGCCTGGCCGAGGCCGCCACCTCCGCGCTCACGGTCGACGGGGGCCTGGACACGGTGGCCAAGCTGTACGCCCTGGCCGAGGAGTTCAAGCAGGTGCCGACCGAGCGCATCACCATGACGACGATGCCCAACTTCTACAGTCGGCGCCCAGGTTTCGCCGGCAAGGTCGAACCCCTCCAACCGGACGCCGAGCAGGTGTTCCGCATGGTGCGTGAGGACATCCCGCTCGACGGGAAGGCGTCCAGGCGCACAACGCCCGCCGCGCCCGCCGCGCCTGCCGTGCCCTCGGCGCCTGCCGTGCCCTCGGCGCCTGCTGTGCCCTCGACGCCCGAGGACCCGGCCGTCGTGGCGGGCGAGATCGGTGTGCGGGTGCAGAACGGCACGTACACCGATGAGCTGGGGGCCGCTCGGGGACGGGCCGCGGAGATCGCGAGAGTCCTCACCGGCAAGGGCTTCACCCGGGCGACGGCCGACAGCCGGACCGATCCGCAGGACCGGACGGTGGTGTTCTACCCGAGCGCGGAGCTGGCGGGAGGTGCGCGGGCGGTGGCCAAGGCCGTCGGCCTGCCGGTCTCGTCGGTGACGCAGTCCAGCGATGTCTCGGGCGTGACGCTGGTGGTGGGCGCGGACTGGCGGGAGGGCGCCACGTACCCGGAGGACGCGGCCGGGGACGACACCAAGGCGCCGTCGTCGGCGAAGCCGCTCAACGCGGGTGACACCGGGGCCTGTATGGACGTGCAGCCGGGCTTCACCTGGTAGCGCGGGAGGGACGGGGGGATTTCCCCGGGGGACCCCCGCCCGCCCGGGTTCCCGTACGGTCCGTTCGGCACCCGGCCGACACCCGGCCGGCAACCGATACGGCGAACTGCCCCACCGTCGGAGCGGGTCCGTCCTCAACGCGGGTCCGCGGTCGGCGCGAACCCCTCGTCAACGCGAACCCCTCGTCAACGCGGGTCCGCGGCCGGCACCGGTCCACGGCCGGCGCGGGCCCGCGGTGTCAGCCCTCCCTCGGCGCGGTCACCGCCGGACGGCGGCTCCCGACGACCTTCTTCGCCAGCGACCGCGGACTCGTCAGGAAGCCGAAACCCCACGACATGTGCATCGTCGCCAGCGCCACCGGGATCCGGACGCGCGCCTTCCAGGGAAGTCCCTTCCCGGCCGGGACCGAACCCGCGGTGATCGCCGCGAGGTAGCCGGCCGGGATCACGAAACCGAGCGGGGTCAGAACCGCACCCACCACCAGGCCCGCGGCGATCGCGCAGACGGCGGCCGGCGGCGCGAGATAGCGGAGGTTGATCGAGCCGGAGTGGTATCGGGCGACGACATGGCGCCAGCGGCCGTAGTCCTTGTACTGCTTGGCGAGTGCCCTCACTGAGGGGCGCGGCCGGTACCGGACCCTCAGCTCGGGGGAGAACCAGATCAGGCCGCCGGCCTCGCGGATGCGGAAGTTCAGCTCCCAGTCCTGCGCGCGGATGAACTCCTCGTTGTAGCCGCCCTGCCGCTCCAGCGCCTCCCGGCGGAAGACGCCCAGATACACGGTCTCCGCGGGGCCCGCCTCACCACCGGTGTGGAAGGCCGCGTTGCCGACGCCGATCTTCGAGGTCATCGCGGCGGCGACGGCGTGCTCCCAGTCGTTCTCGCCCTCGGCGTGCATGATGCCGCCCACGTTCTGCGCGCCGGTCTCCTCGAGGAGCCGGACCGCCGTCGCGATGTAGTCCGGCGACAGCATCCCGTGCCCGTCGACGCGGACGACGACCGGGTGGCGGGACGCCTTGATCGCGGCGTTGAGCGCGGCGGGCGTACGGCCGGTGGGGTTGGGGACGGTGTGCACCCGGCCCCACGGGCTCGCTGCCGTCTCGCGCACCAGTTCCGCGGCGATCTCGTCGGTGCGGTCGGTCGACGGGCCCAGCGCGATCACCACCTCCATCTCGCCCGCGTACTCCTGTTGCAGGATGTGGCGGACGGCGTCGCGCAGATGACGCTCCTCGTTGAGGACCGGCATGATCACGGAGACGGCGGGCGGGGCGGCTGGCATGGGTTCCTCGGGGTCCGGGAGAGGGTGTCCCCGGGAGACAACGGCCTCGGGGAGACAGCGGCGTCGCCCGCCACGTTACCGCGAACGGGGGACACCGATGCGCGCCTCCCCCCGGCCTCCCCGTGCCGCAGATCGTATGGGCCTACGGTGCTCAGGATCACCGGTCTGCTGCCCCGCGGAGGTGCCCCTCGTGCCCACACCGCCCCGCTCGCCCCGTCCGCGACCGGCGGCGGGCCGCCCCGGACCGGTTCCCAGACCGGCGGCGGGCCGCCCCGGACCGGAGGCACGGCGCCGGGGCGGGACGGCGCAGCGCCGGGGGACGGCGGGGAGCGGCCGCCGGGGGCCGGCCCCGCGAACACGCGGGCGGGGGCAGGCGGAACGGCCCCGCTGGGGGATGCGGATGGTGACGACCCTCTCGGTGCTGGTGCTCGGCGTGGGTGGCATCGGTCACGCCCTGGTGACAGGGCTGGACAGCGGCATCGGCCGGGTCGATCCGTTCAGGGACATGAAGAACCGCCCGGCACACGGCAACGGGATGAACATCCTGCTCGTCGGTACCGACGGCCGGGACACGATCACCGAGGAGGAACGCCACAGGTACCGGCTGGGCGGAGCCCCCTGCCGCTGCACCGACACGATCATGCTGGTGCACGTCTCCGAGGACCGGGAGCGGGCGAGCATCGTGAGCCTGCCCCGCGACTCGTACGCGGAGCTCCCCGCCCACACGGACATGACCACGGGCGAGAAGCACGGCCTGCACGCGGTGAAACTGAACGCGGCGTACGCGGAGGGCGGGCCGGCGCTGACCGTTCGGGCCGTGGAGGACCTGACCGGAGTGAGGGTCGACCACTACCTCGAGGTCGACTTCCGCAGCTTCATGAGGACCGTCGACGCGATCGGGGGGGTGGAGGTCTGCACCGCACGGCCGCTGAAGGACAGCCACTCCGGCCTCGACCTCAAGGCGGGCACACACCGGCTCGACGGCGCGCAGGCACTGCAGTACGTGCGGGCCCGGCATGTCGACGGGGCGGCCGACCTGGGGCGGATGCAGCGCCAGCAGCGGTTCGTGGCGGCGCTGGTGCAGCAGGCCGCCAGCAGCGGGGTGCTGCTGAACCCGGTGAAGTTCCGCCAGGTCAGTACCGCGGCGCTGAACTCCGTACGGGCCGACCGGGGCTTCGGCACCGACCAGCTCCTCACCCTGGGGAAGGCGATGAGGGGCTTCGCCCCGGCGTCGACGGAGTTCGTCTCCGTCCCCGTCAAGGACCCGAGTTTCCCGGTGAAGGGTGTCGGCTCGACGGTGAAGTGGGACCCGGTGAAGGCGGAGCGGCTCTTCCGGGCCCTACGGGAGGACAGGCCGCTCGCCCCGGAACGTCCGCGGGCGGCCGCGTCCGCGCCCCCCGCCGAGGTCGTCGACGTCCCACCGCGGCAGATCCGGGTACAGGTCTACAACGGGACGCAGTTGGACGGACTCGGCTCCCGGGTGGACTCAGCCCTGCGGGCGACCGGCTTCGACACGACGCGCACCCCGCTGAACGGCGGCAAGCGCGATGTGAAGCGCACCTTCGTCACCTACGACCCGCGCTGGGACCGCTCGGCGAGGTCCCTGGCGGTGGCGCTGCCGGACGCCGAGCTGCGCCCCGTGCAGGGCCATGGCCCGACGCTCCATGTGACGGCGGGCTCCGGCTTCACCTCGGTGACCCCCGTCCGGGGGGAAACCCCCCGGCCCAGGGGCGCCTTCGGCGCCGTCACCGGCGACGAGGTCCTCTGCCGCTGACGCCTCGGCGGCGAGGACGGCCGCGGGCGGGCGGCGGAGCCCTGGGTTCGACAGAATTCCCATCACCTAGAGTCACAAGATGAGGTCTGACCAGGGAGGATGCACTAGGTCATGGAGAGGGGGCGTGTCTCTAGGCTCTGACATTCTTGCTGGTCAGCGCGGTGATGACCGCCAAGGGCCCCTAGATGCTGGGGCGTTGCAACCACGCTATCCGATCACATAGCGGGTTTCTAGCCCCATCGCGCTACGCCGAGGCAAGCCCGCAAAAGTGGCGAAAGGTGATGAATCACCCTCGAATCTTGTGGCATTGTCAGAGAATCATGCCTCTCTCGCCAACTCCTTGACCAGCGGGAATGTCAGCGCCTAGAGACACGGGCAATTCGGGCGTGAGGCGATGAAGCTGCAGGTCATGGCCCACTTTGCATCTCTAGGCGAACCGACTTCTGTCGAACGCAGGGGAGCGGTGGCCCGGCGACTGGCGGTCGGCGGCCGGTAGCGGGCAGTGGCAGGGCATCGCCTGGCGGCGGACAGCGGCGGCGGACGGTGGCGGCGGCCGGTGCGGCGGGGCGGACGGCAGTGGCTTCGGCCTGGCGGCGGACAGCGGCGGACAGCGGCGGACAGCGGCGGCGGGGCGGACAGCGGCGGCGGGGCGGACGGTGTGGGGACCCGGGTGCGCCGGGGGGCCGCGGGACACCGCCGCGGATCGACACGAACCGGCAGACGCCCCGGGGCCGGTTGCCGCGAGACGCCCGTGGGCCCGGAACCCGGGCCCCGGCGCATACGACCGGCGCGGACCCACCGGGGCCCGTCGGTCCTCGTGGCCCCGGCAACGGCCCGGGACGGGCGGGCAATTCCTGCGGGCAGGACGAAGCCCCCGAGGTGACGCCTCAGTCCTCGTACCCCTCGGCCGCGCGGCGCTCGCGCAGGTCCTTGATGGCGCGGCGGCGGGCCAGCCGGTGGGTGCGGCGGATCTGCGCCTCCTGGTAGCGCCGCCTGTCGCGCTCCGTCTCGGGGACCACCGGAGGGACGGGACGGGGCTTGCCGTCCGCGTCGACGGCGGCGAACACCAGATACGCGGAGCCGACCTGGGTCGCGGGGGCCGACTCGTTCCAACGCTCGGCGAGTACCCGGACGCCGACCTCCATCGAGGATCGGCCGGTCCAGTTGACCTGGGCCTTCACATGCACGAGGTCGCCCACCCTGACCGGCTCCAGGAAGACCATCTCGTCCATGGAGGCCGTGACCGCCGGTCCGCCGGAGTGCCGGCCGGCGACGGCGCCCGCCGCGTCGTCCACCAATTTCATGATCACACCGCCGTGCACCGTCCCGAGGAGGTTGGTGTCACTGTGCGTCATGATGTGGCTGAGGGTCGTACGCGAAGCCGATGTCGGCTTACCCGGAATGTCGCTCTCCGAGCGCTGGGCCTGGTCTGTCATGCCCTCCACCCTATGCGGGTCCCCGAGGACCGCGGCATTGCATCAGATTCGCTACAGCCCCGGTGTGATGTGTCACCCGCTCTGTCGGGCCTTCGGCCGCGGCCTGCACACTGTTCCGCATGAATGACTGGCCCGATGGATACGGACACGGCAGCCGGGGCGCGGAACCCGAGGGGCCGCGTGTGATGCGCCATGTGCGGCGACGCCCGATCCCGCAGCAGCCGCAGGGGTACGACGACGGGTACGGCGTCCCGTACGACGGCGGTGACAACGCCTACAGCACGGGCCAGGTCTACGGTTCACCGTCCGGCCCGGGAGGCGGCGGGTACGGCGGCCCCGGCGAGCCGCCCGCCTACGGCCGCCCGGCGCCCGACTGGCGCAGGCGGCTCAAGGTCGGCTCGATCACGGTGCTCGTGCTGGCCCTCGGGGTCTCCATAGGCACCTACTTCTGGGCCGACTCCAAGATGCGCCGCGAGGTCGACCTCGCCAAGGTCATAGACCGGCCCGAGGAGGGCGACTGCACGACATATCTGATCGTGGGCTCCGACAGCCGCGAGGGCTTGTCCGCGGAGGACAGGAAGCGCCTGCGCACCGGATCCGCCGAGGGCAAGCGCACCGACTCCATGATGATCCTCGCCGCCTGCGGCAGCGGGAACACCATGATCTCGCTCCCCCGCGACTCGGACGTGGAGATACCGTCCTTCGTGGGCTCGGAGTCCGGCAAGACGTTCCCGGCCCAGGGCCGCCGGGTGAAGCTGAACGCGGCCTACGCGGAGGACGGTCCCGAGCTGCTGGTCCGCACCGTGGAACACAACACCGGCCTGCGGATCGACCACTACGCGGAGATCGGCTTCGCCGGCTTCGCGAACATCGTGGACTCACTCGGCGGCGTCGAGTTGGACATCCCCAAGGCCTTCAAGGACGAGAAGTCCGGCGCCGACTTCCAGGCGGGCACCCAGACCCTGAACGGCGAGCAGGCCCTCGCCTTCGTCCGGACCCGGTACGCCTTCGCCGGCAGCGACCTGGACCGCACCAAGAACCAGCAGAAGTTCCTCGCCGCGCTGGCCAACCAGGCCGCGACGCCCGGCACGATCCTCAACCCGTTCAGGCTCTACCCGACCCTGGGCTCGGGTCTGGACACGCTGATCGTCGACCAGGACATGTCCCTGTTCGACCTGGCGGAGATGTTCTTCGCGATGAAGAGCGTCAACGGGGGCGACGGCACCTCGATGAACATGCCGATCTCCGGCAGCCGCGGCGGGAACCTGGTCTGGGACAAGGAGAAGGTGAGTCAGCTGATGGAGCAGATCAAGAACGACGAGAAGGTCACCGTCACCGCGGGCTGACAACGCCACGGCGCGATGCGGCGGCCCCGAGGCGCGGGCCGCCGGCCTCGGGCGAGGCGCCGGACCGGAGACGGGACCCGACCGCGGGCGAGGCGCCGGTTCCGCGGTCCGGCTCCGTCCCGTACCCGGACCGGGTGGTCGTGGTACCGGCATCGGGCCTTCCCGGCACCGGGGGATGGCGCCGGGGTGGGGCGGGTGGCCCAGGGGTGGTCCCCGGCCCGAGCGTCCCGTGCTCGGCGGTCAACTCCCCGCCGCGTAGGCCACGAAGTCCCCCCATGCCGCGGACGTGAAGCCGAGCAGCGGACCGGACTCGTGCTTGGAATCACGGACCTGCACCGCACCGGCCCCCGCCGCGACCTCCACGCACTCGGGGCCGTCGGCCGTGCTGTAACTGCTCTTGACCCACTCCACCCCGGAACCGACCCCGGACGAAGGCTTCACACTCATAGTTCTCCCCACAACTTCTCGACAAAGGACCGCGACAACCGAGGAGTCAGCGCCTGCGACCTGATCAGGCCATACCGCATCTCCAGGATCTGGACCTCCCTGGGCTCACTGATCAGACGGCTGGTGAGCTGCACCTCGTTGTGCGCAACAGCCGTGCCATCGCTCAGTTTGAGCACCTGATGTGAGCCGTCCAGGCCCGCGTGCTCCTCGGTCTCCGTCGGCATGACCTGGACCTCGACATGCCGCAACGCGCTGACTTCCAGCAGGTGTTCGAGCTGACGACGCAGTACCATTCTGCCCCCGACCGGCCGTCTGAGCGCCGTCTCTTCCTGGACAAAGGTGAGAAGGGGCGAGGGCTGCCGGTCGAACACCGACTGCCTGGCCATCCGCGCGGCCACCAGGCGCTCGACCCGGTCCTCCGAGAAGGCAGGCCGCCGCCCCTGGTACAGCGCACGGGCGTACTCCTCGGTCTGCAGCAGTCCGTGCACCACAGCGGCGGCATACGCACCCATCTCGACCGCGTCCGCCTCCAGCTTCGCCAGGTCCCGGACCTTCTTCGGATATCTCGCCTCCGCCACGTCCTTCTTCATCGCAGCCAGCTTCCCGCCCGCGCCGAGGACCTCGTCCGCCCGGTCCAGGAACTCCGGCTTCGGGATGCGCTTGCCGGTCTCCACCTTGTAGACCTGGTTCTCGCCGTAGCCGATGGCCGAGCCAAGCTCCGCCGCCCGCATCCCCGCCGCCTCGCGCCAAAGCCGCACCTGCCTGCCGACCATCGCGATCACCGCGCCCGAGTCGTCGTCCGACTCCATGCCGGGGTCCGGCTCCTCCGCCCCGTCCGCCGCACCGGCCTCGCCGAGCCCACCCGCCATACGACACCGCCTCCATCCGTGTCCCCGCCACCCGCACCACACCAGGCAGCCGGCGCCCCGTACACCATGGACAGGGCTGCCCAAGGCCCGGACAGTCACTGTCCGTACACGCGGCGCTCTGTTCAGAGTACGAGCGAACCGGCCACTCTGAGTGATGTGAACGTGGAAATCACCCGAACCGAACCTTCCGCTTCTGCCCGGCAGTACACCGTCCACCTCTCCCCCACCCGCAGGGGAGCCCGGCTCGCCCGGCTGCTCACCACGGCCCAACTGGCCTGCTGGGGCATCCCGTCAGAGGCGGCGGCGCGGGTCGTCGCCGAACTGGCCGTCAACGCCGCGCTCCACGGGCGCGTGGCGGGCAGGGACTTCCAGCTCCGTATCGCCGTCGAGGACGCGGGCAGGCGTCTGCGGATCGAGGTCACCGACACCAGGGGGGACCGGCTGCCTCCCGCCCCCGGCACCCTCTCCCCTCCGCCCGACGACGCCGAGTCGGGGCGCGGCCTGCTGATCGTCGAAGCGCTCGCCGCGCGGTGGGGCGTGACCCAGGGCCCCGTACCGCGCAAGACCGTGTGGGCCGAACTCGACCTCGACCTCGGCCTCGTGCCGTGACCGGGCACAGCACCGTGAACCGGTCCACCCCGTGACCGGGCCCAGCGCCGTCGCGCTCGGTGGTGCGGTGTTCAGTGGCGGGGCAGCGCCTCGGCCACGGCCGTCTGGGAGAGGGCGATCGCGGTCCGGCCGTCCTCGATGTCCCACAGGGTGTTCTGCAGCAGCCGGGCCAGGGTCCAGACGGCCGCCCGCCGGCGGTCCAGCCCGAGCACCTCGGTCAGCAGGTCGAAACGGCGCCGCACCACCCGTGGAGCTTCCCCGGTGGCATGGAACCTCTCCCAGCCGGTGTCCAGCGCCGGCCACAGGTCGAAGCCCGGGTCACCGACGAGGGGTTCGGGGTCGATGGCCAGCCACGGCTCGCGCTCGGCGGCGAGCACGTTTCCGTAGTGCAGGTCCCAGTGCAGCATCCGGTCGCCGGGCTCGCCGACCAGCTCGGCGACCGCCGACGCCCAGCGTTGCAGCCGCTGCCGGTCCTCGGGGTCCGGCAGGGCGGCCGCGGCCGCCGGTACGGACGCCAGCATGTCGCGTGCGACGTCACCGAGGCCGCGCAGACCCTCCGGTGCCGGGACGGAGTGCAGCCGGGCCATCAGCCCGGCCAGGGTGGTCAGGGCCACGTCGTCGTCCCCGAGGGACGCCAGAGTGCGTGAGCCGTCCAGGCGCTCCAGCAACGAGGCGCCGCTCGGCGGGTCGTGGTCGAGCAACCGCACGATGCCGTCGCCGTTCCATGCGCGCAGTCCGATCAGCGCGGCGGTCGTCTCCTCGCGGGGCATCTGGAGCTTGAGCGCGGCGCGGGTGCCGTCGGTGCGGCGCACCGGCACCACCAGTGAGGCCTCGCCGGAGGCGATACTTCCGTCGCGCTCCAGCTGCCACCGGTCGAGCAGGTCCGCCACCAGGACGGGCAGCCGCGCGATCCAGGACCGTTCCCCCTCGCCACCGTTCCTCGTGTACGACGCGACCAGGGCGGCGGGGACTTCGATGCCCTGCGGCGGGCTCATGCGGTGTCCTCCCGGGGAGTGGGCTTCCCGCCGCGGCCAGGGCAGGGCCGGGGCCATGGGGCGGCTGCTTCGGCATCATGCCCTCGGCGGGGGACACGGTCATGTCCGGCCCGCGGACCGGCAGCTCTCGTCGCAGGCCCGCGAAGAACACGACGACGGGAGCCCGACGACGCGGACGAGCCCCGCGCCCGTCCGGTCGGCCGTGTCCGGTCGGCCGTGTCCGGTCGGCCGTGTCCGGTCGGCCGTGTCGTGTCATGTCGGGCCGTGTCGGGCTGTGTCGTGTCGGGCCGTGTCGTGTCGTGCGGGGTCGCGTCCGGTCGGGTCGGCGCCGAGAGGCCGTCACCGGCGTCCGGCCCGGTCCGCACCGGCACACGGATCGTACCGGCGAAGCACGCACCACCCGCATCCGATCGCAGCGTGCAACGGTGTGTGACCGCGGCTGTCGCAGCGGGCCGTTTCGACCACCTGCGCTCGGCGACTCTCCGTGAGGGCGCGCGTTCCCGGGGCCCGTCGTTTGCGCTCCCCTCGCCGAAGAGCACCGCCCGGCTGATTCAAGCCGGCTCACAGCTAGCTGCCAGATCATCCACAGGCGGGGTCCGCACACTCGCCCCATGACACCAGAAGAGACCGATCCGCCCCGCGCCTCACGTCCCTCACGTCCCTCACGTCCCTCACGCCGGATCGTCCTGCTCGGCGGCCTCGCCGCCGCCCTCGGCGTGTCCGCCTGCGGAAGGACCATGGTGACGGGCGTCGCCGACGCCACCCCGACGACCGGGGCGACCGCTCCCGCCGCCTCCTCCAGTGTCCTCTCGACCGAGGTCACGGGCAGCTACTCGATCCGCGACAGCACCACCGGGACGGAGATGGACGTCACCGTCAGCGGCAGCACGCGCTCGATCCGCGCCAACGGGCTGCCGAACCACACGACGGGCGACTTCCCCAACCCCGGGAACCCGAACACGATATCGGCACAGTCGTACGCGTTCGATCTACCGCTGTACGGGACGAAGGCGCAGGAACTCACGCGCTTCGCGCTGCCCCAGCCCTTCGGCATCGCGATCAACGGGGTGCTCTTCGATCCCCTCGCCGCGGAGTGGTACCAGCGCGACCCGCGGTCCGGTTGGACGGTCGAGGCCATCGGGCCCTCGGGGACCCTCGGCCTGGACGACAACAACGCCCATGTCCAGCCGACCGGCGCCTACCACTACCACGGGATGCCCACGGGGCTCACGGGTGTCCTGAAGTCCACCGCCCACTCGCCCCTGCTCGGCTGGGCCGGCGACGGATTCCCCGTCTACGCCAGGTACGGCTACACCGACCCCGGGGACCCGGATTCCGGCATCTCCGACCTGACCTCGTCCTACCGTCTGCGGTCCGGGACCAGGAGCGGCGGGCCCGGCGGGGCCTATGACGGTACGTACACCGAGGACTTCGAGTTCGTCGAGGGACACGGCCTGCTCGACCAGGCCAACGGGCGCTTCGCGGTCACGCCCGAGTATCCGGACGGGACGTACCACTACGTCCTGACCGCCGTGTTCCCCTTCGTCCCCCGCTACTTCGCGGGCACCGTCGCGGACAGTTTCGTCAAGGCGGGGGGCGGCCAGGGGCCGCGCCCGGGCGCCTGACGGCAGGAGCCTGGGGCCGAAGCAAGCCGTGGCCACGGCGCACGGCCTTCCCCCGCCGCTCGCAGGCGCCTGGCGCCATGCGAGTGCCGGCGCCCCACCGAACGCGGCCAAGGTTCCGTCCGAACCGGCCTACCCAGTCGGGTGGTCGAAGCATCGAGGAGGAGGGACGGACCCCGTCCCTCCTCCTCGATGGTGCAGGTCAGCAGCCGTTCCGGCCCGGTACGCCCAGGACCCTCCCACGACTCCCCCGGCACGACGCCCGGCAACGGCTCTGAACGGGGGCGCAGCGGGCCGGAAGCCGAGGGGGCCCTCCCGGCCTCCCGAAACAGTCCAATGGCCTGCAAAAACCCTGCTAGGGAAGGTTCCTCGCCATCACGATCCGCTGGACCTGGTTGGTGCCCTCGTAGATCTGGGTGATCTTCGCGTCGCGCATCATGCGCTCCACCGGGTAGTCGCGGGTGTAGCCGTAGCCGCCGAGGAGCTGGACGGCGTCGGTGGTCACCTCCATGGCCACGTCCGAGGCGAAGCACTTGGCGGCGGCGCCCTGGAAGGTGAGATCGGCGTCGCCCCGCTCGGACTTGGCCGCAGCCGCGTACGTGAGCTGGCGGGCGGCCTCGATCTTCATCGCCATGTCGGCGAGCATGAACTGGACGCCCTGGAAGTCGGCGATCGGCCTGCCGAACTGCCGGCGTTCGCGCACATAGCCCTTGGCGTAGTCGAGGGCGCCCTGCGCGATACCGAGGGCCTGCGCCGCGATGGTGATGCGGGTGTGGTCCAGGGTCTTCATGGCGGTCGCGAAGCCCGTGCCCTCGGCGCCGATCATGCGGTCGGCGGGGATGCGGACGTTGTCCAGGTAGACCTCGCGGGTCGGGGAGCCCTTGATCCCGAGCTTCTTCTCGGGGGCGCCGAAGGACACTCCCTCGTCCGACTTCTCCACGACGAAGGCGGAGATGCCCTTGGAGCGCTTCTCGGGGTCGGTGACGGCCATCACCGTGTAGAACTCGGACTCGCCGGCGTTGGTGATCCAGCGCTTCACACCGTTGAGGACCCAGAAGTCGCCGTCGCGCACCGCGCGGGTCTTCATGCCGGCCGCGTCGGAGCCCGCGTCCGGCTCGGAGAGGCAGTAGGAGAACATCGCGTCGCCCTTGGCGAGCGGTCCCAGGTACTTCTTCTTCAGCGCCTCGGAACCGGAGAGGATCACCGGCAGCGAGCCCAGCTTGTTGACCGCGGGGATCAGCGAGGACGAGGCGCAGACCCGGGCGACCTCCTCGATGACGAGCACGGTCGCGAGCGCGTCCGCGCCGGCGCCGCCGTACTCCTCCGGGACGTGCACGGCGTGCAGGTCCGCGGCCACCAGCGCGTCCAGGGCCTCCTGCGGGAAGCGGGCCTCTTCGTCTACCGCGGCCGCGAACGGCGCGATCTTCGCCTCGGAGAGCGAGCGGACCGTCTCCCTGAGCATGTCGTGCTCTTCGGACGGGCGGTACAGGTCGAAGTCAGGCACTGTGCTTGTCTCCCTTGGGCGCCAAGGTCTTTCACTCCCCTGAGCAACTGCTAACTACCGTTAAGTAATACAAACTCTAGTGGTCAGGGCCGGCCAGGCATACGTGAGCTTGCCGACAGCGGAAAAATGCCCTGGCACGCTCCCGGTTATGCTCGGGCCCGCAGTCCCTCCGCCCACCCCCAGGAGCAACCCCATGGCCCTCAAGATCACCGTGATCGGCACCGGGTACCTCGGAGCCACGCACGCAGCGGCCATGGCGGAGCTGGGGTTCGAGGTCCTGGGCCTCGACGTCGTCCCGGAGAAGGTCGCGACGCTGGCCGCGGGCCGGGTACCGATGTACGAGCCGGGCCTGGAGGAACTGCTCGAGCGCCATGTGGCCGGCCTGGAGGGATCCAGCGGGCGGCTGCGCTTCACCACGTCGTGGGACGAGCTGGAGGACTTCGGCGGAGACGTCCACTTCGTCTGCGTGAACACCCCGCAGAAGCACGGCGAGTACGCCTGCGACATGTCGTACGTGGACGCCGCGTTCGCCTCGCTGGCGCCGCGGGTGAAGGGCGGCGCGCTGGTCGTCGGCAAGTCCACCGTGCCGGTCGGCTCCGCGGACCGGCTCGCCCGCCTGCTCGCCGAGCACGCGCCCGAAGGAGTGGACCTGGCCTGGAACCCCGAGTTCCTGCGCGAGGGCTTCGCCGTGCGGGACACCCTGCACCCGGACCGCATCGTGGCGGGGGTGGACGGCGACCGGGCCGAGAAGCTGCTGCGCGAGGTGTACGCCACGCCGATCGCCGAGGGCTCTCCGTTCGTGGTGACGGACTTCCCCACGGCGGAGCTGGTGAAGACCTCCGCGAACTCCTTCCTCGCCACGAAGATCTCGTTCATCAACGCCATGGCGGAGGTGTGCGAGGCGGCCGGCGGCGACGTGGTGAGGCTGGCCGAGGCGATCGGCCACGACGACCGGATCGGCAAGAAGTTCCTGCGGGCCGGGATCGGCTTCGGAGGGGGCTGCCTGCCGAAGGACATCCGGGCGTTCATGGCGCGCGCCGGTGAACTCGGCGCGGACCAGGCGCTGACGTTCCTGCGCGAGGTCGACTCGATCAACATGCGCCGCCGCGGACACATGGTGGAACTCGCCCGGGAGGCCGTGGGCGGCGGGTCCTTCCTGGGCACCCGGGTCGCGGTCCTGGGCGCGACGTTCAAGCCGGACTCGGACGACGTCCGCGACTCGCCGGCGCTGAACGTCGCCGGCCAGATCCACCTCCAGGGCGGCCAGGTCACCGTCTACGACCCCAAGGGCATGGACAACGCCCGCCTGCTCTTCCCGACGCTCGGCTACGCGGACAGCGCGCTGGAGGCGGTGCGCGGCGCGGACGTGGTGCTGCACCTGACGGAGTGGCGCGAGTTCCGTGAGCTGGACCCCGCGGCGCTGGGCCGGGTGGCGTCCCGCCGGATCATGCTCGACGGGCGGAACGCGCTGGACGGGGCGGAGTGGCGCGAGGCCGGCTGGACGTACCGGGCGATGGGCCGGCCCCGCGCCTGAACAGCCGCCGCCACGGCCGCGGCGTCTGAGCCGGCCTCCCGGCCGCCGCGTCTCAGCCGGCCCTCCGGCCGCGGAGACTCGGCCGGCGTCTCAGCCGGCGTCTCAGCCGGCGTCTCAGCCGGCGTCTCAGCCGTGGAGACTCGGCCTGCGTCTCAGCCTGCGCAGAGGCAGAACGGGTGACCCGCCGGGTCCGCGTAGACGCGGAAGCCGCGGGATCGGTCCTCGGCGTCCAGCGGCTTCGCGCCGAGCGCCAGCACCCGGGCCTCCGCGTCGTCCATGTCCTCGACGGTCAGGTCGAGGTGGAACTGCTGCGAGGACTTCGGCGACGGCCATTCGGGAGCCGTGTGCCCCGGGGCGGCCTGGAAGGCGAGCGGGGTGCCCCGGTATCCGGTGAGGGTGACCCAGTCGTCGCCGTCCGGTTCCACCCCCGCGCCCAGGATCTCGGCGTAGAAGGCGGCGAGTGCTCTCGGGTCGGCGCAGTCCAGGACGACGGTCCCCAGTGCGGCGATGGCCATGGTGCTTCCTCTCGGACGGACGGATGATTGCCGACGTTACCGGCAATCCCTCTCTACCGGTAACGCGTGACCACATGGTCCCGCAGCGGGGGTAACGTCGCAACCATGAATGACAGAGCCCCGGCACCCGGCGGGCTCGCGCTGATCGAGTCGCTGGTCAACACACTGAGTGTCGACACGGGCGCGGACGCCCTGGACACCGAGGACGGACGCGCGGCGTTCGGGCTCGGAGAGGCGGACGTTCCGGCCGCGAGGAAACTGCGCGAGGCGCTGCGGGCCGCGTGCCTGGCGCACGCCGGTCACACCGCGCCCGGACACCATCCCTCGGACCTGAACCGGATCCTGGCCGGAGCGCCGCTGCGCGTCCGGGTTGACGGCGCCGGCGCCGCGACCCTGCACCCCGCGACCGAAGCGGACGGCCTGACCTCCCGTGTCGCGGCGGCCATCGCGGAGGCGGCCGCCGAGGGGACCTGGCTGCGCCTGAAGGCGTGCGAGGCGGAGGACTGCCTCTGGGCCTACTACGACCGCAGCCCCGGGGGCCGCAGCCGCTGGTGCTCCATGGCGGTCTGCGGCAGCCGCGCGAAGATGCGGGCCTACCGGGCGCGCCGGGTCGGGTAGGCGGGTCCGGGGCGGGAGCACGGCCCCGGATCACCCCTGACCATCACAGATCCTTACAGATCATCACGGACGATCGCGGATCAGCACAGGGGATCGCGGATCAGCACAGGGGATCGCGGAGGACCACACAGCGCCCCCCTGGGCACCGCACGCAATCGGGGAGCACCACGGGCCGCCACGGGCCGCCACAGGCCGCCACAGGCCGCCGCACGCCGTCGCACGCCGTCGCGGATCACGGTGCGGGCGTGCCCGCCGTCGACTCGAGCGTCGCGTTGGAGGGGGCGCGGCGGGACCGGAGGTCCCGGGCTGCGGATTCCGCGTCGCGGAGGACGCGGACGGCGTTCCGCCAGGTGAGCTTGGACAGGTCCGGGCGGGACCAGCCGCGGCGGAGGAGTTCCGCGATCAGGTTGGGGTACCCCGCGACGTCCTCCAGACCCGCCGGGGTGAACGCGGTGCCGTCGAAGTCGCCGCCGATACCGATGTGATCGACACCGGCCGCCTCGCGCATATGGTCGAGGTGGTCGGCGACGGTGGCCGCCGACGCCATCGGGCGCGGATGCGCGGCCTCGTACGCCCGCTGGACCTTCATGCCCGCCTCGGTGGTGTCGAGGGGGTGCAGGCCGTGTTCCCGCATGTTCTCGTCCGCCGCGCTGGTCCAGGCGACCGCCGCCGGGAGGACGAACTTCGGGACGAACGTCGCCATCGCCACGCCGCCGTTCGCCGGAAGCCGTTCCAGCACGTCGTCGGGGATGTTCCGCGGGTGGTCGCAGATCGCCCGGGCTGAGGAGTGGGAGAAGATCACCGGAGCGGCGGTGGTGTCCAGGGCGTCGCGCATCGTCGTCGGGGCGACGTGCGAGAGGTCGACGAGCATGCCCGTGCGGTTCATCTCCCGCACCACCTCGTGGCCGAACGCCGACAGCCCGCCGAACCGGGGCTCGTCGGTCGCCGAGTCCGCCCAGTCGTTGTTGTCGTTGTGTGTCAGCGTCATGTAGCGGACGCCCAGCGTGTGCAGCGCCCGCAGCGTGGCGAGCGAGTTGTTGATGGAGTGGCCGCCCTCCGCACCCATCAGGGAGGCGATCCGGCCCTCCTCGCGCGCCGCCTCCATGTCGTCGGCGGTCAGGGCGCGCGCCAGGTCCGCCGGATAGCGGGCGAGCAGCCGGTCCACCACGTCGATCTGCTCCAGCGTGGCGCTGACCGCCTCGTCACCGGCCATGTCGCTGCGCACGTACACCGACCAGAACTGCGCTCCGACCCCGCCGGACCTCAGCCGCGGGATGTCGGTGTGCAGACTGCCCGTCTGGTCGGTCGCGATGTCGCGGCGGTCCAGGTCGTAGCGGACCTGTTCGCGCAGGGCCCACGGAAGATCGTTGTGGCCGTCGACGACGGGAAAGGATGTGAGCAGAGAACGGGCTTCGGCGAGAAAATCCACGGTCAAAGCCTACTTGCCGAAGCCGAACGCCGCGGACCCCTCCACCTTCGTGCGCAGGCGCCTCCCCTTCTCCGTCGCCTGGTCGTTCAGCTCCTGCTGGAAGTCCCGCATCCGGGCCAGCAGGTCGGCGTCCTGGGTGGCGAGGATCCGGGCCGCGAGCAGTCCGGCGTTCCGTGCCCCGGCCACCGACACGGTCGCGACCGGCACCCCGGCGGGCATCTGCACGATCGACAGCAGCGAGTCCATGCCGTCGAGGTGCTTCAGCGGCACGGGCACGCCGATCACGGGCAGGGGGGTGACGGAGGCGAGCATGCCGGGCAGGTGGGCGGCTCCGCCCGCGCCCGCGATGATCGCCTTCAGTCCGCGGCCGGCCGCCTGCTCGCCGTAAGCGATCATCTCGCGCGGCATGCGGTGCGCGGAGACGACGTCCACCTCGTAGGGGATCTCGAACTCGTCCAGGGCCTGGGCGGCGTTCTCCATGACGGGCCAGTCGGAGTCCGAGCCCATCACGATGCCGACCAGGGGTGCCGAGTCGGGAGCGGTGGTCATTCGGTGATCGTTCCTCTGAGGTAGTCGGCCGCGTGGCGGGCGCGCGCGAGCACGTCGTCCAGGTCGTCGCCGTAGGTGTTGACGTGCCCGACCTTGCGGCCCGGCTTCACGTCCTTGCCGTACATGTGGATCTTCAGCTGCGGGTCCCGGGCCATGCAGTGCAGATAGCCCTGGTACATGTCCGGGTAGTCGCCGCCGAGGACGTTGGCCATGACCGTCCAGGCCGCCCGGGGCCGGGGGTCGCCGAGCGGCAGGTCGAGCACGGCCCGCACGTGGTTGGCGAACTGGGACGTGACGGCTCCGTCCTGGGTCCAGTGCCCGGAGTTGTGGGGGCGCATCGCGAGTTCGTTGACGAGGATGCGGCCGTCCGCGGTCTCGAAGAGCTCGACCGCCAGATGGCCGACCACCCCGAGCTCCTGCGCGATGCGCAGGGCGAGTTGCTGGGCCTGCCCGGCCAGTTCCCCGTCGAGGTCCGGGGCGGGGGCGATCACGGTGTCGCAGACGCCGCCGACCTGCCGGGACTCCACCACGGGGTAGGCGACCGCCTGGCCGTGCGGGGACCGGACGACGTTGGCGGCCAGCTCGCGGCGGAAGGCGACCTTCTCCTCGGCGAGGACGGGCACGCCGGCGCGGAACGGCGGCGCGGCGTCCTCCTCGCTCCGGACGAACCACACGCCCTTGCCGTCGTAGCCGCCGCGCACGGTCTTCAGGATCACCGGGAAGCCCCCCACCTCCGCGGCGAAGGCCGCCGCGTCCGCCGGGTCGGCGACGATGCGGTGGCGCGGGCCGGGAGCGCCGATGGCGTCGAGCCGTGCCCGCATCACCCCCTTGTCCTGGGCGTGCACCAGGGCGTCCGGGCCCGGGCGGACGGGGACGCCCTCCGACTCCAGGGCCCGCAGGTGCCCGGTGGGCACGTGCTCGTGGTCGAAGGTGATCACGTCGCAGCCGCGGGCGAAGTCACGGAGGGTGTCCAGGTCCCGGTAGTCGCCGACGACGACCTCGCCGGCGACCAGGGCCGCCGAGTCCTGGGGGGTGTCACTGAGGAGCTTGAACCTGATGCCGAGGGGGATGCCTGCCTCGTGTGTCATACGGGCGAGCTGTCCGCCGCCGACCATGCCGACTACGGGGAACGTCACCCTCCCAGGGTATCCGGAGCTCCGTACGGTCCCGTCCACCCCACCACCTCGTATGATCCCACAAGGGCCGGGGGCCGCGGGGTGGGACTCCCGACCGGCCGTCCACCGGGCACACGGGCGGGGGTGCTGGTTAGAGTGGTCTGGTTGACGTAGTCGACCGGACGGGACCAGCGGACACCATGAGCGAACGGGGCGCACTGCGTGTGCGACTGAACCGGCTCGCGCGCGAGGTCGCCAAGTTCGGCGCCGTCGGCGCCATGGGCCTCCTCGTCAACATGGCCGCCTTCAACCTGCTGCGGGGGACCACCGAGATCCCGGTGGTACGCGCCAGCCTGCTCGCCACGGTCATCGCGATCCTGTTCAACTACGTGGGTTTTCGCCACTTCACCTACCGGGATCGGGACAAGAGCGGCCGCACCAGGGAACTCAGCCTGTTCCTGCTGTTCAGCGCGGTCGGCCTGGTGATCGAGAACGGTGTGCTGTACGTCGCGACCTACGGCTTCGGCTGGGACGGCCCGCTGCAGAGCAATGTGTTCAAGGTCCTCGGTATCGCCGTGGCGACACTGTTCCGCTTCTGGTCGTACCGCACCTGGGTGTTCCGGGCCCTGCCCGCCCGCGAGGCCGTGCAGACCGCCGAATCGTTCCTGGAGCAGCGGCGTACGGAGCAGCCCGACCGCGTCGGCAGCTGACCCGGACCGCCCGCCGTCGACGACGCACCGCGTTCCCGGACCCGCTCGCCCGTTCCGACGGCGGCCCGCTCGCCGCCGGGGCACCTCACGCACCTCGCGCACCTCGCGCACCTCGCGCACCGAAGCGTCAGCGCACGGTGCACGGTGCGCTAGCGCACCGTGCGTTCCGGCTGCTGCTCGCGCGGGCGCGCCTCCCGGCTCAGGAAGAGGGCGAACACCGCGGGCTGCTGCTGGAGCAGCTCCAGCCGCCCGCCGTCCGCCTCCGCGAGGTCCCGGGCCACGGCGAGGCCGATTCCCGTCGAGTTCCGCCCGCTGATCGCGCGCTCGAAGATCCGTGCCCCCAGGTCGCCCGGTACGCCGGGGCCCTCGTCGGTCACCTCGACCACGGCCTGGTTGCCGGTGACCCGGGTGCGCAGGGCCACGGTGCCGCCCCCGTGCATCAGCGAGTTCTCGATCAGGGAGGCCAGGACCTGGGCGACGGCACCCGGTGTCCCGACGGCCCTCATCCCCTGCTTGCCGGAGCAGACGATGGCGCGCCCCGCGCTGCGGTACGCCGGGCGCCACTCCTCGATCTGCTGCTTGACGACCTCGTCGAGGTCGAAGGCGACGGCGGACCCGGTCCGCGCGTCCTTGGCGTTGGTGAGCAGCCGCTCCACCACGTCGGTGAGGCGTTCCACCTGGGTGAGGGCGACGTGCGCCTCCTCCTTGACGGTTTCCGGGTCGTCGGTGGCGGAGATCTCCTCCAGCCGCATGGAGAGGGCGGTCAGGGGCGTACGGAGCTGATGGGACGCGTCAGCGGCGAGCCGGCGCTCGGCTGTGAGCATCCGGGCGATCCGCTCGGCGCTGGCGTCCAGGACGTCGGCGACGCGGTCGAGTTCGGGGACCCCGTAGCGCTTGTGGCGGGGTCGCGGGTCGCCGGAGCCCAGCCGCTCCGCGGTCTCGGCGAGGTCGGTCAGGGGCGAGGCGAGCCGATTGGCCTGCCGTACCGCGAGCAGCACGGCGGCGATCACGGCGAGCAGCGCCACCGCCGCGATGATCATGAGGGATCGGCCGACCTCCCGGGTCACGGCGGCCCGGGACTCCTCGACGGTGACCCGCTCGCCCAGTTCACCGGTGGCGGAGCCGCGGATCACACCACCGGAAGGCCGCTGTCCCACCTCGACCGGCGGGCTGCCGGGAATCTCGATCCTGGCGAAGCGGTGCGGACCGATCTGCTCGGCCAGCACCCCGTCGTCGACCGGCTCCCGTTCCAGCACCTTGGCCTCGACGACACTGACCAGCCGGAGCGCCTCGGAGTCCAGGCGCTCCTGTGCGCTGTTGCCGATGGTCCGCGTCTCGACGATGACGAGCGACACGCCGAAGACGGCGATCACCACGAGCACCACGGCCAGGGTGGAGTTGATGAGTCGGCGGCGCACGGTGCCCTCCGGGCGGGTCTTGCGGTCCTGCGGGCGGCCCGAGCCCGGGTGCCCCGCGGTCCTTGCCGTCTGCGGGCCACCCGGGCTCGGGCCGCCCACCTGCTGTTCCTCGTACTCGGGCCGACCGGGCTCGGGCCGGCCCGGCGTTGAGCCGTCCGGTCCCGGCAGCCCGGGACCGAGCCGTCCGACACGAGCCGTCCGCCACGAGCCGCACGGCCGGGACACCGCACGGCCGCCGGGACACCGCACGGCTGCCGGGGCGCCGCACGGTCAGCGGCGGCCCGGTCACGCGCCGCCCTGGGTCTGGACGGCCCGCGCGGGGCCGCACGCGCCGGCGACGCCGCGTGCGAAGGCGGCAGCGCCCGGAACCGGCCGCGGCACCGCCCCGCCCCGGAACCGGCCGGGCTCCGCGCCCGAGGCGGTGCACCGCGTCCCCGGGAGCCCGGCCCGGGGCAGCCCCGTCCGAGGCGCGGCGGGCCGGCCGCTCGGCGCCGCGGCGCTCAGTTCTTCTCGAAGCGGAAGCCGACACCTCGGACCGTCGCGATATACCGCGGGTTCGCCGCGTCGTCCCCCAGCTTCTTGCGCAACCAGGAGATGTGCATGTCGAGGGTCTTCGTGGAGGACCACCATGTGGTGTCCCAGACCTCCCGCATGAGCTGGTCGCGGGTGACCACCCGGCCGGCGTCCCGCACGAGCACGCGCAGCAGGTCGAACTCCTTCGCCGTGAGCTGGAGCTCCTCGTCGCCCATCCAGGCCCGATGGGACTCGACGTCGATCCGCACCCCGTGCGTCGCGGGGGCGGCGGCGGGTTCCGCGGCGCCGCGCCGGAGCAGGGCGCGGACCCGGGCGAGCAGCTCGGCGAGCCGGAAGGGCTTGGTCACGTAGTCGTCGGCGCCGGCGTCCAGGCCGACCACCGTGTCCACCTCGTCGGCGCGGGCCGTCAGCACCAGGATCGGCACGCCGTGGCCGTCGGCGCGCAGCCGCCTCGCCACTTCGAGCCCGTCCATTCCCGGCAACCCGAGATCCAGCACGACCAGGTCGACACCGCCCCGGAGGCCGGCGTCGAGCGCGCTCGGGCCGTCCTCGCGGACCTCGACCTCGTACCCCTCCCGGCGCAGGGCGCGCGCCAGCGGCTCGGAGATGGATGCGTCGTCCTCGGCGAGCAGTACACGGGTCATGGGGTGATGGTAGTCCGCCTCGGCGGGGCTCAGGGGGTCCCCGGCAGGCCACTCGGCGGCGCCGACGCGATCCCGGTCGGTCCGGTCGCGGGCGGGCAGGCGTTCTACGCATATCTGTGACCCGCCTCTCAAATGGTCTATACATATCGCCGTCATGCTTTAAGGTGTCAAGGCACCTACAGCACGAATCACGACCTTTGGCTGTTTCTGTCACCGAAGGTCTCTTTTTGTGCGCGGAGTGGTGAACCCTCCTCCGCGACCCTGAACGACCTGGGCCGGGCCCCGTCCGCGACGACCGCGGACGGGGCCCGATCCCGGTGAGGACGGTCCCTCGCCCCCGCCGGGGGGCGGCCTCCCCGGCGTGGGGGCGGGGCCGCTTCCCCCGCCGGTACCGGCCACCCCCACCGGGCGCGGAGACCGCTCACGACGCGGTGCGTCCCGAGCAGCAAGGATCGACATGGCGTCCAGCCTGACGAAGGACTCGTCCACCACCCCCGGCGAGAAGACCTTCTTCGGCCACCCCCGCGGTATGGCCACGCTCTTCATGACCGAGATGTGGGAGCGCTTCTCCTGGTACGGAATGCGCGGCATCCTCGTCCTCTACCTGGTCGCGGGGGTGCTGGACGGGCCGCTCCAGGGCAGGGAGGCGCTCGCCGCCTCGATCTACGGCGTCTACAACGCCGTCGTCTACATGGCCGCCATGCCCGGCGGCTGGATCGCCGACCGGCTGTGGGGCGCGCGCAAGGCCGTGCTCGTCGGCGGCATCGTCATCGCCCTGGGGCACTACACCCTGGCCGTTCCCTCGGACACCGCCTTCTTCGCCGGTCTGGCGCTGATCGCCGCCGGTACGGGTCTGCTGAAGCCGAACATCTCGGCCATGGTCGGCGGACTCTACGAGGGCCAGTCCAGCGCCCGCCGCGACGCGGGCTTCACGCTCTTCTACATGGCGATCAACATCGGCGCCATGGCCGCCCCGCTGGTCGTCGGCTACCTCGGCGAGAACGTCAACTGGCACCTCGGCTTCTCCGTCGCCGGTATCGGCATGACGCTGGCGGTCGTCCAGTACGTCCTCGGCAGCCGCCACCTCGGCGACATCGGCAAGGAGCCCGGCACCCCGGCGACGCCGGCGGAGAGGCGGACCGCGCTGCGCAGGGTCCTGCTGTGGGGCGGTCTGGCCGTCGCCGCGCTCGCCGTGGACGTGATGCTCGGCACGTACGACATCGAGCACATCGTCAACGCCCTGGCGGTCCTGGGCATCGTCGTGCCGGTCGTCTACTTCGCCGCGATCTACCGCAACCCGGCGCTGACCGCGGCCGACAGACCCAAGATCCAGGCGTTCGCCTGGTTCTTCGCCACGGCCGTGCTGTTCTGGCTGATCTACGACCAGTCGGGCTCGCTGCTGACGCTGTTCGCGGACAACAAGACCGACCGGGTGATCGGTGGCTGGGAGTTCCCGGCGTCCTGGTACCAGTCGGTGAACCCGGCCATGGTCATCGTCCTGGCCCCGCTGTTCGCCACCCTCTGGGTGAAGCTCGCCCAGCGCAACCGCGAGCCCGGCACCCCCATGAAGTTCGCCCTCGCGATGCTGCTCATCGGCGGCTCGTTCGCCATCATGGGCCTGGCGGGCGCCGCGGCCGCGAACAGCGAGACCGGCAAGGTCACCGTCTTCTGGCTGCTGAGCGTCTACTTCGTCCAGACCGTCGGCGAGATGTGCCTGTCGCCGGTGGGCCTGTCGCTGTCCACGAAACTGGCGCCCCGGCAGTTCGTCGGCCAGATCATGGGCCTGTGGTTCCTGGCCACCGCTACCGGCAACGCCCTCAACGGCTGGGTGACCCAGCTCAACGAACCGCTCGGCGACGCCGCGTACTACTCGATGTGGGCGGCCGTCGCGGTCGCCGCGGGCCTGGCGTTCATGATGGCGGGCAAGAGGATCCGCGCCCTCATGGGCGACGTCCGCTGACGCCGCGCAGTTCCGCCGGGCCGCCCGGGCACCGGAGCACTTCCCGGGCGGGCCGGCCGGGCGCGCGGTGTGCGCGACGGGCCGGCCCGTCCTCGCCCGGGTGCGCGCTCACGTCCGCTACTTCGCCGGGGGCCGGCCCTCCGGCGGTACGGAGTCCGGGGTCGGGTCCTGGGCGGAGTCCGGGGTCGGGTCCTGGGCGGAACCCTGGGTCGGGTCCTGGGCGGAACCCTGGGTCGGGGCCGCGGCGGAGCCGGGGCCGGCGTCCGGCGTCGTAGGGGCGGCCGGGGCCGCGCGCGGGGCGTCCGGGTCCCCGGCCCGGTGCCGTCCGGGGTGCCGCGGCCGCACCCGGTCCACGACGGCCATCCCCACCCGGAACAGCGCCGTCGGCACCACGACGGCCAGCAGGACCCAGAAGAGCGTCACGCCCCAGGGCCTGCCCACGCCCCAGGGCTGCTCGACGAGCAGTTGGGAGCCGTACCGCACGGACACCCGGTAGTCGCCGTGCGCCCCCGCCGGCAGCCGGACGGGCAGTGTGATCCGCGCCTTGCGGCCGGGCTGAACGGTGCCGCTCCACCGCCGCTCCTCCCAGCTGGGGGCGAACACACCGTGGGCGGTGCCGACCCGGAAGACGGGGTCCTCGACCGGGGCGGTGCCGAGATTGCCGACGGTGAAGACGAGTTCACGGCCCGGTGAAGCACCGAACCAGACGAGCAGCCCGCTCGACCCGGTCAGTTCGGCGGTCGTGAGCGCGGCGAGCCTGCCGCCCCCGGTCTGCCGCGGCAGCGGGGCGGTGGGGTGGCCGGCGACCGTGAACGGCTGGTCCACGACGACCCGCTCGCCGGTGACCGTGGCGACGTGCACCACGCACGGACACGGCTCCGGCGGCTCGGCGACCGGCATGCTCCTGCTGAAGGCGCCCCCGGCGTCGGTGGTGACGGCCCGGCCCTCGGCGTTGGCGCAGGAGTTGGTACCGCCGATGACTCCTCTGCCGGGCTCGGACTGCCCGCAGATCAGCAGCATCAGCAGGGTCCCGGGCCGCCATCCGGAGCCGCTGACGGTGAGGTCACCGCCCTTGCCCGCCCGGGACGCGGAGAGACGGACGACGGGTTGCGGGTCCGCGGCGGTGTATGCGGTGTCTGCGGTGTAGGGGACCGGAGCGGCACCGTATGAGGCGGGCCCCACCGCGACGGCCGCGGACCGGGCCGGACCCGAGGCGAAGGCCGGACCCGAGGCGAAGGCCGGACCCGAGGCGAAGGCTGCGAAGGAGACCGGACCTGTGACGAGAGGGGTCGGACGGGCCGCAGGCGGAGCCGGGCCCGAGGCCGCGACCGCGACCGCGACAGGAACGGCGGGTGCGACAGAAACGTCAGGTACGTCAGGTACGTCAGCTGCGTCAGTAACGGCAGATACGGCGGATACGGCGGATACGGCGGATACGGCGGATACGGCAGGAACAGCACGAACAGCAGCTGCGGCGGTAGCGTCAGGCACCGCGATCGTGACGGGCATGGCGGGCCAGAGCAACGCCGGCAGGGCGCCCGCCGCGGCGGCGAGTCGGGCACGGCGCGGCACGGTCAGCCCGCGGACCGCGGACCGCGGCGGGTCAGCCACAGCACCCCGGCGGCTCCGGTCAGCAGCACCGCGCCTCCGAGCGTCCCCAGCGCGGGCGCGGAGTCGAGGGGACCGGTCTTCGGCAGCTCGCCGGTTCCGGAGCCGGATCCTCCCGATCCGCTGGAGCCCGGCTCTCCGGATCCACCGGACCCGGAGCCGGACCCGGAGCCGCTCGTCCCGGAGCCCGACCCGCCGGACGGCTGTCCGCCGCCGGAGCCCTGGACGTCGAGTTCGAGCGAGGGCTTCGGATCGTTCCCGGGAGTGCACGTGGTCGTCGTCCCGAGTGCCTTGATGGTGAGCACCCCGGCGGTGAAGGTGACCTTGCCGCTCTTCGCGGGGGTGTACGTCCCGGTCAGGTCGTTGATCCTGATGGGGGTGTCGGGCGGGATCGCCTCGGCGTTCGGCGGCCCCGAGACCGGGACCGTGCCCTGCTCCGCGCCGCCGAGTTCGATGACCGCACTCGGGTTCATCGCTCCCTTGCCGAGTTCGACGGGGCTGGACGAGACGCCCTTGCCGAACGACATCGTGAGGCTGTAGCCGCTGCCGCTCTTCACGGCCTTGATGTCGATGGGAGACACCGCGGCCTTGGGGCCGATGGGCGTCTGGCACCGGTAGTCGACGTCCACGACGGCCGCACCGGCGGTCGGGGCGGCCGCCAGTACCACCGAGCCCGCCAGCGCCGCCGCCAGCGCGAGAGCCGTCCGCTTCTGGTACGACATCGAGTCCCCCTCATGCCGGTGGCCGCCGCAGCCAACTGACGACACATCAGATCGGTCGCTCAAGGTACGCCCCGGCACGTGCGGAGGGAAGACACGTACGGAGGGAACACGAAGAGCACGGCGGATCGCCGTGCTCCACAACAGCTTCGCTTCACTCGGGGACCGGACCGGTGCCGCGTCGGGCGAGGCCCGCCCCGTCGCGACGCGGCGCTAGGAGGGCGCCGCGAGTTCCGCCCACACCGTCTTGCCCGTCGTCCCCGGCGTCCTGACGACACCCCAGTCCAGGCACAGGCGCTGGACGATGAACATGCCGTGGCCACCGGGCCGGCCGGCCCGGTGCGGGGTGCGGGGCGCGGGCTGGCCGGCGCCGAGATCGGTGACCTCCAGCCGGAGCACCTTGGCATCGCTGGAGACCCGCAGCCGGTCCGGGCCTTCCGCGTGCAGGCAGGCGTTGGTGACCAGCTCCGAGACGACGAGCAGGACGTCCTCGGCCGCGGCGCGCCGGTCGGCGTTGGCGGCGGGCAGCCAGCCCCAGTCGTACAGGGCCTGCCGGGTGAAGTCGCGAGCGAGCGGGACGATGCCGCTGGCGTTTCCGAGCGCCAGGGTGCGCACCCGGCCGTCGGGCAGGACGGTACCGGGTCCGCCGCCGGCCCCGGCGGGGGCGCCGTCCGGCTCGGGGCCGAGGTCGCCCGGCGGATGCTGCCGGGTGGTGCTCATCAGCGCTTCACCTCACCGATTCACCAGTTCGCGTGTGGGTAGATACGGAGCGTGCGGGGGTTTGCACGCATTCTGCGAGGGTCCCGGGGATCCTTGCGGGGGTCTTCTGCCCGGCCGGATCCGGACAACACCCCCCGGTCCGGTCATGCGGCGGGAGTCACTCCGCCAAGGCCGCTTCCACCGAGTCGTGGACGGTGAAGACCGCCTCGGCGCCGGTGATCTCGAACACCCGGGCGACGACGGGGAGCATTCCGGCCAGATGGACCCCGCCCCCGGCCGCCTCGGCCCTGAGCCGGGCACCGAGCAGCACGTTCAGCCCCGTGGAGTCGCAGAACTCAAGATGTGAGCAGTCGACCACCAGGCGTGCGCGACCCTGCTCGAGCGCGTTCTCGAGTGGCGCACGCAACAATTCGGCGGTGTGGTGATCCAGCTCACCCGCCGGGGTCACCACCTCGCTCGGGCCTTCGGTCCTGACCTCGACCCGAAGGCGGCCTCGATTCGCACTGCCGACCGTCCCGCGGTCCATGCCCGTCCTCTTCGCCGACGACGTTGACGTCCGCAGAACATTACGCCTTTCGTACGCCGATCGGTAGCCGAACTACCCCACAAATCGGACATACATGACTTTCAACACTTGCAACGGGCGGCAAAGAGCGGGTAGGGCTATATGGACACCACCGACACGGCCGGCTTTGGAGGCGCCGCACACCGCAGCACCGCGTATGGGCATCGGCAGCCATATGCCGAGAACGATGGAGGAGACCATGTCACCCCGGCTCGACGAAACGCGTACCCCGAACGCGCCGTCGACATGTCAGCACGATCACCTCGATTCCCGCGAGCAGACCGGGCGCACCGGGCAGACCGGGCGCCGCACGCCCGACGTGTACGACGAGCACCACCCGCACGGGCAGTACGGGCAGTACGGGGATGTCGACCTCCCGGCGCTCCCGCCGTTCGACCAGGTCGGCCCCGTGGACGCGCGCGCTCTGTCGAAGACGCTCTTCGCCCGCCTGGAAGCCCTCGAGGAGGGCACGCACGAGTACTCCTACGTGCGCAACACCCTCGTCGAACTGAACCTCGCACTGGTCAAGTTCGCCGCCTCCCGGTTCCGCTCCCGCAGCGAGCCGATGGAGGACATCGTCCAGGTGGGCACGATCGGTCTGATCAAGGCCATCGACCGCTTCGAGCTCAGCCGGGGCGTGGAGTTCCCCACGTTCGCCATGCCGACGATCATCGGCGAGATCAAGCGCTTCTTCCGCGACACCTCCTGGTCCGTACGCGTCCCGCGCCGGTTGCAGGAGCTGCGGCTGGACCTCGCGAAGGCGGGCGACGAGCTCGCCCAGCAGCTCGACCGCGCACCCACGATCGGCGAACTCGCCGAGCGCCTCGGCATCACCGGGGACGAGGTCGTCGAGGGCATGGCCGCGAGCAACGCGTACACCGCGAGTTCGCTGGACGCGCAGCCCGACGAGGACGAGTCCGAGGGCACCCTGGCGGACCGCATCGGCTACGAGGACCACGGCCTCGAGGGGATCGAGTACATCGAGTCCCTGAAGCCGCTCATCGCCTCGCTGCACGCGCGCGACCGCAGGATCCTCTCGCTCCGCTTCGTCGCCGGCATGACCCAGTCCGAGATCGGCGACGAACTCGGGATCTCGCAGATGCACGTGTCGCGCCTGCTGACCCGCACGCTGACCAGGCTCAGAAGGGGCCTCACGGTCGAGGAGTGAACTCCCGCCCGCGGCACACCGCCTGAAGGGTCCGTTCCGTCAAGGGATGGACCCTTCCGCCGTATTGACGGTGGGGTCCGGTATGGGCCACATTGAGCCGGGGGTTCAGGGGGTGGTGGGGCCGTGGGGGAGGCGCTGGAAGCACGGATGCGCGACCGCGTCGGCAGGGAGTGCCTCTATCTGCCGTCGTGCCGGCTCGGGCTGTACGTGGCGCTGCGCCACTGGTGCAGACCCGGCGGGCGGGTGCTGATGTCGCCCGTCAACGACGACGTGATCTTCTTCGTGGTGCTGGCGGCGGGCCTCCGCCCCGTGCAGGCACCCCTCGACCCGCGTAGCGGCGCGATCGACGAGTCCGCCGTCCCGGAGGCGACCTGGCGGACCGTGGACGCGGTCGTCACCACCAATCTGTACGGCAACCCCGATCCCGCACCCGCGCTGCGCGCCCGCTGCGACACGCTGGGCATCCCGCTGCTCGAGGACGCGGCGCACGCGATCGGGTCGAGCGTCGGCGGACGGCCCGTCGGCTCGTACGGGGAGGCGTCCGTCTTCAGCCTCTCCAAGCACACCGCCGCCAAGACCGGGGGCTTCCTGGCGGTCGCCGACCCGGCCCTCCTGGGCGCCCTCCGGGAGGCCCGGGACCGCCTCCTCACGCCTTCCCGGCTGTCCGCCGAACTCGCCTACGTCCTGCGGCCGTACGCGGAGGCCTCGGTGCGCGGACTGCGCCTGGTCCGGGCTGCCCGGGCCGTGACGCGGCTCCTGGGCATGGAGGAGCGCGAAGGGATACGGATGCCGCTGCGGCCCGGCGACCTGCGGCAGGCGGTCGCCGGGGCCCCCGCGCTCACACCGTTCCACTCCTGGGTCCGGGTCGACATGCACGACTACCGGATCCGCCCCGGACGCGCCCGCCTCCGCCGCACCGCGCGGCTGCTCGACCGCCTCGACGACCGTCTCGCGGCCCATCTCGAAGGCACCCGGCGGCTGCTGGCGAGCCCCTGGGCGGCGCCCGGCACCGGCCCGGTCCAGCCGCTCTTCCGCGTACCGCTGCTGGTGGCCGACCGGGACGCGGCCGTCGCCGCACTGTCCCGGCACCGCATCACCACCGGCTATCTGTACGACCCGCCGCTCGACGACTACGCCTCCGCGCGGTTCACCGACCCGCCGCCCGACCCGGAACCGGCCCGCTGGTTCGCCCGCCACGCCCTCCCCGCCGACCCGCTCAGGGCGGACCGGATCACCGCCGTCCTGGACGCGGCGGGCGTACACCCGGCCCAGCCGCCACCGGGAGCACGGCGGGCCGGGGATCCCGAAGGAGGGGCCGGCGGTCGCGAAAGAGGGGCCGGGGGCCCCGGAGGCGGGGCCGGTGGTCTCGAAAGAGGGGCCGGCGGCCCCGGAGGCGGGGCCGGCGGTCGCGAAAGAGGGGCCGGGGGCCCCGGAGGCGGGGCCGGTGGTCTCGAAAGAGGGGCCGGGGGCCCCGGAGGCGGGGTCGGTGGCTGAGACGACCCGGGTGCGGGCGCCCGGTACCGCCACCGGCGGGAGGGCGCCCTCCGACGGGACGCCCAAAGGGGCCGAGGGCGGCGCCTCCATGTTCCGCAACGCCTATGCGCTGATGCTCTCCACCGGCGTCTCCGCCGCGCTGGGGCTGGGCTTCTGGCTGGTGGCCGCCCGGTACTTCACCGAGGAGGCCGTGGGGCAGGGGTCGGCCGCCATCGCCGCGATGCGGCTGCTCGCCTCGATCACCGCCACCACGATGATCGGCGCGGTGGTGCGGTACGTGCCCAGGGCCGGACGGGCGACCGGTCCGCTGGTGTGGCGGGCGTACGCGGTCAGTTCGGCCGTCGTGTGCGTCGCGTGCGCGGCCTTCCTCGTCACCCTCGACCTGTGGGGACCCTCCTACGCCCCACTGCGGGGCCCCGTCGCCGGAGCGGTCTTCACCGCCGCGTGTGTCGGCTGGGCGCTGCTCACCCTGCAGGACGGGGTGCTGACGGGGCTGCGCGAGGCCGTCTGGGTGCCGGTGGGCAACGCGGTGTTCTCCGTGGGCAAGCTGCTGCTGCTCGTCGTCCTCGCGGGCGCCCTCCCCGTCCTCGGGGTCTTCGTGTCGTGGGCGGCGGCGATCGCCCTGTCCGTACTGCCTCTGGGCTGGCTGGTGTTCCGCCGGCTGATACCCCGCCACGCCGCCGCCGAGGGCGGCCGCGAGCCGCCGCGGATGCGGGACATCGGGCGCTTCCTCGCCGGGGACTCCGTCGGCGCCCTCTTCTCACTGGCGATGATCAACCTGCTGCCGGTGATGGTCGCCGTCCGCTTCGACGCCGCGCACAACGGCTTCTTCTACATCGCCTACACCGTCGGCGGCACGATGGAGTTCATGGCCATCAACATGGCCTCCTCGCTTACCGCGCACGCCTCGCACAGCCCGGGCAGCCTCGCCGACGGGGTGCGCGGCGCGCTGCGCCGGATGGCGCTGCTGCTCGTGCCGGTCGTCGCCGTACTCGTCGTCTTCGCACCGCTGATCCTCGCGCCGTTCGGCCCCGACTACGCCGAGCACGGCACGACGGTGCTGAGGCTGCTGGCCGCCGCCGCGCTGCCCCGCGTCGTCGTGGAGCTGTACATCGGGGTCCTGCGTGTACAGGGCCGTACGGGCGTGCTCGCGGCCCTCCAGGGCACGATGTGCGCGATGGTGCTCGGCAGCGCCGCGGTCCTGATGGGCCCTTCCGGGATCTCCGGCGCGGGTCTGGCGATGCTGCTGTCCATGGCGCTGATGGCACTGGTCTCCGCGCCGGGCATCCGGGCTGCGCTCGCCGGGCGGGAGCCCCGTCCGGCGAGCGGGACGGAGCCGTTGAGACCGCGGCGGCACTCCGGGGCCGACGGCTTCGGCACGACCTGGGCCCGCCTGGCCGCCGCGCGGCGGGCGTCTGCCGGGGCCGGGCAGGACGGGGTCCGGACGCGCGAAGCCGTCTGCCCGCAGGCGGTGTGCGGGGCGGGGGGTCCGGCGGGCGGGGCATCGGCGCACGGCGCGGGAACCCAGGCCGCGGCACCGGCGCACGGCGCGGAAACCCAGGCCGCGGCACCGGCGTACGGCGCGCGAACCCAGGCCGCGGCACCGGCGCACGGCGCGCGAACCCAGGCCGCGGCACCGGCGCACGAGAAAGGGAGCCAGGCGCCCCGAACACCCCCGCACCAGGTGGGAAACCCGCCATCCGGAACCCCGGCGCACGGCCCGCCGGAGTGGTCCCCGGCCGCCGGGCCGGGCGGGGAGTCGGGAACGGCCGCCTGGCTGTGGCTGCTGCTGGCTCTGGCGGCCGGCCTGTTCTGGTTCCCGCTGGCACGGGCGCGGGACGTACCGCCCGGGCCGCTGACCGGCCGGGAGTTGCTGCCCGCGCTGCCGCCGCCGACGGTGACCGCCGTGCTGCTGCTGGTGGTCGTGTACAGCGGCGCCGTGGCACTGGACCGTCTGCGGCCGGTCCTGCTCGCGGCCACCCTGCTCACCACCACGGCCGCGCTGCACACCGCGCCCGCGCTGCTGGGCGTACGTCCCCCGCCCGCCGCCGGGCCGGGGCACGAGGCACTGACTGAGCTGCTGACCGGGCCGGTGGGGACCGCCGGCCCGGTCGAGGTACGCGCGATCCTGCCGCCCCTGCTGCAACTGCTGTGCCTGGGGCTCGCCGCCACCGCCCTGCGGGCCCTGGCCGTCCCAGGGCGGACGACCGCGGCGGCGGTGTGGATCCTGGCGGTGGCGGGCTGGGCGGCCCAGGGCGCCTTCGCCGCCGCGGCACTACCGGTGACGTCCGGGTTCCTGGCGGTGGCGGTGGCCGCGCACGTCCACCGCCGGACGGGCCCCGGCGCCGCCCGGCGGAAGGACCTCAGCGGCTCGGGACCGGCTGTCTGAACCAGCCGTCCCGGCCGGCGAGGCGGTAACCCTCCAGCCCCGGACCGTCGTCGACCGTCAGATCGCAGCCCTCGCCCGGCACCGCGCGGTTCCAGTGCACCATCGCCTTCACCCTGGGCATGGTCCGGGCGACCTCCGGGATGGCCGCGTACCACTCGCGCTGCCGGTCGGGGTCGGCCGGATCGGGGACGGTCGCGAACTCGGCGAGCATCAGGGGCTTCTCGTCGGAGATGTTCGCGAGCAGCCAGTCGTGGGCGGGCCGCTGGCTGCGCTCGAAGTCCTTCCAGTCCGTGGTCCGGTGGCAGGTGAAGTAGTTGTACTGGTCCATGGCGAGCCAGTCGACGTAGTCGTCACCCGGGTACAGCCGCTTCATCAGGTCGGCGCTGCCGAGGTAGCCGGAGACCGTCCACACCCACACCACGTTCCGCGCGCCGAGCTTCTCGAAGCGGTCCCGCAGATGCCGGTAGGCGGCGACGTACTCCTCGGGCGTCCCGGCGCCCTCCCCGATCCGGGCGTCGACCTCCTGGTCGAAGGAGAGGAAGACCCGCTTCCCGTAGGCCCTGACGCGGCGGATCTGCGGGTCGATGATCTCCGTGTCGTACCGGCCCGACGCGATGTTCCGCCAGCCGAGCTGGGTCTCGGTCCAGTTGGCGTGGTGCGGTTCCTTCCAGACCGTGGACTCCCAGGCGAGCATCAGGAGCCGGTCGCGTCCCAGTTCCTGTTCGTCGGGGGTGAGCAGCTGCCCGTCGAGTTCGTTCCCCGACATGTCGTGGTACGTGTAGACGAGGTCGAGCCGCCGTCCGATCTTCTTCTCGAACGCGTACACCGGTGCGGTGAGCGAGCCGTTCCCGTCGTAGGGGATGTAGGCACCCCACCAGGCGCCGCAGCGCGGAGCGAGCGCGTCGTCGGGGGCGCAGGGTCCGGCCGGGGGCTCGCCGGAGACGGCGTTCCCCGGAAGCTCCCCCGGTGGACCACTCCCCGGTGGACTCGCCTGCGGGCTCCCCGGCGGACTCCCCGGCGGACTCCCGTCCGCGGGGCCGTCATCGGCGGTGGCCCAGATTCCGATGCCGGCGAGAAGCGCCGCGACCGCGGCGAGGACGACCGCCGCGGCCGCTCGCCGCCGGGATCCCGCACGAGGTCCGCTCATCGGCCGCCGCTCCCCGCCGCGCGTCCGGGCGCGGCCTCACCGCCTGGCACACCCCGACCACCCGGCGCACCCTCACCGCCCGGCACGCCGTCGCCCCCGTGCGCACCCTCACCGCCCGGCACGCCGTCGCTCCCGGACCCGGGAGCCGTACCCGGGGACGACGCACCGCCGCTCCCGGCCGTCACCCCGGCCGTCACCCCGGCCGTCGCCCCGGGCGCCTCACCCGAAGCGGCGTCACGCGCCCCTCCGGCCGCGCCGCGCGTGGCCGCGGGGAGCGGGAGCCCCGGCAGGGCGGCGGCGACCGTCGCGAAGGCCGCGAGGGGCAGCAGGAACGCGGTCACCGTGAATCCCCCGGCCAGGAACAGCGAGGTGGCGGTGAGTACGGCGACGGAGAGGCTGATCGGGGCCGCGAGCGCGAAGGCCTCCAGACGGGCGGCGGGCCGCAGGCCGGCCGGCTGCGGGTGCAGCAGGGCGAGCCCCGGGCCGAAGCCGACGAACAGCAGCACGGGGACCCATCTCAGCGGCGAGCCGCCGGGCAGCAGGGTGGCGGCGAGCGCCGCCCAGCCGGACAGCGCCACGGCCGCTCTGAACCGGGCCTCTTTCGGCATCGGGAATCACCTCGCTGATGATCGGTGTTCGAGTACGACGCCGTAGGGGTGTTCCTCGACGACGGTGAAGAGCGGGGACGCCGCGAGCCTGTCGCGCAGCCTCGCGAAGCCACCCGGGGGGAGCAGCCCCTCGCCCGCGGTGTAGACGTCCTGGGTTCGGGTGAGGATGACGTACGCCCGCGTCCCGGGCGGGATCCCGTCGTCCAGATAGCGGGCCGGGTCGGCGAGCATCCGTTCGTTCTCCGGCAGTTCCTGCTCGGCGAAGAACCAGTGCTCCAGCCGGTCGTAGCGGTGCAGCGCCCTCGGGAACGAGCCGGTGGCGGCGAGGACCAGGCTTCCCTCGGGGGCCCGGTCGATGGACCGGGTGACCAGGGCCGTCTCGGCCGGCGGGGTGTAGTGCATGCTCTCCTTGCCGTAGTACGAGGGGAGGAACCCGGCGGCGAGCGCGACCAGCGACACGGGCAGCGCGACGGCGGCGACACGGCGGCGGACGGTCCTGGCGCGCGGTGAGGCGGCCCGGGCACCGGCGGCCGGGACGAGTGCCGCGGCGGCGAAGAACGCCGCTCCCGGCAGCCCGAACAGGTAGACGCGGAAGAGCATTTCACCGCCGTAGTCGTTGACGGCGAACAGCGGCAGCGGCGCCGCCGACACCACCAGCAGCGGCAGGGCGCTGCGGACCAGCCTGCGCCGGGTGAGCACGGCGACGGCGGCCGGCACCGCGACCGCGAACACCATCAGCACATTGGCCAGGCCGGCGAGTTCGGGACCGGGGCCGGTCAGCCGGCCGGCGTACCCCGGGCGGGAGTTGCGGGTCAGCTCGCCGAGGGACTCGCGCAGGGTGCCGAGGGTCTCCATGAACAGCGGCCGCCCCATGGTCAGGTCCCAGACCAGCATCACGGCACAGGCGACGGCGAGGAGCCCGTAGTTGCGGTAGCGGCGGGTGAGGAGCAGGGCGGACAGCGACACGCACAGCATCACCGGGGTGAGCTGGTGCGAGGCGTTGACCGCCAGGAGCAGGGGCACGAGGAGCAGCACGCAGACGGCGCGCTGGCGCCGCCCGGTCGGCGGTGGCACGGCGGCCGCGGCCGGGTCGAGGAACGTGCGGTCCCGCAGCCTCCCGGCCGACCCCGGCAGCACGAAGTGGCGCAGCACCACCGCGAGTACCGTCAGATGCAGCAGGTAGGCGAAGCCCTGCGGGGCGAGGTAGTCCTGGCCGACCCAGTTGGCGAGCTGGTAGATCCAGACACCGGTCCACACCAGCCGCCAGTCCTCGGCGAAGGTCCGGTAGAGCAGCACGAGCACGGGCATGAGCAGCAGCCCGAGCACCACCGGCGCCCAGTTGAGGTACGCGGCCGCGCTCTCCACCCCGAAGGAACGCACCAGGGCGGCGTTGAGGCCGAAGAAGCCGGGCCACTGCTCGTAGGCCGCCATGTTGCCGGACAGCGGCGCGTGGGGCCGCAGTTCGCCGCTCGCCAGAAGGGTGTCGACGACGGCGTCGTGCTTGGAGGCCCACGGGTAGCGCACCGAGTCGTACAGCAGCGCGGGAGGGGCCTTGAGGGCGAACAGCATCCCGACGCAGTAGGCGGCCGGCCACCAGGGGGCGGTACCCGCGCGCCGCAGCGCGAGCAGGAAGCCGCCGGTGAGCACCAGGAGCGCGGCGAAGAACGACGCCGGCAGCCGGTCGAGGAGTCCGTACTCCCCCATCGTCCGGAAGCCGATGCGCGGCAGGGCGTATCCCCACAGGGCGAGACCGAGGAGCAGCGGGAGCCAGGTGAGGCCGGGCAGGGGCGGCCGTCTCCGCGGGCGGGCGCCGGTGACCGCGGGCGGGCGGTGGCCCTCGGCCCGTGCCGCCGCCCGCAGCACGCCGCTCCCGGTGACCGGTGTGGGCACGCGTTGCTGCTGCACCGTGCGACTCCCCCCACGGATGTGGACGCTGCTGTCAGACCGCCGTCCCTTTCAGCGAAGTATAGGAATCTGGTGAGGTTTTGGGCGGCTCTCGACCATCTTCACCCGTCGCCCGTCGCCCGGGGGCCCGGGGCCCGTCGCTCGGCACTCGGCGCTCGGCGCCTGTCGCCCGGCGCCCGGCATCCGACGTCTGTCGCCTGTCGCCCGGCGTCCGGGGCCCGTCGCTCGGCGCTCGGCATCCGACGTCTGTCGCCCGGCGCCCGGCGCCCGGGGCCGGTCACCCGGCGAATCGCGGGCCGCGCACGGCCGCCCGCGCCCGCCGGTAGAACCGCCAGCCCACGGTCGGCAGCGAGTCCGGGTACGGCGCGACCCGTGCACCCGTGCCGTCCATCCACGCCCGCACATCGGCGGCGGTGTGGCCGCGGCGCAGGATGAGCCGGGCGATCCGGTAGGCCTCGTCGGTCTCCGAGCTGAGCGCGTGGCGCACGGCGACGGCGGACTCGTACCCGGCGGCCCTGGCGGCTCGGCGCACGGCGCGGCTGTTGTAGCCGTGCGGATAGGCGAGATGGCGCACCCGGTGGCCGAGGGTCTCCTCCAGTACGGCCTTGGAGTGGCGCAGTTCGTACCGCAGCCGGCGGGCGCCGAGCGTGTCGAGCTGGGCGTGGGTGACGGTGTGGCCGCCGACCTCCATGCCGCACTGCTCCAGCAGCGGCGCCTGGGCGAGCGTCATCATCGGCGCGGGCGGCAGCAGGCTGCGGAGCCCGGGAGTGATGGCCCCGGTGGTCAGATACGCGGTGGCGGGGAGACCCCGGGCTGCGAGCGCCTCGGCGGTGGGACCGGGCAGATCGGCGAACCCGTCGTCGAAGGTGAGGACGACGGGCCGGGGCGGCAGGGGCGCTCCCCGGCCGGCGAGATGGTCGGACAGGGCACCGATCCTGATGGGCGTGCGGCCGCTGGCGACGACGGCGTCGAGCTGGGCGGCGAACTCCGCGGGGCCGACGGTGAACTCGGCGATCCAGGCCGGCGGGTCGTCCATGACGGCGTGGTAGAGCAGCACGGGAATACGGGTCTCCCGGGGGCCGCCTCGGAGGTGCGGGAGGCCCGGGAATTCCCGGGGACTTCGAGGTCTCCCGGGTCTGAGGGAGTTCTGAGGACTACGGGATTCACGGGGCTGGTGAGGTGCCCGGGGTTGGTGGGGTTCATGCGGAGTGCCGGGCTCATGGGGGACACGCGGGACGTGCGGGACGTGCGAGACGCGGAACACATGGGGCTCATGGGGCTCATGGGGAACGTACTGGAGGCGGGGCTCATGCGACTCGAGGGGGACGCGCGGCTCATGGGGTGCACGTGGTGCCGTCATCTCTCCTCCCAGGGAAGCGGCAGACGGCGGACCCGGCGGCGGGCCCGGACATAGCCGAGGGGTCCGGCGAGCATCCCGCGGCGCTCCAACCGGGAGAGGCTGCGCGGCCAGGGGTGGCCACCGGCGCCGTGCTGCCCGGGAACACCCTGGTCCCCGCCCTGGTCCGCGCCCTGGTCAGCCTCCCGGTGCGCCTTCCGCTCCGCATCCCGATGCGCCTCCCGGTCCACGTCCCGGTCCACGTCCCGGTGCGCCTCCCGGTGCGCCTCCCGGTGCGCGGTCATCGAGCGGGCGTGGGCCAGGCCGCGGGGCAGCCGGGCGAGCAGCGCCGGAAGCAGGCCCGGCCGGCGGGCGACGAGCGCGGTGAGGTACGCGGTGAGGCCGGCGCCGTAGCCGAACGCCTGGTTCCGCAGATCGCGCTCGGTCTCCCGGTGGTGGTGCCAGACGAGCGCGTCGGGCGTGTACCGCAGCCGGTGGCCGTCGGTGAGGATCCGTACGAACGCGTAGAGGTCGTCACCTCCGCGGGCCGCGGTACCGGTGCCGGTCGCCGGGTCGAATCCGCCGACCGCCCTGAGCGCCCCGGCCCGGAACGCCATGTTGGCTCCGGAGCCGAAACGGCCCGCGGTGAAAGGGAACAGCGGCTCGTCGGCAGGCGGGCGCGCCGGGTCGTAGGTGCGGGGGACGAAGCCCTTGGCGAAGCCGCCGTGGCTCTCCAGCAGTACCTGGGCGGGTGTGCCGAGCCGCGCGGGGAGGATCAGCCCCGTGACACAGCCGATGCGGGAGTCCTCGGCGAACGGCGCCGTCAGTGCCGTCAGCCAGTGCGGATCGGCGACGACGTCGTCGTCGGTGAAGGCCAGCACGGCAGCGTCGGCGGCGGCGACACCGCGGTTGTGTGCGACGGCGAGACCGGGCACGGGCTCGCGCACATACCGCACCCGCCCGTCGTGCTTCCGCTCGACCAGTTCCCTGGTAGCCCCGGTCAGCGGCGCGTTGTCGACGACGACGACCTCGAAGTCCGGATGGTCCTGGGCGAGCAGCGAGTCCAGCGCGCGGCCGAGCACACCGGGGCGCTCGCGGGTCGCGACGACGACACTGGCGCGGAGCGGGCGGGGCCGCTGCTCGTCCCCTCCGGCAGCCACCGAGAGAGCCGCGTCGTCCGGGGCCGTGCGGTGGTGGCGTGGCCCGGCGCCGTGTGCCGTACGGTCCGCGGCGGCCCCTGACCACCGGCCCCGGACGGCAGCGGTCCCGGCCAGTCGCTCCCGGGCCGCGGCGGCCAGGAAACGGGCCGGGTCGACACCGTCCGGCAGGGTCGCGGCGAGGGTGCCGACCGGGCGGCCCCGGTGCCGTACGAGCAGGAACACCGCCCCCGGCCCGACCTCGGTCCCACCCGGCGCAGGACGCAGGGAGAGCACACCGTGGGCGGGGACACCCCCGGCCGCTCGGGACCCCGTGCACGGCGGCGGATCGAGCGCGTCGAGGTCCAGCTCGGCGACCTGCATGGGGCGGGGGCGCGGCGGCGCGGGCGGAGTGTGCCGGGTGTGCGGACTTTGCAGACTGTGCGGCATGGAAGTCTCCCCGAGTGGTGTCGTCGGTGCCGTCCGGGTGCGGACATGGGCCGTTCCGGTGGGAGCAGGTGCCGTCCCGGTGCGGCCCGTCGCTCTCAGTTGCGGTCTGGCGCCATTGGCGTTGTTCGTGATCGCCGTGCGTTGATGACTTCTGGTGTGCGGTGCGGCCCGGGGCTACCGGTGCCCTCAGTGCGCCGCCGGCTGCCGCCGGCTGCCGCCGGCTGCCGTCGGGTGCCGTCAGATCACCCCACGCGGTCGGCCGGTGCGGCACCCCGGCGGATCTGTCGCACCGCCGGATCCGCCGGGCGCCTGCCGGCTGACCCGTCGGTCACCCCCAGCCGACCTGAACCACCCCGAACCACCCCGAACCACCCTCAGCCGCCCACAGCCGCTTTGATATGCCTTGAGCCAGTTTGAGCCGCTTCGGGTCGCCCCTGGCCTTCAGTCGCCCCTGAGCCGGCCGACGAGGCCGAGCGTCCGCTGCGCGTACCCCGCGAGGAGGGGCCGGCTGCGGACGAAGCCGTGGACGCGACGCCCCGGCTCGCGGCTCAGCCGGTGGAGCACGGCCCCGGGGCCCGGCCGGGTGGACGAGCCCTCGCGGACGCGCAGTTCACCGGTCCTGAGGGCGTCCTTGTACTCGGCGGCGCCGCGGCCGAGATCGAGCATCCCGATGCCCGCGGCCGCGGCGGCCTCGGCCATTCGCAGATGCAGTATCAGCCCAGGCGAGTACTTGGCGTACGCGGTGTCGTAGGACGGGAACCAGCAGGACAGCACCGTGCGCGAGCGCAGCCCGAAGTGGGCCGCGACGGGGCGCTCCGCCGCGTACAGCACGGAGAGCACGCCGGAGCAGCCCCGCGCCCGGGTGCCGTGCAACCGCCGCACGAGCGTGCTGATCCACTCTCGGGCGAATCGGTCGCGGCGGCCGGTCCTGCGGTACTGGGCGGACTTCCAGGCCATGAGCGTGCGCAGCGCCGAGGGGTCCCGCTCGTCGAAGACGAACCGCACTTCGCCCGACTGCCGGCCCAGCCTGCGTTCCTTGGCCTTGGTGGTCCTGAGGAACTTGGGCGACTGCTCGCGCAGCCGCTCTTCGTACACGGCGTACCCCTCGCCCACGTCGATCACCGGCGAGACGAACTCCTCCGCGCCGCGCAGCCCGAAGAGGTCCTGCCCCGCCTCCAGGTTGTCGAACTCCCACACGGAGAGCGAGCAGGCCCGCAGCAGCTCGTACGCGGAGAGGCGCAGTCCTGGCCGCAGCACCGCCCCCTGACGGTCGGAGACGCCGAACCCGATGGCCCGGCCATGTCCGAACGGGCGTTTGTGGTAGGGGAAGAAGCCGGCCGGGGCTCCGTCCTCCTCGACGACCGCCACCCTGGCGTCCTGCCGCACACCGGCGACGGCCAGCGTGAACTCGGGCTCCATGAAGGGACTGGCGGGCGCGCCGGACTTGGCCCGCAGTTCACGCCAGGAATCGGCCTCCCCCTCGTCCAGTTCGCCGGGCCTGACGACACGAATGCGCACACCGCTCAACTCGACCCCCCGGGTCTCCCCCTCGTGCTTCCCCGAAACAGGACGGTACCGGCCGAAATCGACCCGCGACAGGGGGTGAGAGGGGCGCTGTGGACAACCCGGGAAGAGGGGTCAAGTCCCGTGAAGGACGTTGCCAACGGGGCGAATCGCGGGGGCGCGCGCACCGGTCGCGCGCCGCCAGTCGGGGTCGTAGATCGGAGCCGCAATCCAGGACCGGTCAGGGGGAGTCGTACGGCGATGCCCGACAGTCGATCGGGACAGCCTTACCGCCAGCACTTCAGCCGATCAGGCAGACGTCATCAACCTTTCGGCGTCCGAGCAAGCGCCGGGGAGGCGTCCCGACCACTCCCCGCCGGCCTTCCGACCGCCGCTCCGTCAAGCGACATCGTGTCGTTGCAGGAGCGCTGTATAGGCACCTTCGGCGGCACGGCCTTGCAGGGTGCCCGCAGGGGTGTGCGCGAAGAAGGTCTCCGTCCTCCCGTCGTGGAGGATCCGTCCGCCGTGGAGCACGGTGACGTGATCGGCTTCTTCCGCGAGATCCTGGACGTCGTGCGTGGACAGCAGCACCCGCACTTCGTCGCTGAGTCCCGTCAGTACATCTCGGAAGACACGGCGCTGATGGGGGTCCATTCCGGCGGTCGGCTCGTCCAGCAGGAGAACCCGGGCCTCGTGGACAAGTGCCGCCGCCACACCGACGCGTCGCAGCTGTCCACCTGACAGCTCGCTGCTTTTGGCGGACGCCTTCTTGACCATGTCCACGCGTGCCAGCGCGCGGCGGGCATGGTGCCAGGCGTCCGCACGGCTCATTCCCTTGAGCCAGCCCACGTAGGCAACGTACTCGCGCGCCGTCAGCGTCGGCATCGGGGCGATGTCCTGCGGCATCCATGCCACGTGCCGGCGAAAGTCGGCCGTGCCGCCGCGGATGTCGCCGAGCCGTACAGTTCCGGAACGGGGCCGGGCGACGGACGCTCCGAGCCTGAGCAGCGTGGATTTGCCTGCTCCGTTCGGCCCCAGCAGCACGGTGAGACCGGGGGGTAGGCGGTAGCTGAAGTCCTTCAGCACGGGCTCCCGGCGGCGCCGGTAGCCGAATGTGCAGGAGGCGAATTCCAGTGTCATGCAGGTCTCCTTACGGTTCCGAACTCGACGGCGACGCCGAGGGCGAACACGAGCCCCGCTCCGGCTGCGGCGTGCCATGCCCCGAGCGGTTCGGGCACGATCGTCCAGGGGTAGGCATCGCCGCTGCTGCGGAACCCACCGCCGACGACGGCCAGCAGCCAGGCGACAGGAACCATGACACCGGGTCGGCCCATGACGGCCTTCCCGCAGAGCATGAGTCCGGTCAGGAAGAATGTGTTCCGGCCGGCGGTCGCCGCCTGCGGCTCGCCGGTGAGCACGCTCACGGCCGCACTGCCGAGCAGTGCGGCGACCATCGTGGTCAGGACGAGGACCGTGTCGAGGACCCGAACCCTGCGGACGGCCGAGAGTTCCGCGGCGGTCAGTCGGCTCTCAAGGCACTGCATCAAGGCGGCGATCAGGACCACTGGGGCGAACAGGGAGAGCGCGACCTGTGCCGTACCGGTCAGCGAGGGCAGGATGGCACGCGTGTCATGGAGCAGCGCCAAGAGGATGACGAAGACACCCCATCCCGCCAGTAGTGTCGTCCGAACGCTCCTGGCCCTCAGCCACAGCATCAACTCGCCCGCCCACAGGCGTCGGAGATCTGCTGCTGATACCAGACTGCCTGCTGGTCGGTGGACTTCTCCAGCACCGCGCGCACTTCCGGCTCAGAGCGGGAGACGAGGGACTTGTTCTCCGCCGTCGAGCGGAATGCCTCGGCCTCTCCGGTCACGGAGAAGGCCCACAGACGCACGGCGTACGCCCTGGCGGGGTCCGGCTCGTCACAGGGCAGACGGACGGCCGCGAGCGTCACGGCGTACTTGACTGCGTCCTCACGGGCGGCCACTGTCAAGTGCACACTCCAGTTCGCCGGTGTGGAGGAACGGTTGTCCCGCCCCTCTCCCAGACGGTCGGTGACAACCTCTGGCGGTGTGACGGCCTTCGCACGAGTGAGATCACGGAGGGCCGACACCACGTCTGCGCGCACATGGGGCAGATCCTGGGCAGTGACGGCAGGCATGCACACCTTGGGCCGGGCGCCCAGGCACTCCATGGCGACCTGCCCATGTCGCAGAGGTGTGCCGTGCGCCCAGTCATCGGCAATAGCGATCGCGCTTGCCGTCCCCGCGCAGGCGACGACAAGCGCGAGCGCCGCACGCACGAGGAGCTGCCTGACGGGAAGCCACATCATGGCCAGGCCGGCGGCGATGGCGCCTCCGAAGAGGAGATGGGGCGCCAGGGACAGGAGGCTGGGCGCCTCACCGAACATGAGGTCCGTGTACTGACCCGAGATATGGCGCACCCAGGCGGGATCGACTGCCCTGGTGAAGGCGACAGCCACCCAGACCAGAACCGCGACGACGGGCGCGGCGACGACATGCGGCGCGCGCAGTCCGATGGCGAATCCGATGATCGCGTGGGCCACACACAACAACATGGCCATGCCCGGAAGGAGCAGGCTGTCCGGAGTGGGCAACGTTCCGGCCGACCCGAGCGACAGCACTGTGGGGACGAGGACGACCAGCCAGGCGCACAGGATCACCGGCAGCAGGGCGTCACCGGCCACGCGGTAGCGGGAACGGGCCGGCGCCATGTCCCATACGCCGAAGGCCCTGAGCCGTCCGCTCTCCCACACCGCCAGGGCCGCCGCAGAAGCGTAGGCCAGGGCGTACAGCGTCATAAGCGGCGCGGCGACGACCGCGGGAGCATACTCGGCCGCATACGGATCCTGCACGGTATTGCCGGCGTGGAAATAGAAGAGGGTCAGCAGCAGTACGACCGGTGCGGCCCACCGCACACTGCCTGCGAACAGGCGGGTGCGAAGTCTCATCACGTTCTCCGATTGGCCTGTGGCAATCTTCATCACAGGCCAACGGCGGGAAGAACCGCCTTCCCGCCGTTGGCCGCGTCGGTCAGTCAGTCAGCCAGGGTGTTGTCCACGTAGACCTTGTTCACCCACATCAGGCCACCATCACCGACTCGCTCGATCTTGAAGTAGTAACTACCCTTCGGGAGATTGTCCCAGGAAGCCTTGCTGTAGGTGGTGGAACTCTTGAAGCACGCCGTGTACGTCTTCCGTCCGTACTTGTCATCAGGTTGCAGGGATATATCCCGCCACACCTGCACATCAGCGCTCTTGTTGATGCTGTTCTGGATCGTGCACCCCCTGAACTGCACCTCGGTGTAGCTCTCCTCGGCCCAACGGCGCGACTCGAACCCGGCCCCCGCACTTGCGATGGTGCTCTCCCAGTCCGCATAGGCGTTGGGCGCAAAGGCGAGAACCGAAGCGGACACAAGGCCCGCAACGCTTCCAATACGGGACTTTTTCATTGAGATCCCCCTTCCCGCTCGGACGAGGGCACGAAAAGGTTCGGGAACGGAAGACCCGGCCCCAACCTGCATTCCCCCGTCAGCACTAATCGAGTTCACCGCTGATCAACGGCGCTCGATCCGATGAATTTATACGAAAAATGATCAATCAGCAAAGCGTGGGGGTTCAGATTCGGACACCGGCCGATCACCTCTGCCGCGATGGGTTCGTTATGCCCCGATAAAGCACCCATGCGGCCGCCGACCACTCAGACCGCTCGCGCTCCCCGGCGCCACACGGCGTGGACCAGCGGAACGCCGGGGCGGTAGGCCAGGTGGACATGGCTCGGAGCGTCCAGGACGGTCAGGTCGGCGCGGGCGCCGGGCGAGAGACGGCCGATGTCGGTCCGGCGCAGTGCGGCGGCCCCGCCCGCCGTCGCCGACCAGACGGCCTCGTCCGGCGTCATCCCCATGTCCCTCACCGCCAAGGCGATGCAGAACGGCATGGAGGAGGTGAACGACGAGCCGGGGTTGCAGTCGGTCGACAGCGCGACGGTCGCCCCCGCGTCGAGCAGCCGCCGGGCGTCGGGCCACTCGGCGCGGGTGGAGAACTCGGCGCCCGGGAGCAGGGTCGCGACCGTGTTGCCGCTCGCCAGGGCGTCGACGTCCGCCCGGGTGAGGTGGGTGCAGTGGTCGGCGGACGCCGCGTCCAGCTCGACGGCGAGCTGCACGCCGGGGCCGTGGGTGAGCTGGTTGGCGTGCACGCGGGGAACGAGCCCCTTGGCCATGCCCGCGGTGAGGACGGCCCGGGCCTGGTCCCCGTCGAACGCGCCCTTCTCGCAGAACACGTCGACCCAGCGGGCGTGCGGGGCGCAGGCGTCGAGCATCTCGCCGGTCACGAGCGCGACGTACCCTGCGGGGTCGTCGGCGTAGTCGGGGGACACGATGTGGGCGCCGAGGTAGGTCACCTCCTCGGTGTGCCGCGCGGCGATGCGCAGGGCACGCGCCTCGTCCGCCACGGTGAGCCCGTACCCCGACTTGGTCTCGAACGTGGTGGTTCCCTGGTGAAGCGCCTCGTCCAGATAGTGCGTGAGGTTCGCCTCCAGCGCCTCGTCGGAGGCGGCGCGGGTCGCGGCGACGGTGGTCCTGATCCCGCCGGCCGAGTACGAGCGGCCCGACATACGGGCGTTGAACTCGGCGGTGCGGTCGCCGGCGAAGACGAGGTGGGAGTGCGAGTCGACGAAGCCGGGGACGACGGCGCGGCCCTCCGCGTCGTGCACCTCGTCGGCGGCGGGCGCGTCCGCCGCGCGGCCGGCCCAGGCGACGGTACCGCCGTCGAGGACGAGGGCGGCGTCCTCGATCCGGCCCAGCGGGCCGCCGTCGCCGAGGGCGGGATCGTTGGTGACGAGGGTGCCGATGCGGGTGATGAGGGTGCTGCCCATGGTTCCTCTCCGTGGCCTTTCGTCCCCCTGCGGAGAAGGGGCACACCGTGTCGCTGTCCATGCTTCCACAGGCGTCTGCGGCCTTCTCCCGTCGGCCCCGGGGGGACGGGGCGGGGTCTCCGGCCGCGCCAACGCCACCCCGGGACGGCCTCACGCGCGGGAGCGGAGAAGCCGGCGGCGGCCGCCGGACGCGACCGTAAGGCCCCCCGCCCCGCTCCCGGGCACCCGGCCTCACGCACGGCGAGGGCGTACGGCCTCAACCGGACCGTTCACACGGTCTCGGGCCCGGAAGAGCGCGACGCGACCCCTGGCCGCGGCCGTGATCCTGACCGTGGCTGTGACCCTGACCCTGACCCTGACCCTGGCCCTGGCGTGGGCTGTGACCCTGACCCTGACCCTGATCGTGGCCCCGGTCCTGACCGTGGCCCTGGTCCTGGCTGTGACCCCGACCCGGCCCCGGCCCCGGCCCCGGCGAGCGTCGCGTCAGCGGATCCGCGCGCCGTACACGTGCTCGACGGGCATCGTCATGAGCACCCTGCGGTCGGACACCATCGCGGAGCGGTACTCGTCCCAGTCCGGATGCTCACCGGCAGCGCGACGGTAGTACGTCACCAGCGCCTCCACCTCCGGCCCGTCCGGGGCCGTGCCCGGACCGGTGAGCGTCACCGTCCCCTCGGCGGTCGCCCAGGACCAGCCGTCGGGGCCGGTCACCTCCAACGCGGCGCGCGGATCCCGCCGCAGGTTCGCCGTCTTGGCCCGCCCCTCGGTCACCGACACGTAGATCACGTCGGCCTCCCGGTCGTAGTACGGCATGACCGGCGAGAGCTGCGGTCGCCCGTCCGACTTGATGGTGGCCAGGACGCCGATACGGCTCTCCGAGAGGAGTGTGCGCGGGTCGAACTCGTCACCGTTCATGTGTTGCGCAACAGAGGACCGGCCCGGGCCATTCCCCCGCTCAGCCCCTCAGCGTCCCGATCGCCTCCGACAGGGCCGACGGCACGTCCGGCACCAGGGTGTGGACGCCGTCGCGTACGACATGGCGCCCGGCCACGACCGTGTGCCGGATGTCCGCGGAGGTGGCGGCGAAGACCGCGGTCTCCGCGCCCAGCCGGGGCAGCGGGCCGGCCGTGCGCACCGAGTCCAGCGCAACGGTGCTGAAGTCGGCGAGCGCGCCGGGCTCCAGCAGTCCCGCGTCGTCCCACCCGAGTGCCGCGCACCCGTCGGCGGTGGCGGCGCGCAGCAGCGAGGCGGCCGTCCAGTGGCCGCGGGTGCGGGTGCGCAACCGCTCGTCCGTCTCCATCGCGCGGGCCTCCTCGAGGAGGTCGATCACCGCGTGGCTGTCGCTGCCGAGCGACAGCGGTGAGCCCGCCTCCTGGAGGGTCCTGGCGGGGCCGATCCCGTCGGCGAGATCCCGTTCGGTGGTCGGGCACATGCAGGTGCCGGTCCCGCTGCCGCCGAGGAGGCGGATGTCCCCGTCCGTCAGATGGGTGTTGTGGACGCCCGTGGTGCGCCGGCCGAGTACGCCGTGGTCGGCGAGGAGCCGCGCGGGCGTGCAGCCGTGGACCGCCAGGCACGCCTCGTTCTCGGCGGTCTGCTCGGAGAGATGGACGTGCAGGGGCGCGGCGTGCTCCGCCGCCCAGCCGGCCACCGTGGGCAGCTGGGCCGCCGGCACCGCGCGTACGGAATGGATCGCGGCGCCGATCCTGGCCAGTTCCCCGCCCTTGAGGAGGGACACCCGCTCGGCCCACGCGTCGGCGGTGCCGTCGGAGAAGCGGAGCTGGTGCCGGTTCGGGGGCTCCCCGCCGTGCCTGTCGCCGATGGCCGAGGACAGGTAAGCCGTGTCGAGGAGGGTGATGCGGATGCCCGCGTCCGCCGCCGCCGCGATCAGCGCCTCGCCCATCGCGTTGGGGTCGGCGTACGGGCGGCCGCCGGGCGCGTGGTGCACGTAGTGGAACTCGCCGACGACCGTGATCCCCGCCAGCGCCATCTCCGCGTACACGGCGCGCGCCAGCGCGTGGTAGTTCTCCGGGGTCAGCCGGGCCGCGGTCCGGTACATGACGTCGCGCCAGGTCCAGAAGGTCCCGGAGCCCATCTGCACCACACCGCGCAGTGCCCGGTGGAAGGCGTGCGAGTGGGCGTTCGCGAGTCCGGGCACCGTCAGGCCGCGCAGTACCACGGCGCCCGGTTCCGGGGCACCCGTCCCGGTGCGGACGGCCGTGATCCGGCCGTCCGCGACGTCGAGGGCGACCCCCGGCTCGACATGTGCGCCGAGCCAGGCGTGCTCCAGCCAGTACGTCGTCACCTGCACGCGAGGCCCTCCAGTACGTCGGCGAGTGCGAGGACCCCGGCGACGCAGTCGTCCTCGGCGGCGTACTCGGCCGGGGAGTGGGAGACGCCCGTCGGGTTCCGTACGAACAGCATGGCGGTCGGCACGGCCGCGGACAGGATTCCGGCGTCGTGTCCGGCCCCCGTGCCGAGCAGCGGAACCCGTCCGCCCAGCAGCCGGCCGATCTCGTCGCGCAGGGCGTGGCCGAACTCGACGACCGGGGTGAACGACTCCCGGACGACTGCGAGGTCGACGCCGTCGCGCTCGGCGCGGTCCTTCGCGGCCTGCTCGATCGCGGAGACGACCGCGTCGAGCACGGCCTGGTCGGCGGCGCGCGAGTCGAGCCAGCCGCGGACGAGGGACGGGATGGCGTTGACGCCGTTCGGCTCGACGGAGACCTTGCCGAAGGTGGCGACCGCGCCCGCCAGTTCGGCCTCGCGGCGGGCCGCGAGGACGGTCTCCGCGTACGTCGGCATCGGGTCGCGGCGGTCGGCGAGGCGGGTGGTGCCCGCATGGTTCGCCTCGCCCCGGAAGTCGAAGCGCCAGCGGCCGTGCGGCCAGATGGCGCTGGCGATGCCGACGGGGTCGCCCGAGACGTCCAGGGCCCGGCCCTGCTCGACATGGAGTTCCACGAAGGCGCCGACGCGGGCCAGGCGTTCGGGGTCGGCGCCGATGGTCCCGGGGTCGAGGCCGGCCGCCTCCATCGCCTCCGGCAGGCACACCCCGTCGGCGTCCCGCAGTGCGTACGCCTGCTCCCTGGTCAGCTGCCCGGCCGCGAGGCGGGAACCGACGCAGGCCAGGCCGAAGCGGGCGCCCTCCTCGTCGGCGAAGTTGGTGATCGCGAAGGGCCGGGTGAACTCCGCTCCCCTGCGGCGCAGTTCGTCGAGCGCGGCGAAGGCGGAGACGACGCCGAGGGGCCCGTCGAAGGCGCCCCCGTCGGGGACGGAGTCAAGGTGTGAGCCGGTGACCACGGCGTCCCCGACGGCGGGGGCGCCTGGGGTGCTCCGGCCCGAGGCAGACACGTTCCCGGTGCCCCCGACGGAGGCAGGGGTGGGGGTACCCCCGACGGAGGCAGGGGTGGGGGTACCCCCGGAGGCAGGGGTGGGGGTGCCCCCGACGGAGGCAGGGGGAGGCCCGCCGAGCCAGGCCCACTGGTTGCCGTTGCGGTCGGTCTCGTAGACGAGCCCGCGGGCCTCGGCCTGCTCCTGGAACCAGTTGCGGCAGTCGGCGTCGGCACCGGTCCAGGCATGGCGCCGGTAACCGCCGCTGTCCGCGTCCCGGCCGATGCGCCGCAGCTCGGACCACATCTCCTGGAACGAGGGGGTGCGCGACGCGGCCCCGCCCGCGCCGGAGCGGCCCGTCGCAGGTTCGCGGCTGCTCAACGGTTCGTCCGCGCGCAACGGTTCGACCTCGCTCAACGGTTCGACCTCGCTCAACGGGTTGTCCGCGCCCAGCGGTTCGTGAGCCCTCACCGGGAGTCACCCTCCCGCATCGGGACACGCACGCCCTTCGCCTCGGAGACGGACTCCGCGATGTCGTAGCCGGCGTCGACATGCCGGATGACGCCCATCCCGGGGTCGTTCGTCAGCACCCGGCGGATCTTCTCGGCGCCGAGTTCGGTGCCGTCCGCGACGGTGACCTGGCCGGCGTGGATGGAGCGCCCCATGCCGACGCCGCCGCCGTGGTGGATCGAGACCCAGGAGGCGCCGGATGCGACGTTGACCATGGCGTTCAGCAGCGGCCAGTCGGCGATGGCGTCCGAGCCGTCGAGCATCGCCTCGGTCTCGCGGTACGGGGAGGCCACCGAGCCGCAGTCGAGGTGGTCGCGCCCGATGGCCAGCGGGGCCCTGAGTTCACCGCTCGCGACCATGTCGTTGAAGCGCTCGCCCGCGCGGTCCCGCTCACCGTAGCCGAGCCAGCAGATGCGGGCGGGAAGGCCCTGGAAGTGGACGCGCTCGCCCGCCATCCTGATCCAGCGCGCCAGGGACTCGTTCTCCGGGAAGAGTTCCAGGATCGCCTTGTCGGTCCGGGCGATGTCGGAGGGGTCGCCGGAGAGCGCGGCCCAGCGGAACGGGCCCCTGCCCTCGCAGAAGAGGGGCCGGATGTAGGCGGGGACGAAGCCGGGGAACGCGAACGCCCGCTCGTAGCCGGCCAGCCGCGCCTCGCCGCGGATCGAGTTGCCGTAGTCGAAGACCTCGGCGCCGGCGTCCATGAAGCCGACCATGGCCTCGACGTGCCGGGCCATGGACTCGCGGGCGCGGGTGGTGAACCCGGCCGGGTCCTTCGCCGCATACGAGGCCATGTCGCCGAAGTCGACCCCGGCGGGCAGGTAGGCCAGCGGATCATGCGCGGAGGTCTGGTCGGTGACGATGTCGATCGGCGCGTTCATCGCGAGCAGCTGCGGCACCAGTTCGGCCGCGTTGCCGAGCACACCGACGGACAGCGGGCGGCGGGCGTCACGGGCCTCGGTGGCCAGCTGGAGCGCGTGCTCGAGACCGTCGGCCCTCACGTCGAGGTAGCGGTGCTCGATGCGGCGATCGATGGCCCGGGGGTCGCAGTCGACGCAGATGGCGACGCCGTCGTTCATGGTGACGGCGAGCGGCTGGGCGCCGCCCATCCCGCCGAGTCCGGCGGTCAGCGTGATCGTCCCGGCCAGTGTGCCGCCGAACTTCCCGGCCGCCACGGCGGCGAAGGTCTCGTACGTGCCCTGGAGGATGCCCTGGGTGCCGATGTAGATCCAGGAGCCCGCGGTCATCTGCCCGTACATGGTGAGTCCGAGGGCCTCCAGACGCCGGAACTCCTCCCAGTTCGCCCAGTCGCCGACGAGGTTGGAGTTGGCGATCAGCACACGGGGCGCCCACTCGTGGGTCTGCATCACGCCGACCGGGCGGCCCGACTGGACGAGCATCGTCTCGTCCTGCTTCAGCGTCCGGAGCGTGCGGACCATCGCGTCGAAGGAGCGCCAGTCACGGGCGGCCTTGCCCGTGCCGCCGTACACGACGAGCTTGTCGGGGTGCTCGGCGACCTCCGGGTCGAGGTTGTTCTGGAGCATGCGCAGCGCGGCTTCCTGCTGCCACCCGAGGGCGCTCAGTTCCGTACCACGCGGTGCCCGTACCGGGCGGGGTCCAGACATGCCGATGCCTCCTCGTGACGTTGACTCTTCTATTCACATCCTGATGCCCTGAATAATTCCAGTCAACAGTATGGCGGCCCCGGTCCGAAGCCACGCATGCGCGACCGCCGCGGCACCGCGGCACCCGGAGCGCGCGGGGGCCCGCTCCCGGACAGGAGAGATCACGGGCACCCGGCACCCGGCACCCGGCACCCGGCACGACCGGAAGCGAGTGCAGCGAACCTCCGGTGACCGGCACGAACACACGCGGACAGGGCCCGGACAATGCGGGCCGAGCAGCGGGTCGGCACCCGTGGGCACCAGATCCGCACTCCGTGGACACGGCGGGAACACCGGAGGCGACACCAGAGGGGCAGGCGTGGGCACGGATGGGCACGGATGGGCCCGAATGAAATCGCATGGAATTGGATGAGCAGACATGGCAACAAATAGGCACAGATGGATGCGGACAAGTAGACATAGACACAGACAGGCGCATATAGACACAGATGGGCTCGGTGGGCAGGGATGAGCAAGGTGGGCGCGGGCGGGCAGGGGTGGGCTCGGGTCCGCCCGGGTGATTGACTGGAGCCCATGGCTCATCTGGCTTCAGACCGTCGTGACCAGGCCGTACGAGCAGCCGTGGAGCAGGGCCTGCTCACCGAGACCGACCCCGTCGTCGCACTGGTCGACATCGCCGGCGTCCGCGCCTCGGCCGCCGCGCTGCGGAGCGCCTTCGAGGAGGTGACGGGCGCCCCGGTCCTGCACGCCTTCGCCGTGAAGGCCGCGCCGCTGGTGCCGGTGCTGCGGCTGCTGGACTCGGAGGGCATCGGCGCGGAGGTCGCGAGCCCGGGCGAGCTGGCGCTTGCGCTGGCCGCCGGTGTGCGGCCGGAGCGGATCGTGCTGGACTCCCCCGCCAAGACCCGGACCGAGCTGGCCGAGGCACTGCGCCTGGGGATCGCCGTCAACGCCGACAACCTCCAGGAACTCGACCGCATCGACGCGCTGGCCGGAACGGGAACCGCCACCGGGACCGCCACCGGGACCGCCACCGGAGCCGGCGTCGAACCCCGGACCGGAGCCGGAGCCGGTAGCGGACTCGGGCCCGGCTCCGGTGGCGCGCGGCTCGGGCTGCGCGTCAACGCGCAGATCGGCGCCGGCGCGATCGGTGCGCTGTCCACCGCCACCGCGACCTCGAAGTTCGGCGTCGCCCTGCGCGACGAGGGAGCGCGCGATCGCGTGGTGCGCGCCTGCCTCGACCGGCCCTGGCTGACCCGGCTGCACACCCACTCCGGCTCGCAGGGGCTGGGGCTGGAGCTCATGGCCCAGGGCGTCCTGGCGGTGTACGAACTGGCCGAGGAGATCAACGCGGCCGCCGGCCGGCAGCAGATCGACACCGTCGACATCGGCGGCGGGCTGCCGGTCAACTTCGCCTCCGACGAGGAGGCCCCCACCTTCGCCGACTACGCAAGGACGCTGCGGGACGCGGCCCCCGGGCTGTTCGACGGCCGCTACGGGCTGGTCACCGAGTTCGGCCGGTCGCTGCTCGCCAAGCACGGCACGGTCCTCGCCCGCGTCGAGTACACCAAGACCAGCGGCGCCCGGCCCATCGCCGTCACCCATGCGGGGGTGCAGGTCGCCACCCGCACCGTCTACGACCCGGCGTCATGGCCGCTGCGGATCGCCGCGTACGACGCGAAGGGCGCGCCCAGGACCGGTGACGCCGTGGTCCAGGACATCGCGGGGCCGGCCTGCTTCGCAGGCGACCTGCTGGCGGAGGCGCGGGAGCTGCCCCTGCTGGAGCCGGGTGACACGGTCGCCGCGCTGGACACCGGCGCCTACTACTTCAGCAGCCACTACGCCTACAACAGCCTTGCCCGGCCGGGCGTTCACGGCTTCACGGCGGATGCCGGCGGGGTGCGCTTCACGACCGTGCGGGCCCCTCAGACGGTCGAGGAGATCGTGGCGGAGTCGGGCGGGGACCGGCCGGACGCGCTGCTGTAGCGGGCGGCTGTCCTACCCCGGTGGTTCCATGGAGCCATGACCAGCAGAGGTGTCGTCGTCGAGCGGCGTATCGCCGCACCCGTGGACCGCGTCTGGGACGCACTGACCGATGTCGAGGGCTCCCAGCGCGTGCTGAGCGGCGTGGAGCGCGTCGAGAAGCTCACCGAGGGCGCCTTCGGTGTCGGCACCCGCTGGCGGGAGACCCGGCGGATGTTCGGCAAGGAGGCCACCGAGGAGATGCGGGTCACGGCCAGTGACCCGCCGGAGCGCTTCGTCGTGGAGGCCGACAGCCACGGCACGCACTATGTGTCGGAGTTCGTGCTGCGCGCGGACGGCCCGCAGACCACGACGGTCCGGATGGCGTTCTCCGGCAGCACCCCCGGAGGCGTCGCCGGCGTGCTCGCCAAGGTGCTCGGCCGGATCGGCGAGCGGGCCGTGGCGAAGGCCGTCGCGAAGGACCTCGCCGACGTCGCGGCCGCGGTGGAGGGGCGCGGCGTCTGACTCCGGGCGAACCGCCCCCGTCCCGCGGCGGAGGCCGGACGCCGCGGGGCCGCGCGCAACCCCGCACCCCGCACCCCGGCCATCCCGCACCCGGCAGGCCGGCCATCCCGCACCCCGCACCCCGGCCATCCCGCACCCGGCGGGCCGACCGTCCCGCACCCGGGGTGGATCCGCCGGGCCCGCACCCCGTACGGACCAGCCTCCCGGCGTGCCGCAGGCATCGCGGACCCGTGGTCGGGCAGAGACTTTCCCAGCCGTCAAGGGAAGCGGGAGAGGGTGCATGGCCACATCCACGTCCACGGATCCGCAGGAGCACGAGTCGTCGCTGAAGCGTGCCATCGGCCCGAAGCTGATGATCCTCTTCGTCATCGGCGACATCCTGGGGACCGGCATCTACGCCACGACCGGGAAGGTCGCGGGGAAGGTCGGCGGGGCGCTGTGGCTGCCGTTCCTGATCGGTTTCGTCGTGGCGCTGCTGACGGCGGCCTCGTACGTCGAACTCGTCGGCAAGTACCCGAAGGCCGCGGGCGCCGCGCTCTACACCCAGAAGGCGTTCCGGCTCCCCTTCCTCACCTTCATCGTCGCGTTCATGGTCGTGTGCTCGGGGCTGTCCTCGGCGAGCGCGGCGGCCCGCGCGTTCAGCGGCCAGTACTTCCAGGAGTTCACCGACGCGATCCCGCCGACGGCGATCGCGATCGCCTTCATCCTGGGCCTGGCAGCGATCGCGCTGCGGGGGGTCGCGGAGTCGGTGCGGACGAACATGGTCCTGACGCTGGTCGAGTTGTCGGGACTGGCGGTGGTCCTCGCGATCGGGGCGTGGGCCGTGCTGAACGGCGTCGGGGAGCCCTCCCGGCTGGGCGAGTTCCAGTCGAGCGGCACCGGTTACGCCCTGCTGACGAGCGTGCTCGGCGCCACCGCGCTGGGGTTCTTCGCCTTCGTCGGCTTCGAGGACTCGGTCAACATGGCCGAGGAGACGAAGGATCCGGTCCGGACGTTCCCCCGCGCGATCTTCATCGGGGTCGGGGTGACCGGCACGATCTACGTCCTCGTGGCCCTGGTGTCGTCACTGCTGGTCGACTACCGGACGCTGGCCCAGTCCGACGGCCCGCTGCTGGAGGTCGTGAAGGCCGGCGGGGTCGCCTTCCCGCCGAAGCTGTTCGCGGCCATCGCGCTCTTCGCGGTCACCAACTCCGCGCTGATCAACATCATGATGGCCTCGCGGCTCTGCTACGGGCTCGCCAACGAGAAGGTGCTGCCGCGGGGCATGGCCCGCCTGCTCCCCCACCGCCGTACGCCCGTCACCGGAATCCTCTTCGTCACCGTGATCGCGGTCGCCCTCGTCTCGACCGGTGAGATCGAAGGGCTCGGCGACACCACGGCGTTCCTGCTGCTGTGCGTCTTCGCGGTGGTCAACGTGGCGGTGCTGGTGCTGCGCGGGGACCGCGTCGGGCACGCCCACTTCCGTACCCCGACGATCCTTCCGGTACTGGGCGCGATCACCTCGGTCATCCTGGCCAGTCCGCTCTCGGAGCGGGGTTCGGACGTGTACGTCCGGGCCGGGGTGCTGGTCGCCGTCGGCGTCGCGCTCTGGGGCGTCAACAGGCTGTGGATGCGGGCCCGGAACGAGGAGACGGACACCTGGGGCTCCGCGGGCTGAGCACGCCGGGGGGCGCGGGAACGCCGGCGGCCCTCAGGACACCGGCGGTCTGAGAACACCATGGAGGCGCGAGAACACCATGGAGGCGCGAGGACACCGGGGTAGCGCGAACGCCGAGCGAGCCGAGGAAGCCGGGGAAGCCGGGGAAGCGCGGACGCCGAGAGCGCCGAGAGCGCCGAGCACGCCGTGCAAGCCCAGGGCAGCTGAGGGGCCGGGCGGCACGCGGACCGGTGGGCGGACCCTAGCGGATCACACGCATGTTCCGATGGAAAATGCCAGAAGTTCCACCTGCCGCTACTCCGTTGCGTAACCTTACGGCTACGGACATACGTCCGAGCCGTAAGTACATGTGCTGGGGGGATTTCCGCGTGCCCGGAATCGACGAGTGTCTACTGCACGCCATGCGGCTGCCCGGCGTGCGCGGCGCCGCCCTCGTCGACTGGACCAGCGGACTCGCCCTCGGCACGGTCGGTGACGCCGCAGGCGACGACCACGAGACGGCCGCGGCCGAGACGGCGGAACTGGCGCGCATGGTGGCGGAGCATCCCACCTTCGCCCCGGTGGGCACCGCCGGCGGCCCGGAGACCGACCACGGCAAGACCCCTCCGGTGGAGGACCTCGTCGTCACCACCCGCACGTGCTACCACGTTCTGCGCTTCGTCGAGACGAGCTTCGACAGCAGCGTCCTGCTCCATCTCTGGCTCGACCGCGCGGACGGCAACCTCGCCCTCGCCCGGCTCAGAATGCGCGACCTGACGGAGCGGCTGGTACTGGAGTGACCGTCTCACCGATGCTGCTGCGGCTCGCCTCCGAGCGGGCCACCGGGGCCCTCTTACGGGACCGGGGAACGCTGTACCTCGTCGAGGGCCAGGTGGTGCACGCCGAGAGCCCCACCGCTCCGGGCATCGACGTCATGCTCTCCGCCACCGGGCGGCTGCGCGCCGACGGCTGGACGCAGGCCATCCGCGAGGCCGGGGCGGACGGCGCGGTCGGCCGCTACCTCGTCGAAAGCGGCCTGGTGTCCGGCGGCGAACTGGAGATATGCCATCTGGGGGCACTCTTCGACGCGGCGTTCTTCGCCCTCTCCCCGAGCAGCGGCCCCACCCGCTTCCGCTACGGCGTGGCCCACTGGATAGGCCCGGTGCGGCCGGTGCCCGCCGAGGCGGTCGAACGCGAGACCCTGCGGCGCCGGGCTCTGCTGGACCGCCTCTGGGCACATCCCGAGACGGACACCGCACCGGTGGTTCCCTCCCCCCGGACCGCCCGCCTGCGGACCGCCCCCCGACAGCGCGCCGTGCTCGACCTGGCCGACGGGGTGCGTACCCCGGCCGACATCGCCCGCGCCCTGGGACGTCCCGCGTTCCACACCCTCCTCGACGTGCGCCGGCTGGCAGCCGCCGGGCTCGTCGAAACGCCGCGCCAGGCGGCACCCGCGCCCACCCCGCCACCCGATGTCGCCCGCCTGATGGCGATGTCCGCCGATCCGGACGTCGCCCTGCTCCGCCGGCTCCGTGACGCCCTGGAGGCAACGCTGTGATGCGCGCGATGAGGCAGCGCGCCGAGAGGAGACAGCTGATGACCGCGAGCACCGGGGTCCTCGACGAACTGCACCGGTTGAGGACCCGGCTACCGCAGCTCACCGGCGCCCTCGCGGCGAGCGTGGACGGCCTCGTGCTGGCCAGGGACACGCCGGAATCGGAGGCGGAGACCGTCGCCGCGCTCACCGCCGCCGCACTCGGCGTGGCCGTGCGGCTCACCGAGGCGACCGGCCAGGGCCGGTTCCGCGAACTGCTCGTGCGCGGCGAGAACGGCTATGTGGCGACGTACGCGGCAGGCACCGCCGCCGTGATCACCGTGACCGCCGAACCCCGGGTCAACGTCGGCCGGTTGCATCTGGAGGCCCGCAAGGCCGGGCTGCGCATCGGCGAACTCGTGGACGGAGCACTCGAGCGCCCCTGAACCGACCCGCACGGCCGGCCGGGCACCGGCCGGGCACCCGTGGACCGGCGGCCGGCGGCCGTCGGCCTCCGACATGCCAATGCACCACCAGAACCGAACAGTTCCACAACAAGGAGTAACCATGGCGAACACCGAGACGGCCCTCAAGGAAGCGATGGCCGTGATCGAGGGCGCGGTCGGCGTCGCTCTCGTCGACTACACCAGCGGTATGGCCCTGGGCACCATCGGCGGCGGCAAGCACCTCGACCTGAACGTCGCGGCGGCGGGCAACACCGACGTGGTGCGGGCCAAACTGCGCGCGATGGAGATGCTGGGCCTCCAGGACGAGATCGAGGACATCCTCATCACCCTGGGCGGTCAGTACCACCTGATCCGGCTGCTGAAGGCGCGCGGCGGCAACGGGCTGTTCCTGTACCTCGCGCTGGACAACAAGCGCGCCAATCTGGCGATGGCCCGCCACCAGCTGCGCAAGATCGAGTCCGAGTTGGAGGTCTGACGCCACGCCCGCACCCCACCGGCGCCCCGCCGGCCGTTCAGCGACGCCTGGCCCCGCCCGGGGCGGCGTCGCCGGCGGCGGGGCCGGTGGTGCGGTAGCCCTTCACCCGCGCCCCGGCGGGCCGGCCGCCCTCGACCCAGTCGGTACGCACCCACAGCAGCCTCTCCGCCGCCTCCTCCCGCCGACCCAGGGCCCGCGCCTTGAGCCAGAGCCCGGCACCGGCGCCCGCGAGCAGCAGCCCGCCCGCCGCCGGAACGGCGAACGCGCTGCCGACCGCCGCGGCGAACGCCGCGAGCAGCCACCAGCGGTGCCTGCGGCGCCGGTTGCGCAGGGTCACGGCCCGGTCCTGGAGGATGTCACCCCGGGCGGCCCGGGTGGCCCCGCGTTCCAGCTCCCGGTACCGGCCGGTGCGGGCGGCCGCCACCACGGCCGCCGCCACCAGGAACACCGCGGCGCCGCCGTACAGTCCGATCCTGCGGCCGGTGAACCCCTCCGGCACCAGCCCGACGGCCGCGGCGAGCCCGCCGAGCCACATCATCGGGGCCGCCCCGGCCCGTACGACCACCGCCACTCGCACCAGTGCGTGACCTCCGCCCCGACCCACTGCACCGCTCCCTCCAGCCGTGATGCCGTCCGGGCGGGGAGGGTAGCCGATCTTCCTGAGGAACGCCTGAGAGGCGACGCACCCGGGACGGCACGGGACTACAACCGGGCCGCACCCCGGGACTGCACGGGACAACAACCGGGCCGCACCCCGGACACACCCGGGAAGGCATGGCGCACGCACGGCCGGCGCGTCAGTCCGCGAAGAGTCCGCGCTCCGCGGCCCGGACGTCGAACTCCTCCAGCCGCGCCTGCGCGTCCGGCAGGCCGTCGCACATCGCCTCCAGCAGCACCCGGCCCAGCAGCATCGGCGCGCAGGCGGTGTCGAAGGCGAGGCCGGTGCCGACGGCGGCCGGGATCAGCACATCGCTGTGGGCGGCGACGGGTGCGAACGCGGAGTCCGCGACCGTGACGACGGTCAGCCCGGCCTCCCGCGCGTAGGCGAGCGCCTCCACGACCTCCCTGGGGTGGCGGGGCAGGGCGAAGCAGAGCAGCGCGGTCGCGCCCGCCCGGCGCGCGGCGTCGATCCGGTCGAACAGCATCGAGCCGCCCTCGTCGAGGAGCCGGACGTCCGGGTGGACCTTGGCCGCGAAGTAGGAGAAGCCCCGGGCCTGCGAGGAGGCGGCGCGCAGCCCGAGGACCGGCAGCGGGCGGGAGGCGGCGAGCAGCCGGGCGGCCCGTTCCACCGGACCCGGGTCGGCGAGCAGCTCGGCGAGATGCCGCAGGTTCTCGATCTCCGCGTGCACGGCCTGCTGGTACTCGGTGAACTCCCGCCTGTCCCGGGCCGGTTCGGCGGGCACCACCTCGCGCAGGCGCCTGCGCAGCGCCGGATAGCCGTCGAAGCCGAGCGCGACGGCGAAGCGGGTGACGGAGGGCTGGCTGACCCCGGCGAGTTCGGCCAGTTCGACGCTGGACAGGAACGGCACGTCGGAGGCCCTGCGCACCATGCAGTGGGCGATGCGGCGCTGGGTGGGGGTGAGCCGGTGCCCTTCGAAGAGCTGCTGGAGCCGTGCGGCAGGGCTGGTGTCGTTCATACCGTCGGGTCCCCCAGTTCGTCTCGCCCGGCGCGCCGGAGGTGCCTGCCCGTCCCCTGGCACCCGGGGCGGTACCGCTCGCGAGAGCGCGGCGCCGGGAGGCGGAACGGACGCGGACATCACCGGGAAGTCCGGCCCACCGGCTATTCACTCACCCTTAACTCTGCATGACCATATGCAGACCGGGCAAGCGCCGCCGCGCCGATGCCGTGCACCTTGTGCACCTGAGGGCGGAGGATGGAAACGAGAGTGTGAACCCCAACGTGATACTGCGCTTCAAAGCGTGTACCCCTCCAGGAGAGCGATCTTCGTCGCTTCTCGGGGGTGGGCCGATGCTGTCGCGACGATTGGCACTGGTCACGCTCGTCCCACGCTCCGGAGAAGCCTTCTCGTCGTGGGCGGACCGGATGGCGTGGCTGAACCGCCGCCCACCCGCGGAGGTGGCGGTCTGCCGGGTCTGCTGCTACGCGGGGCGTCAGCGGACGTGCGACCGCCGGTGTTCGGCAGGTCTTCCCGGAAACCCGGTCGACGGCATGCATCTGTCCGTCTTCGAAGGCAGACCGCTGATGCCGATGACCGTGCGGGCGGGTCGGCGGCTTCGGCGAGCACCTCGATGTCCGTCCCGCGGCTCTTCCGAGCGTCGCGGACCGCGAAACCGAAAGCCTGCAGCCGGTTGCGGACGAGTATTCACCGGTGCCGGTACTGCCACGGTTCAGGGATGTCCCCCGCACCCTTACAAGGAGTGCGGGGGAGAACCGGAGGCCATCCCGCCGCTCAGATGATTCGGTAGGGCCCCCAGCTGGTGCCGACCTGGTAGCGGGTGGGGAAGGCGTCCATGCCGGGCTTTCCGGTGCCCGGGTAGACCCACAACGTGCCGTCGGACGCCTGACGGGACAGTACATCGGTGATCCCGTCACTGTTGAAGTCCCCGGTGCGAGTGACGTCCTGGCTCTTCCAGTAGGTGCCGGCTTGGAAGCGGGTGCCCAGGGCGCTCATGCCGGGCTTTCCGGTACCCGGGTAGATCCACAGAATGCCGTCGCTCTTGACGGCCGCAAGGTCGGCCTTGCCGTCACCGGTGAGGTCGTCCGGATTGCGCGAGGTGGCGTGATCGACCCAGTCGCTGACGTCGTCAACACGGGTGTCGATGGCACCGGTACGGGTCTCGGCGGGGTCGTTGCCAAGACATCCACCTTGCCAGGAACGGGAGTTGACGGCGACGAGTTCCGCGGAGCCGTTGACGGTACGCAGGGCGGGACCGCCGGCATCGCCCTTGCAGGCGGTGGCGACGTCGGAGCCGTCGAGGTCCACGGTTGTGGCCGTGGTTGAGGCAACGGTGAACGTGCCGGTGTGGAGCCTGTCGGGTACCCATTCGGTCTTGGTGCGCCCGAATCCGGCCTTCACCAGCTTCTCACTCACAGTGGCGGGCGTGGTCGCCAACCGGACGGGCGTGATGAACCGCCCCGGGTTCGGTAGAGATCTCAGATTGTGGTGATGACCTGGGGTTTCGTGAGTTCGGTGTAGTAGTTGGCTTCGCATTCGACGGGTGGGACGTGGCCTATCTCACCGTGGAGTCGTCGGTGGTTGTACCAGTCGACCCACTCGGCGGTGGCGAGCTCGACGTCGGAGCTCAAGCGGGTAACGGGAGGGTCGTGCCATGACTCAATCCTTACATGGAACCGAGCCTCCACTTCACCCGGGGCGGTTCAGCAAGACCCTGACCGGAACCGTCACCTACTCCTCGCCTCAGACGACGGGTTCCTCCGCCTCGTTCTCCACGTCCTACGCGATGTACGTGACGTCACCGGGCGCGACGGCGACCGACCCGAACGCGTCGTGGAAGAACGCGCGTCAGGTCAGGTGCGACCACGCGGTCGGCGGCACTTCGGTGGCGGGCTGTGCCGTTCCGTCCGTCATGGCCGTAGTGCCGATGAAGGCGACGAGCGAGGACGCGGGCGGCGCCGTGGCCGCCTACCAGTGGGCCCAGCAACGCTTCAACGACGGCTGGGGAGACAACAAGCCGCTGACCAGGGAGAAGAACGGGGCGGCCGAACGTACGGATCGCACGTGTGGAAGCTTCGTGGCCAATACGGACCTCGTCGAAACCGACACCTGCGGCGAATTCCCCTTCGCTGAGGCCAAGGAGGGAGGTATCGACGGCGCTCGCTGCGTCGAGGTGATCCCCAATGCCAGCAGCGGCAGCTGGGACACCTACGTCCTCGGCGACAGCAGGGTCCTGGATCCCGCCACCCCGTGTGTGCGCGCCCATGTCCCGGCCGTCGACAAGCAATTCGCTGACGTGAAGCTCAACGAGGGCTTCGAGAACCAGCACGTCATCAACTCCGATCAGTTCAAGGTGGAGTTCACCACACCGGCCGCCGTCCCACAGGCCGCCTGCCTGGCGAACTGGCCGTCCGGTGCGCTTCCCTCCGGCGCCGGGTGGATCAGGAACACCACCGAACCTGTCGCCCATGTGAACAAGACCATCATCCCGATCGGTTCAGCCGGTACCCGGCCGACGACGGCACAGGCCTGTCTTGGGAAGAAGCTCGGCGCCGGCAAGCCTGCCTCGGGAGACATCACCGGCTGGCGCGACGCGCAGAAGTTCAATCAGGACAACCCTCCCGTGACGAGTCAGGCCCGGTGTCACCTGATCGCGAACATTCTCGGTGGACCAGGTGCGATCCTGGACGGCGGGCAGAACAACCTCGTCCCCTGCTGGCAGGTGGGAATGAACACCGGAACGCCCAGCATGCGGACCTACGAGTTCATGGCTCAAAAGGAGGTCGGCGAAGCCGACTTCGGAGCGAACGACGCGATCCTTTACCAGGTGACCCCCGTCTTCCGGGATGCCACCAGCACGATTCCGGTGGGAGTCACGATGACCGCTAGCATCGAACGGGCGAACGGGTCGGCCGAGGAGCTGTTCCCCAACGTCTACGTCCCCAACACCAAGGCGAACACCGGGCTGCTCAACCTCGGAAACTGATCACAGCCGGTTAGTGCCTACGGGAGCCAGCATGAGTCGTACCACCCCGCCGCGGCCGCTCGACGTCACCGCGCTCTTCCCTCAACTGGCCCCGCTGGCACGCACGGCAACCCGGTTGCATCCCCGCCCCGGGTCGCCCACGCCGCACGACAGCTCCGTCGGCGGGCCCCTGCTCTGGCCCGCCGACGAGCCGTGGCCGCGCTGCGAGGGACCGCACAGGTGGGACGGGGTGAACGAAGTCCTCTCGCCGGAGGACCTGCGGCGGCTGCGGCGTATCCGCGCAGCGGTGGCGAGCCGGCCGGGCGGCGATCCCCCGGTGACCCGGTACACGCCCGAGGAGCTGGCGATCGAGGAGCGGATCAAGGCCGGCCGCCCTTGGCCCGAGGGCCCGATCGCCCTGCTGCCCGTAGCCCAGTTGTACGTACGTGACGTCCCATTGCTGCGCCCGCCCGGGCAGTCCGAGGCCGATGTGCTCCAGGTCCTGTGGTGCCCCTTCGACCACCCGGCACATCCGAGGACCGCACTGTTCTGGCGGACCGCCGCGACCGTAACGGACGTACTCGACGCACCTCCCGAGCCGCCCGCGATCCAGTTCCCCACCTATCTGCCGGCGCCGTGTCTGCTCACGCCTGAGCAGGTCACCGAGTACCCCAGCTACCTGGAGCTGAGCGAGGAACTGCAGGAGGAACTGGGCGACTGGAGCAGGTGGCAGGCGGCCGGGTCAGCCCTGGACGGCTCCTACGAACTCGCTCCGCAGGAACTCTACATGGACATGCTGTCCATCTCCCCCGGCTGGAAGACCGGTGGCTGGACCCGATGGGGCCTCACCGATCCCCTGCCCCGGTCCTGCTCCGCATGCGGCACCGAGGCGGTCCCGCTGCTGACCATCGCCACCGTCGAATCGAACGCCGGCACCGAAAGCTGGGACCCCGAAGAGGAGAAGACCGCCCCCACGCCGCTCCCTCCCGGCTGCCTTCCGGCGAACTTCACCATGATCGACATCGCCAGTGGCTACGACCTCCAACTCCACGCCTGTCCGGCATCCCCGGACCACCCCCACATCGAACTCGTCCAGTGAGCAACAAGACGGACCGCTAAAGAAGCTGTAGCGCGCGGGGGCTACCGGGTTGACGGAGCCTGCGGTGGGCTGCGCCGCGGCGAGGACGCCCGCATATGTGACGGCTCCGCACGAGGATGCCGGTAGGGTAATGTGACCGCCTGTGATGAGCGCCTGTGATGAGCGCCAACGACCTCACTGCTGTTTCTCGGCCCCGAGCAGGCGACGTGGGGTCGTCCGAAACCCGCCGGAGAAAGAGCATACGTCGGTCGCGTCGGTGGATGCTCCCCGCGCTGATTGCCATCGCGTACATAATTCTCCAGATCATCGGTAGGCCCACTCTGGCGCCGGCCAATGACGCCTACCGTTACAACCAGGCCGCGCTGTAGCTCCTCGGTGACTCTCCGGAGCAAGCGCACCGGACCGCGTTGAAGGCGTACTGCCACGACAGGGTGCGACGGGAGACCCGCTCTCACGGGCTGAAGCCGGAGAATTTGCGCGATAACGCTGCTCCGTACCCCACGCCGGGGAAAGGATTCTTCGCATGCATGGCAGAGTCGGCTGACGGGCTGAAACCGCTCAGCCCTCGCTATGAGCGCATATTCGATGTCCGGCCCGGGTTCCCGCAGGGTCCCGGCAAAGTCGTTGATCATGCGGTCAGGATCAGGTTGATGGGGCGGTCGGTGTCGCGGGCGTGATGTCGTAGGGCGGCGGCGATGTTGTGGTGGCCGTGCAGGCGGAGCAGGGTGATGACGGTGTTGCGCAGGGCGGCCATGACGCGGGGTGCGTTGCCGGTGCGGACCTGGGAGCGGTCTTCGTCGAAGGTGACGTCGCGGATCCAGTGCAGGCGGTTCTCGATCTGCCAGTGCGACTGCACCCATGCGGCCAGGAGTGCCGGCGGCGCGGTGTGGGCGTCCGCGCTGGTGATCAGGTAGACGATCTCGACCGTCCGCCTGCCCTTCCTGGTGACGGTGCGCCGTAGTCGGGCGACTTGCGTGGCTGCGGTGAAGCCGATCCAGGCGGGCACGTCGGCGACCTTGATCGTGCGGGTGACGCGGCGTCCGTGTCCGCGCTCGGTCCTGGTGAGGGCGGGCATCCGGGCCCAGGGCAGGGCCTTGAGCTGGTTGTACAAGGACTTCTGGTTGGCCTTCACGGTCAGGACGTAATCGGCGCCGGCCTCTGTCACCAGCGCTGCGGTGTCGTGCTGGGTGTGCAGTGCGTCCATCGTGACGACCACGCCGTCCAGGTCCAGGAGTTGGAGCAGGCGGCGGGCGGCGGGGATCTCGTTGCTCTTCTCCCCCACCGCGACCTGGCCGAGCACCGCCCCGGATCCGTGAGCGAGGGCGGCGACCAGGTGCGGCGCGGAAGAGCTGTCGCCGCGGGCGCCGCGGACCGTCTTGCCGTCGACGGCGATCACCCGCCGGCCCGCGACCAACGCGGCCCGCGTCACGGCCCAGGCCCCCAGCACCGCGTCGAGACGGTCCGCGTCCAGCCTCGCGAACAGACGGCGCAGCGTCGACTCGTCCACCGACCCCCGCTCCAGACCCAGCCGGCCCAAGGCGTCGGCCCCCGCGTCCCGGGCCCACTCCCCGATCGCCGTGAACCCCCGTGCCCCGGCGATCACCGCGCACACCGCGACCGCGATCAGAGCGCCCACCGAATGACGGACCCCGCGCCGACGGCGCGGATCGGGTATCCGACCGAGCAGGTCGACGAGAAGCTCATGATCCGGAACGAGCATGCGGACAGGCGCGGAGATGCGAGACGATGACATGGCGCGGGCGTTGTTCTCTCGGACGGACGGACGGCGTAGGAACCTCCATCCAACCCGACCTGAACACGCCCGCGCACCCTCATCTCACACAGAAACACCACGTCACAGCCCTACAGGGCGACTTTGCCGGAGCCCTGCGGGTTCCCGGTGTTGGCCGCGCCGTTTGTCGCCCTGTTCGGCGCGGGTTCGGGACTGCTCGTCACCTCGGTCCTGTTCACCGTTGCCGGTGGCCTCGTCGCCTACCTGTTGCTGCGCGCCGTAGGGGCACCTGCAAGGTTCGCCCTAATCGGACAGGCCTTCTTCTACGCCTGTCCGATCGGCTGGTGGGGTGGATACCCCTCACAGAGGGCCCTGTCCTCGCTCTCATCATGACTTCCTTTTGGTGGCCTCCGGGACCGAGTCGAGATCACGCCAGTTCGCGGAAGCTCAAGCGCAGCGAGAACCCCCTGGTCAGCCCCACTCTCATCTCCCATGCCCCAAAATGACCTTGATTCGATACTTATCGAATCAACAGTGCCAGACCAGAGGGCATGGCGAGTCTCATCTTCAGCGTCGGCCCTCCCGCGCGCCCCCGCGCGGGAGGGGCCCCGTTCGGCCGCCGAGGCAGGACGGTGGGGGCAGACCGCCAGGGCGGTACGGGTGGGGCAGTACGGGTGGGGCAGACCGCCCGGACCGGGGCGGAACGGGATCGGCGGGCCCGTGGCCCGCCGGGAGGAGCGGCCCCCGCCGGGACCGGCCCACGGCAGCGGCCCCGAGCCGGCCCCGGCGCCATCGGGCGCCCCGTGCGCGGGGGTTCGCGGGCGTCGGACGACCCGCCGCACGGGCCCGGCGCCATCGGGCGCACCGTACGCGGGGGTTCGCGCAAGTGGTACGGGAGCGACACGTCGGCGCAGCACCCGGTTAACACGCGTCCGGCACATTGAGGGGTGTCGGCGTCAAGGACCTCCGGAGCGGCTCCCGGACCTCCGTGGACGCCCGGACGCGGCGCCGGCTCCGGCCAGGACCCGGACCGCGTCCCCCGCGGGGACCGCCGCCGTCCCGCCCCCCGGTCACGGGGGTGCGGCGGTCCCCGCGCATCCTGCTCCGCAGGGGACCGCCGCCGTCCCGCCCCTGCCGCCTACTTCCCGGACCGCGCCAGGAAGGAGAGCAGGTCCTGGCGGCTGACGACACCGGTGGGCTTGCCCTCGACCAGCACGATCGCGGCGTCGGCGGAACCGAGCACGGACATCAGGTCGCCGACCGGCTCGCCCGAACCGACCTGGGGCAGCGGCTCGCTCATGTGCTTCTCCAGCGGGTCGTTCAGCGAGGCGCGCTGCGTGAACAGCGCGTCCAGCAGTTCCCGCTCCACCACGGAGCCGATGACCTCGGCGGCCATGACGTCCGGGTGCCCGGCGCCCGGCTTCACGATCGGCATCTGGGAGACGCCGTACTCGCGCAGCACCTCGACGGCCTGGCCCACCGTCTCCTCCGGGTGCATGTGCACGAGGGACGGCAGGGCGCCCTCCTTGTGCTTCAGCACGTCACCGACCCGCGGCTGGTCGCCGGCCTGCTCGAGGAAGCCGTAGTCGTTCATCCACTCGTCGTTGAAGATCTTCGACAGATAGCCGCGCCCGCTGTCCGGGAGCAGCACGACCACCACGTCGTCCGGACCGAGCCCCTCGGCCACGCGCAGCGCGGCGACCACCGCCATACCGCAGGAACCGCCGACCAGGAGGCCCTCCTCCTTGGCCAGGCGGCGCGTCATCTGGAACGAGTCCTTGTCGGAGACGGCGACGATCTCGTCCGTGACCTCGGGGTCGTACGCGGTGGGCCAGAAGTCCTCACCGACCCCCTCGACCAGGTACGGCCGGCCGGACCCACCGGAGTAGACGGAGCCCTCGGGGTCCGCGCCGACGACGCGCACCGCGCCGCCGCTGATCTCCTTGAGGTAGTTGCCGGTGCCGGAGACGGTGCCGCCGGTGCCGATACCGGCCACGAAATGGGTGATCTTCCCCTCAGTCTGTTCCCACAGTTCGGGACCGGTCGTCTCGTAGTGCGAACGCGGGTTGTTCGGGTTGGAGTACTGGTCCGGCTTCCAGGCGCCCGGCGTCTCGCGTACCAGCCGGTCGGAGACGTTGTAGTACGAGTCCGGGTGGTCCGGGTCGACCGCCGTCGGGCAGACGACGACCTCGGCGCCGTAGGCGCGCAGGACATTGATCTTGTCCGTGGACACCTTGTCCGGGCAGACGAAGACGCACTTGTAGCCCTTCTGCTGGGCCACGATGGCCAACCCGACGCCGGTGTTGCCGCTCGTCGGCTCGACGATCGTGCCGCCCGGCTCGAGCTCCCCGCTCCGCTCGGCTGCCTCGATCATGCGCAGGGCGATGCGGTCCTTGACCGATCCGCCGGGGTTGAAGTACTCGACCTTGGCGAGGACCGTCGCCTGAATGCCCGCGGTCACGCTGTTCAGCTTCAGCAGCGGGGTATTGCCAACCAGACTGATCATCGAGTCGTGGAATCGCACCGTAAGTCTCCGGGATCTCCGTAGTGGTTCCGTCAGCGTATGCGCATTCGGCGTGAGATTGGGCTGCGGCGGTTGCGGGGCAGTTAGCTCTTGGACGACTGCACGGCTACGAGGAGGTGGCTGGGACTGTGTCGAGGGCGAGGGCGAGGGTGGCGCGGCGCATCGCTGCGGGCGCGGCTTACGGCGGCGGCGGGATCGGGCTGCTCGGAGCCGCGGCGGTGACTCTCCTGCTGGCCGAGGTGCAGCTCGCGAAGAGATCGGTGGGGGGCGGTACGGCCCCCTGCCCGCCCGGGGCGGACGGCGTCTACGGCACGGCCTTCGGGTTCTCGAGTCCGCTGCGGCTGGTCCTGCTCGGCGACTCGACGGCCGCCGGGCAGGGCGTGCGCCGGGCGGGGCAGACACCGGGGGCGCTGCTGGCCTCGGGGCTCGCGGCCGTGGCGGAGCGCCCGGTGGAGCTGTTCATCGTGGCCCAGCCCGGTGCGCGCTCCGACGACCTCGAACGGCAGGTGGGCCTCGCGCTGCGGGACCCCGCCCGGGCACCGGACGTCTGCGTGATCATGATCGGGGCGAACGACGTGACGCACCGCATGCCCCCGACGCAGTCGGTGCGGCACCTGTCCGCCGCGGTACGCCGGCTGCGGACGGCGGGAGCGGAGGTGGTGGTGGGCACCTGTCCGGACCTCGGCACCATCGAACCCGTCTACCAGCCGCTGCGGTGGCTCGCCCGGCGGGTCTCCCGGCAGCTCGCGGCGGCGCAGACGATCGGCGTGGTGGAGCAGGGCGGCCGTACGGTGTCGCTGGGGGACCTGCTGGGGCCGGAGTTCGCGGCGAACCCCCGTGAGCTGTTCGGACCCGACAACTACCACCCGTCGGCGGAGGGGTACGCCACGGCGGCGATGGCGGTGCTGCCGACGCTGTGCGCGGTGCTGGGCCTCTGGCCGGAGACGGACCGGCTGGACGCCGACCGCCGCGAGGGCATGCTGACGGTCGCCAAGGCCGCGGCGGAGGCGGCGAGCGAGGCCGGTACCGAGGTCACCGGAGCCCGTGCCCCGTGGGCCCTGCTCAAGCACCGCAGGCGCCGCCGCCTGCCGGTGCCGGCGGAGCCCGCGCCTTCGGAGCCCCGGGCCGCCGAGGCGCGCGGGCGGGGATCGGAGTGAACGCGCGGCCCGCGCCGGAAGGACCGCGCCGGAAGGACCGCGCCGGAACGGCCCGCGCCGGGACGGACCCGCGCGGCGGCCGGGTCCGTCCCGGCCCTGCGGCCCCGTACTCGGCCCGCGCGGCCGGATCCCGCTCCCCTGTCAGGGCAGCACCCGCCCCGGCCCGCTGCCCCCGCCCCCGCCCCCGCCCCCTCACCGGCAGCGGCAGCGGCAGCGGCAGCGGCAGCGGCAGCGGCACGGTCCGCGTGTGGTGGCCCGGCCCTCACACCCCCGCGCCCCGTCCCGGCGCGGACGGACCACGTCGCGGACCGCCGAGGGCGCCCCCGTCCGCCTCAGCCGCGCGGACCCACGCGTAAGCGGGCGCTTAGAAAAGAGGTCCGCATCACACGGTCCGTACCGTGACCCACGCGATACGTGGGGGTAACTTCCAGACTGTCGCCCCCGAGCACCCCACTGGAGCCGTGATGCCCGAAGCCGTGATCGTCTCTGCCGCCCGCTCGCCCATCGGACGGGCCTTCAAGGGCTCGCTGAAGGAGCTGCGGCCGGACGACCTGACCGCGACCATCGTCCAGGCCGCACTGGCCAAGGTCCCCGAACTGGACCCCGAGGACATCGACGACCTGATGCTCGGCTGCGGCCTGCCCGGCGGCGAGCAGGGCCACAACCTGGGCCGGATCGTGGCCGTGCAGATGGGCATGGACCACCTCCCCGGCTGCACCGTCACCCGCTACTGCTCGTCCTCGCTTCAGACCTCCCGGATGGCGCTGCACGCCATCAAGGCCGGCGAGGGCGACGTCTTCATATCGGCCGGCGTCGAGATGGTCTCCCGCTCCGTGAAGGGCAGCTCCGACGGCCTGCCCGACACCCACAACCCCCTCTTCGCCGATGCGGAGGCCCGTACCGCGGCCGTCGCCGCCAGCGAGGGCGCGAGCTGGCACGATCCGCGCGAGGACGGCCTGGTCCCCGACGCCTACATCGCGATGGGCCAGACCGCGGAGAACCTGGCCCGCCTCAAGGGCGTCACCCGCCAGGAGATGGACGAGTTCGGCGTGCGGTCCCAGAACCTCGCCGAGGAAGCGATCAAGAACGGCTTCTGGGAGCGCGAGATCACGCCCGTGACGCTGCCGGACGGCACCGTGGTCAGCAAGGACGACGGTCCGCGCGCAGGCGTCACGCTGGAGGGCGTGCAGGGCCTGAAGCCGGTGTTCCGCCCGGACGGCCTGGTCACCGCGGGCAACTGCTGCCCGCTCAACGACGGCGCGGCCGCGCTGGTGATCATGTCGGACACCAAGGCGCGCGAGCTGGGCCTGACCCCGCTGGCCCGGATCGTCTCCACCGGGGTGTCCGGCCTCTCCCCCGAGATCATGGGCTACGGCCCGGTCGAGGCGAGCAGGCAGGCGCTGCGGCGGGCCGGGCTCACCATGGACGACATCGACCTGGTCGAGATCAACGAGGCGTTCGCGGCCCAGGTCATCCCCTCCTACCGGGACCTGGGCATCCCGCTGGACAAGCTGAACGTCAACGGCGGCGCGATCGCGGTCGGCCACCCCTTCGGCATGACCGGAGCGCGTATCACCGGCACGCTGATCAACTCCCTCCGGTTCCACGACAGGCAGTTCGGCCTGGAGACCATGTGCGTGGGCGGCGGCCAGGGGATGGCCATGGTCATCGAGCGCCTCAGCTGACCGGGCCGGCGCCTCGCCCGCGGCTCCGCGCGCGGGCGGGGTGCCGCGCACGGGCGCGGCACCCCGCCGGCGCGGATGACCGGGTCCGGGCCACCGGGTCCGGGCCACAGCGGCGCGGATGACCGGGTGCGGGCCGCGGCCCGCACCCGCACCCGCACCCGCGACCGCAAACCGCGACCTGCGGTCCGCGCCCCGTGACACGCGCCCCGCGACCGGCCACCCGACGCGCGTCCGCGCCCGGGGCCCGAGCCCCGAGCCCCGGGCTCGCATCGCGAAACCCCTCCCCATCCCTCCGCGGGCACTCCCCCAACCCCGCCGTCTCCCGGTCGTGACCTAATCTCCCCCAGGATGTGATATGCCTCCCAGCAACGTGCGTTTGCCCAGCTCACACGTGTCCCACAGAAAGACGTCCGGCTCAGCCCCCTGTCTCTTTCGTGAAGTTCGTGATGTATTGCACTGACACCAGGTGTGGGCCCACGACAAGCTGATGTAGTAAGTCGGGAAGTCCTCAGAACCGGGAGTACGTCAGTGAGCGCCTTTCCCCTCGCCCTGCTGCTGACCACCGCCGCCGCCACGGCTGTGGGCGCCGCCGCCCTGCACACCACTCTCGGGCTGCGCCGGCAGGTCGCCGCCCTGCGTTCGGAACTGGCCGCAGCGAGCCGCCACGGCGGCGGCCCCTTCGGTTCCGTACCGCAGGCCCGCACGGCCCCCGCCGCCGAGATACGCGCGGCCGTCGCCGAGGCGCTGGCCGAGGAGCGCGAGCGCGAGCTGGCCGAGGCACGTGCCTTCTGGGCCGCGCAGGAGGCCCGCGAGGCGGCCGACGCACCGCACTTCGCCGGCGACTCCCCGCTGACGATGCCGGGCGGGCTGGCGGACGTCGGCGAGGACGGGCCGGTCCAGCTGCCCCGGCAGGCCGACTTCGCCGGCCTGGAGGCACTGAACCTGGAAGCGGCGGAAGCCCTCGAAGAACTCGCGGAACTCGCTGAACTCGCGGAGCCGGAGCCCGCCGAGCAGCCGGCGGAGTTCGCCGAGGACTCCCCCGAACTGGCCGCGGCCCGCCGCCGGCACCCCTCGCATCCCGACTTCGTTCCGGTGCAGACGCCTGTCGTGACCGACCACGAGCGGACCGTGGCGCGGCTGGAGGAGCTGGCCGACGCCGCGACCGCCCTCACCGACGTGCGGCCGGGCCCGCTGGGAACCCTGGACGTGTACGTGTTCGCCGACGGCACGACCCTGTGCATGACCCCGGGGCACCGTGAGACCGCGGAGCAGCTCGGCGAGGCGCTGCGCGCCGGGCGGGCGCCGGTCCTGCTCGGCGGCTCGGGCGTCTCGGGCGCCTACTCCCTCACGTTCTCCTGCGGCGCCGGGGAGAACGTCTACGTCCTCGCCGACCGCGTCATCGCCTCGCTCTGAGCCCGTTCCGCGGGCCCGCCCGGCCGCCCCGGCCCCCGGCCGGCCCCGGAGCCTCCCGGGCGCGCCCTCAGAGCCGCGCCCGCCGCGCCGCCGCCTCGACCAGTTCCACGGCCTCGGCCAGCTCCCCCGGCGGTGCCGTCCCGGAGCGTAGGGCTTCGGCCAAATCCGTCCCCGCGACCACCAATTGGTCCGCGACCGCGAAGACACCCGCGTCGGGCATGATCCGCGGTTGCCGCCCCGGCGTCTCGATGCGCTGGGCGCGCACCGCCAACTCCCTGGCCAGTGCCAGCCCTTCGGCCGCCGCCCCGCGCTGGAGCCGGCTCTGCGGGGCCGCCCGCAGCCGGTCGGCGAAACGTTCCACGGCCGCCGTCAGAGGTGTCGTATCAAGCACGACGCGACCCTATGCGCCGGTACGGGACTGTTGCCAACGCGCGAACGCTGAGGCACGGTGACGGGAAGGACCACACGCGCAATGCGTCCGGAGGCACCGATGTCCCAAGTCTTCTCCGAAGAGACCCATCGCAACCTGCTGTCCCGCATCCCCCACTGCACCGGTCGGGACATCGCCGACTGGCTGCGCACCGTCGAAGAAGGACCGTCCCTGTTCCGTTTCGAGGAGAAGGTCAGCTGGCTCCGGAGCGAACACGATCTCGCGTACGGCCACGCGAAGGCGATCATCCATGAGTACGACCTGAGGAGGGCGGCCCGCAAGCTGCTCTAGTGCCGCGTCGGGCGGGGTCTGCCCGTCGGCGGCGGCGCGGAGCGGCGTCCGGTGCGGTGCGTCGCAGGGCGCCGGATCGGCCTCGCAGCGGGCCTGCCCGGTTGGTTCGGCAAGGCGGCGAGTCGCCGTGCCGGGCGTCGCGACGGGGCGGGGCGGACGTCGCCTGACGCGGCACCAGCCGGGGCGTGCTGCGGCACCGGCTCGAGGACGACCGATGGGCCCGCCCGGCGGATGCCGGAGCGGGCCCATCGTCGGTTCGCCGGGCGGCCGGGCCGCCCGCGCGTCAGTCGTCGCCCTGCAGGATCGACAGCAGACGCAGCATCTCCAGGTAGATCCACACCAGGGTCAGGGTGAGGCCGAAGGCGGCCAGCCAGGACTCCTCGCGGGGGGCGCCGTAGTTGATGCCGTCCTCGACCTGCTTGAAGTCCAGGGCCAGGAAGCAGGCGCCGAGGATGATGCCGATGACACCGAACAGGATGCCGAGACCGCCGCTGCGGAAGCCCAGGCCGTCGCCGCCGGCGAAGACGGCGAACAGCAGGTTGACCGCCATCAGCAGCAGGAAGCCCATCGCTGCCGCCATCACGAAGCCGTAGAAGCGGCGGGTGACGCGGATCCAGCGCATCTTGTAGGCGAACAGCACGCCGCCGAAGACCGCCATGGTCCCGAGCACGGCCTGGGCGACCACACCGTCCGCGATGTACGTGGACACCGCGCTGGAGATCACTCCGAGGAAGACGCCCTCGAACCCCGCGTAGGCGAGGATCAGCGCGGGCGACGGCTTGCGCTTGAAGGACTGGACGAGCGCGAGCACCATGGCCACCAGCGCGGCGCCGATGGCGATGCCGTACGACCTGCCCATGTTGGCCGGGTCGACGGGCAGAAGCACCCACGACAGGATCGCGGTGAGCACGACGGTGCCGAGCGTCATGGCGGTGCGCGCCACGACGTCGTCCATCGTCATCACACTGGTCGGCGCGGGTGCCTGCGGCGGGGCACCGACCTGGGCGTCCGCCGGCGCGTAGGGGTTGGTGGCGTACGCGTTGCCGGCGCCCTGGGCGTACGGGTTTCCGCCGACTGCGGGGCCCCCGGCCTGCGGCGCGGTGTTGAAGCCCGCGTAGCCGTTGTCGCGGCTGAACCCCCGTCGCGAGAAGACCGGGTTGCTGCTCCTCATCTCACTCCTCCATGGCCGCCCTGCGCGGCCTTCACACAAGAGTAATGCGGGGGCAAAGACCTCGGCCTAGTGCTGAAGGAGGATCTTTCCTCGATCGTGACTGACCTGTGGCCCCGCACCCGCCGTGCACTCTCTCCCGACACTACAGCCGATGAACGGAGTCACTCATTCCCGGGTCGGCGCGGTTCACTCCGGAGGCGGTGCCGGAAGCCGGCCGGGGGTGCGGGCCCGGTGTGCGCGGCTGCGGGCCGGGCAGGGGTACGGCGGGGGTACGGCAGGGGTAATGGGGGGAGCGGGCAGGGGTACGGAGCGGCGGCGGCCGGGGCCTCGCGGGCGCGGGCGAGCGTTCAGGAATTCAACGGGTGCCGCTCGCGCCGCGGACGCATGAACGTGCCCGGAGCCGGACTCGAACCGGCACGGCCCGAAGGCCAGCGAGGTTTAAGCTCGCCGTGTCTGCATTCCACCATCCGGGCTGGTTGCGCGGTCCTGCGTACGCGGCTCTGCGTTCGCACACGAGCCTATCCGCACGGCTCACCCCAACAGCGGAACAACGTGCCTAAGTTGTCTTATTTTATTGATGACTGAGGGGTAGTCAGCCCACGTGGGCCGAGGTTTGCACCTGCCGAGGCGGGCTCCTCGCGCACCCGGCGCCACCCGTGGGAATGACGGAAAGTCGCCGCCCCCGCACACCCGGGGATCCGTCGCGCGGCGCTCCGGTGGGGCGGGCCCGCCCCGGAGCCGCCCCGGGAGCCACCGTCATACCAAAGGAGGACGGGCCGCCGCCCCGTCAGACCGGAGGGGGTCCCGGGAACGGGCACCGGGACCGATGATCCGGCGAGGGCCCCGGCAGCACGATGGAGCGGTCCCAGGAACGCCGCGACAGGAGAGCCGACTCGTGACCACCACACCCACCACCGCCCGTGCCACCTCGGTGGCCGCCCGCGCCGCGGACCTGTCCAAGGTGTACGGGGAGGGCGAGACCCGGGTGGTCGCCCTCGACCGGGTCACCGTGGACTTCCGCCAGGGCGAGTTCACCGCGATCATGGGCCCGTCCGGTTCCGGCAAGTCGACGCTGATGCACTGCGTCGCGGGACTCGACGGCTTCAGCGGCGGCTCGGTACGCATCGGCGGGACCGAGCTGGGCTCGCTCAGTGACAAGCAGCTGACCCGGCTGCGCCGCGACAAGATCGGCTTCATCTTCCAGGCCTTCAACCTGCTGCCGACGCTGACGGCCCTGGAGAACATCACACTGCCGATGGACATCGCCGGACGCAGGCCGGACGAACGGTGGCTGCGGCTCGTCATCGACATGGTGGGGCTCTCCGACCGGCTCGGCCACCGGCCCGCCCAGCTCTCCGGCGGCCAGCAGCAGCGCGTGGCCGTGGCCCGTGCGCTCGCCTCCCGGCCCGAGATCGTCTTCGGCGACGAGCCGACCGGAAACCTCGACTCCCGCTCCGGCGCCGAGGTCCTGGGCTTCCTGCGCAACTCGGTGCGGGAGCTGGGCCAGACCGTCGTGATGGTGACGCACGACCCGGCGGCCGCGGCGTACGCGGACCGCGTCGTCTTCCTGGCGGACGGCCGGATCGTGGACGAGATGACCGCGCCGACCGCCGACGGCGTGCTGGACCGCATGAAGGAGTTCGACGCCAGGGGCCGGACCAGCTGACCCACGCCTCCACCGCAGACTTCCGGACCCCACCCCAGGACTGACCCACACCATGTTCCGTACCGCCCTGCGCAGTGTGCTCGCGCACAGGGCCAGGCTGCTGATGACCGTCCTCGCCGTGATGCTCGGCGTGGCGTTCGTCTCCGGCACCCTGGTCTTCGCCGACACCCTCTCAAACGCCTTCCGCAACCAGTCGGCCGAGAGCTACGACGACGTCGCCGTCGCCGTCACCTCGTACGCCGACGAGAAGGACCCCGGGCAGGAGCCCGGCATCTCCGAGCAGACCCTCGGCAAGGTCGCCGCGCTGGACGGCGTCGCCGCCGCCCACGGCCGCGTCGACGGCTTCGCCGGGGTCGCCGACCCCGACGGCAGGCTGATCGGCGTCGGCTGGTCGAACAAGGGCTCCAACTTCTCCCCCGGCAAGGACGGCGAGGACCCCGCCTACACCTTCACCGACGGCGGCGGCCCCGCGAAGGCCGACCGGATCGCCCTGGACGCGGACAGCGCCGCCAAGGGCGGGTACACGGTGGGCGACCGGGTCCGCGTCGCCACCAACGGGCCGGTGGCGGAGTACACCCTCAGCGGTGTCTTCACCACCGAGGACGGTGCCGTGAACGCCGGTGGCAGCCTGGTCCTCTTCGACACCGAGGTGGCCCAGAAGCTCTACCTGAAGCCGGGCTACTACCGGGACGTCAGCGTCGCCGCCGCCCCCGGTGCCGACGCCGCGAGGATCCTCGACGCGGTGGAGCCGCTGCTGCCGGAGAACGCCGAGGCGCGGACCGGGAAGGACCTCGCCGAGAAGCAGGCCGCGGACATCGAGAAGGGGCTCGGCACCCTCAAGCAGATCCTGCTCGGCTTCGCCGGCATCGCGCTCTTCGTCGGCGTCTTCCTGATCTCCAACACCTTCACCATGCTGGTCGCCCAGCGCACCGGGGAACTCGCCCTGATGCGGGCCGTCGGCGCCTCCCGCCGCCAGATCACCCGCTCGGTGCTCGTCGAGGCCGCCATCGTCGGCGCCGTGGCCTCGGCCGTCGGCTTCGTCCTCGGCATCGGGCTGACGATGGGCCTGCGCTCGGGAATGGCCGCCTTCGGCATGAAGGTGCCGGACGGCCCGCTCGTGATCTCCGCGACGCCGGTGGTCGCCGCCTTCGCCGTCGGTGTGCTCGTCACGATGTTCGCCGCGTGGCTGCCCGGACGCCGGGCCGCGAAGATCCCGCCGGTCGCCGCCATGGGCAGTGTCCACACGGCGCCCGGCGCCAGGTCGCTGGTGCTGCGCAACTCCATCGGGGGCGTCCTGGCCGGCCTCGGCGCGGGCGGCATCGTCTGGGGTGCCGCCGCCGCCGGCGGCACCGGGCGGATGCTGATCGCGGCGGGCGCGTTCCTAACGCTGATCGGCGTGATCGTGCTGATCCCGCAGCTCTCGCGCCCCGTCATCGCCCTCGTACGGCCACTGCTCGCCGGCGTCTTCTCGGTAGCCGGCAAGCTCGCCGGGCGGAACGCCGTCCGAAACCCCCGGCGCACCGGTGCCACGGCCTCCGCACTCGCGATCGGACTGACCCTGGTCACGGGTCTCTCCGTCCTCGGCGTCACCGTCGGCCGGGCCGTCGACAGGATGACGACGGACAACATCAAGGCCGACTACATGGTCACGATGGCCAACGGCGGAGGCCTCGACCGGTCCGCGCTGGACGCGCTGGAGAAGGCCCCGGGCGTCTCGGCCGTCTCCCCGCAGCAGGCCGTGCACTTCGAGGTGAAGGGCGACTTCACGGCCGCTTCGGCGGTCACCCCGGGCGACGTCGAGAAGGTCCTGAACGTCGAGGTCGTCGGCGGCAGCCTGGACACCCTCGCGAAGGGGGGCGCCGCGGTCGCCGAGAAGACGGCCGCGAGCAAGGGCTGGAAGGTCGGCGACCGGCTCCCCGTCACCTTCGACGACAAGAAGAAGGGGAGCCTGGAGATCGGCGCGGTCTTCAGGGACAGCGAGTTCCTGTCACCGGTCCTGGTGAGCACCGAGGTCGCCGACCCGCACGAGCTGAAGCCACACATTCCGGAGATCTTCGTCAAGACGGACGGCGGCCAGAGCGAGGCGAACGAGCAGGCCCTGATCGACGCGCTCGGCGACAACCCCGCCATCGCGGTGATGGACCGGCAGGACATCCGCGACCAGTTCGGCGGCATCATCGGCACCCTGCTGAACATCATGTACGGCCTGCTCGCGATGGCCCTGGTCATCGCCGTGCTCGGGGTCGTCAACACCCTGGCGATGTCCGTCTTCGAGCGGCAGCAGGAGATCGGCATGCTGCGCGCGATCGGCCTGGACCGGCGCCGGGTGAAGCGGATGGTCCGGCTGGAGGCGGTCGTCATCTCCGTGTACGGCGCGGTCGTCGGCATCGGCCTCGGCACCTTCCTCGGCTGGGCGATCGGCGAGACCTTCCGGGACAAGGTCCCGGGCTACGCCCTGGTCCTGCCGTGGGACCGGATCGGCCTCTTCCTGCTGCTCGCGGGGCTGGTGGGAGTGCTCGCCGCGATGTGGCCGGCCCGCAGCGCCGCGCGGCTGGACATGCTCACCGCGATCAAGACCGAGTAGCCGTACGGAGGGCGCATGACGGCTGCCCGGGCCGGGCCCCGCGAAGGGGCCCGGCCCGGGTGCCTGCGGGTCCCGGCGCGAGTGCCTGCGGGTCCCGGCCCGGAAGGCCGCCCCGCCCCGTTCCGGGAAGACGCGGGCCCCGGCCCGAGTGCCTGCGGGTCCCGGCCCGGAAGGCCGCCCCGCCCCGTTCCGGGAAAACGCGGGCCCCGGCCCGAGTGCCTGCGGGTCCCGGCCCGGAAGGCCGCCCCGCCCCGTTCCGGGAAGACGCGGGTCCCGGCCCGGGAGGCAGCCCCTCCCCAGCCAGGCTGGGTGCGGGCCCCGGCCCGGGCAGGTGCGGAGGGACCGGCTCACCGCGCCCTCCTCCGAGGGGTCAGCCCGCCCCGGTCTCGGTCCAGCCGCGTGCCCTGAGCGGCAGCCCCGAGCCGCCGCCGTCCCGGCACCGCACCGCGAGGATCTGGTTGACCCCGATCCGGTTGCGCTCGAAGGACACGGCCGAAGCGGCCATGTAGAGGCGCCAGATCCTGGCACGGCCGGGCGAGGAGTGCCGTACCGCCCGCTCCCGGTCGGACTCCAGGTTCGCCACCCAGGCGCGCAGCGTGAGGGCGTAGTGCTCGCGCAACGACTCGACGTCGCGGGCCTCGAAGCCGGCCTGCTCCAGGATCGACAGGGTCCTGCCGAGCGGCGCCAGCTCCCCGTCGGGGAAGACGTAGGCGTCGATGAAGTCGTCCACGTGGTAGGCGGCTTCGTCCTGCTCGGGTCGGCGCGCGATCTGGTGGTTGAGCAGCCTCCCCCCGGGCCTCAGCAGCCCGTGGAGCACATCGGCGTACTCCCGGTAGCGGACGGACCCGACGTGCTCGGCCATGCCGATGGACGAAATCGCGTCGTACGGGCCGTCCTTGACGTCCCGGTAGTCCTGGACCCGGATCTCGATGCGGTCGGTCAGCCCCTCCTCGGCGATCCGCTTGCGGGCGTACGCGGCCTGCTCCCTCGACAGGGTGACCCCGGTGACCCGGGCGCCGTACTCCCGGGCCGCGTGCAGCGCCATCGAACCCCAGCCGCAGCCGACGTCCAGCAGCCGGTCGCCCTCGCGCAGGGCGAGCTTGCGGCAGACCAGGTCGAGCTTGTCGCGCTGGGCGTCCTCCAGGGAGCCCCCGTCCCGCCAGTAGGCGCAGGAGTACACCATCGAGGGCCCGAGCACCTGCTCGTAGAAGGCGTTGCCGACGTCGTAGTGGTGGCTGATCGCCTGCCGGTCGCGTGTCCTGGTGTGCAGCGGGCCGCGGCGTCCGGCGACCTCCTCCGGGGGCGGCGGCACCGGCAGCCAGCAGCGGGGCCCGGCGAGGGCGGCCAGTTCCCGGACGGCCGAGCGGAACCGCGGATCGCCCAGCGAGCGGAGCCCGGGGCCGGGCTCGGAGCGCTCCCAGAGCATGCCCGCCAGCCGTCCCAGGGCCTCGTACAGATCGCCCTCGACATCGATCTCGCCGGCCACCCAGCCGCGGGCCAGGCCCAGTTCGCCCGGCTTCCACAGCAGCCTGCGCAGGGCTCGCCGGTGCCGGACGACGAGGACCGGGCCGTCGGCGGGACCGGACTCGCTTCCGTCCCAGGCCCGGATGCGGATCGGGGGAGGTTCCCCCAGCAGTTCCTCGGCGAGAGCGGTGAGCCGCGAAGCGGCATCGGCCATGGCGCACACCTCCGTGACGCTGTTTGACGGAAATGCCCAACACCACGTAAACGCCGGCGGCGCGCGGACGCAGTCCCCCCGTGGGCAAATGGACGGCAAAACAGACAACTTCCCCGTTCACGGCATGCCCAAAGTACGCCGAAGGGGCCGTCCGCACCACGGATGGCGGACGGCCCCTTCGGGGGTGCTACGGCGGGGAGGTCAGGAGGCCTTCGCCTTCTCGGGAGTGGGACGGGCCACCGCCGGGGCGGGCCTGGCCGCCTCGTAGAACTCCTCGCGCGGCGACTCGATCGCGCCGAGCGAGACGACCTCGCGCTTGAGGAACATCGCGAGGGTCCAGTCGGCGAAGACGCGGATCTTGCGGTTCCAGGTCGGCATCGCCAGGCCGTGGTAGCTGCGGTGCATGTACCAGGCCAGCCGGCCCTTGAGCTTGATCTTCACCTTGCCCACGACGATCATCGCGACGCCCTTGTGCAGGCCGAGACCGGCGACCGCGCCCTTGTTGGCGTGGCGGTACTCCTTCTGCGGGAAGCCCCGCATACCGGAGATCACGTTGTCGCCGAGGGCCTTGGCCTGGCGCAGCGCGTGCTGGGCGTTCGGCGGGCACCAGGCGTTCTCGGCACCGGCCTCGCGGGCTGCGAGGTCCGGGACCTGGGCGTTGTCGCCCGCGGCCCAGACGTAGTCGGTGCCCTGCACCTGGAGCGTCGGCCGGGTGTCGACATGGCCGCGCGGGCCGAGCGGCAGGCCGAAGCGGGCCAGGGCCGGGTTCGGCTTGACGCCGGCGGTCCAGACGACGGTGTCGGAGTCGACCTCCAGACCGTTCTTCAGCACCACACGGCCGTCCACGCAGGAGTCCATGGAGGTGTTGAGGTAGATCTCGATGCCGCGGGACTCGAGGTGCTCCCTGCCGTACGTGCCGAGCTTGGGCCCGACCTCGGGAAGGATCCTGTCGGCGGCGTCGACCAGGACGAAGCGCATGTCCTCGCGCTTGATGGTCTTGTAGTACCCGACCGCGTCCCGGGCCAGGTCCTCGACCTCGCCTATCGTCTCGGCACCGGCGAAGCCACCGCCGACGAAGACGAAGGTCAGTGCCTTGCGGCGGACCTCCTCGTCGGTGGTGGAGTCGGCCTTGTCCAGCTGCTCCAGGACGTGGTTGCGCAGGCCGATGGCCTCCTCGATGCCCTTCATCCCGATGCCCTGCTCGGCGAGGCCGGGGATCGGGAAGGTGCGGGACACCGCGCCGAGCGCGATCACCAGGTAGTCGAAGGGGAGCTCGTAGGACTCGCCGACGAGCGGCGCGACCGTGGCCACCTTGCGGTCCTGGTCGATGGTGGTGACCCGGCCGGTGAGTACCTCGGCCTTGGGCAGCACGCGCCGCAGCGGGACGACGACGTGCCGCGGCGAGATGCTGCCGGCGGCTGCTTCGGGGAGGAAGGGCTGGTACGTCATGTACGACCGCGGGTCGACGACCGTGACGGTCGCCTCCCCGTACCGCATCTTCTTCAGAATGCGACGAGCTGCGTACAGGCCTACGTACCCACCGCCTACTACGAGGATCCTGGGACGCTCCGTGGTGCTCATGCCATCGAGTATCCACCCCACTCCGAGGGGGTGCTCGTGAGCCCCTTCACAAGCATGGGGGGACCCTCTGCTACACTCCGCCGCCCACGTGATCCAGGTCATGACACCCCGCGGGAACACCGGCCCGGCGGCAGACGTTGCCCAGGCCCGCTGAGCTGGCCCCACGCTCCCCCGGGAAGGCGACCCGGGGCCCGTTTCACCGTGTACGCCACACGGCGGTCACCTGCCGGAGCACGGTCGAACGGGCGGAGTCGGTCACGAAAACAGGCCCGGCGGGCCCTCCGGTGGCACTTTCGACGGCCACCCGGACCCTTTTCCTTGTGAAGAACTTCACGAAGTTTCCTGCGGACGGCGCGCCGACGGCCGGAAGACACCCCCTGCTCCGGGTCGGCAGCCACCCTGTCGCGCATCAGATCAGCGCCGGTGCACCGCTCGCCCTCGCGGGCCGGGGCGGGCGACCGGCGACAACCCCACCGCCCGCCGCGACGCCCCACCCACCCGGCAGCGGCACCGCCTCAGCGCGCCCCGGCGGCGCAGCTGTGAGCGATGCCGTCGAGGATGTCGTGCTCCGAGACGACGACCTCCGGCGCCCCGGCACGGTCCATGACCGCGAGCAGCACCAGGGCACCCGCGGTGATCACGTCCACCCGCCCGGGGTGCATCACCGGGATCGCGGCCCGCTCGTCGCGGGTGGAGCGGACCAGCCGCCCGGTGATCTCCGCGACCCGGTCGCGGGAGACCCGGGAGTGGTGGATGGCCCCGGAGTCGTAAGCGTCGAGGCCCAGCGCGATCCCCGCGACGGTGGTCACCGAGCCGGCCAGGCCGACGAGCGTGCCCGCCTCGCGGATCGGCACGGTCTCCCCGGCCAGGTCGAGCGCCGCCTCGATGTCCGCCCGGACCGCGGCGATCTCCTCCGGCGCCGGAGGATCGCCGCGTATGTGACGCTCGGTCAGCCGGACGCAGCCGATGTCGACCGAGCGGGCCGCCTCGACCCGGTCCCGGCCGATGACGAACTCGGTCGAACCGCCGCCGATGTCCACGACCAGCCGCTCCTCGTCGCCCGCCAGTCCCCCGGTGGCACCGGTGAAGGAGAGTTCGGCCTCCTGGTCGCCGCTGATCACCTCGGGCTCGACCCCGAGGATGCCGGCCACACCGCTCACGAACTCGCCGCGGTTCTCCGCGTCCCGGGAGGCGGAGGTCGCCACGAAGCGGATCCTCCCCCCGCCCCCGGCGGAGGGCACCTCGATGCCGTGCTCCTCGATGACCCGGGCGTACTCCCGGCAGGCCGCGAAGGTGCGTTCCAGCGCCTCGGGGGCCAACCGCCCGGTGCGGTCCACGCCCTGCCCGAGCCGGACGATGGTCATCCGCCGGTCCAGTTCCACGAGTCCACCCGTCGAGGGGTCCACGTCGGCGACGAGCAGGCGGATCGAGTTGGTGCCGCAGTCGACGGCGGCGACGCGGGTCATGCGGCGCCCCGCGTTCCCGGGTGCGCTCCGCCGTCCGCGCGGTCGCCGGCCCCCGCCGCCACGCACGGGCCCTTGGCCCACCACTCCGGAAGCAGCGCGATGGCCTCGTCGCCCAGCGGGTTCACCCCGGGGCCGGCCGCGAGCGAGTGGGCGACCAGGACGTGCAGGCACTTCACCCGGTCCGGCATGCCGCCGGCGCTCGGGAAGCCCTTCAGCTCCTCGACCTCGTCCCGGCGCCGGAGGTAGTCCTCGTGCGCCGCCCGGTACGCCTCCGCCAGGTCGGGGTCGCTCTGCAGGCGCTCGGTCATCTCCCTCATCACGCCGTCAGCCTCCAGCGTGCCGATGGCCGAGGCCGCACGCGGGCAGGTCAGGTAGTACAGCGTCGGGAAGGGGGTGCCGTCCTCCAGCCGCGGTGCCGTCTCGACCACGTCGGGCCGCCCGCACGGGCAGCGGTGGGCGATGGCCCGCAGACCGCGCGGCGGGCGGCCGAGCTGCTCCTTGAACGCGGCGATGTCCTCCGCGGTGGGCGGGGTGGGCGCGGTGCTCGGCGGGGGCGTGTCCATGCGATGTGTACGTCTCTTCGTCGGTTCGGTGAATGGGCTGGGGACTGTCCCCGGCGCCGCGCGTCGGTCCGGTCGACGCGCGGTCGCAGTCCTGGCTAACCTCGCGCGTCGGCCCGGTCGACGCCGTCCCAGACGTTCGAGTACCAGGGCCGGCCGCGGCCCTGCTCCTCGACGCGGGGCGTCCGGTCCGCCCGCGGGTCGGCCATGATGTAACCGGTCTCGCCGGGCAGCACCATATGCAGATGCTCACGGGCCAGCCGCATGACGTACGCGTCGTCCTGGAGGCGGGCCTTCTCGTCCCGGAGCCGCTCGACGCGCTCGCGGGCCGCGGCGGCGAGCCGCCGCTGCTCGGCGATCTCGTTCCGCTGCGACACGTACGCCCGCATCGGATAGGCGAGTGCGACGATCATCGAGCAGACGACGAGCGCGAGGAAGGCGGCCCGGCCGGTGAGCCGGGAGCGCCGGGCCTGGCGGCGGGTCTGCGAACGGTAGACGCGGGCGGCGGTCTGCTCACCGAGCAGCCGCAGCCTGGTCGCGGTCGAGAACCGGTCCCGGGCCATCTGTGCGCCTCCCCTTCACGTGCGTACGTCCCCGCACACGGTACGGGACCGTGTGCGGGGACGTACGCAACCGGCCTTGCGCCGGGCCCGGGCGGAGCCGTCCGGGCCCGTGCCGGACGAAGCCCGTGAAGCGCGCGTGCCGGCTCAGCCCTCGAAGGGCATGCGCCGGGCTCAGCCCTTGAAGCGGGGGAACGCGCTGCGGCCGGCGTACACCGCGGCGTCGTCGAGGATCTCCTCGATGCGCAGCAGCTGGTTGTACTTGGCGACGCGCTCGGAACGGGCCGGGGCGCCCGTCTTGATCTGACCGCAGTTGGTGGCGACGGCCAGGTCGGCGATGGTGACGTCCTCGGTCTCGCCGGAGCGGTGGGACATCATGCACTTGAAACCGCTGCGCTGGGCCAGCTCGACGGCGTCCAGGGTCTCGGTCAGCGAGCCGATCTGGTTGACCTTGACCAGGAGGGCGTTGGCGGCGCTCTCGTCGATACCGCGGGCGAGACGCTCGGGGTTGGTCACGAACAGGTCGTCACCGACCAGCTGGACCCTGGCGCCGAGCCTCTCGGTGATCGTCTTCCAGCCGTCCCAGTCGTCCTCGAACAGCGGGTCCTCGATGGAGACCAGCGGGTAGGCGGAGACGAGTTCCTCGTAGTACTCGGTCATCTCGGCGGCCGAGCGGGTCTTGCCCTCGAACTCGTAGGCGCCGTCCTTGTGGAACTCCGAGGCGGCGACGTCGAGGGCGAGCGCGATGTCCTTGCCCGGCGTGTAGCCGGCCTTCCTGACCGCCTCGAGGATGAGGTCGAGGGCCTCCCGGTTGGAGCCGAGGTTCGGGGCGAAGCCGCCCTCGTCGCCGAGGCCGGTGGAGAGCCCCTTCTCCTTCAGGACCTTCTTCAGGGTGTGGTACACCTCGGTGCCCCAGCGCAGGGCCTCGGAGAAGGACTCCGCCCCGATGGGAGCGATCATGAACTCCTGGATGTCCACGTTGGAGTCGGCGTGCGAGCCGCCGTTGAGGATGTTCATCATCGGAACGGGCAGCAGGTGCGCGTTCGGGCCGCCGAGGTAGCGGAACAGCGGCAGGTCGGACGCCTCGGAGGCGGCGTGCGCGACGGCGAGGGAGACCCCGAGGATCGCGTTGGCGCCGAGGGAGGACTTGTCCGGCGTGGCGTCGAGGTCGAACATCGCCTGGTCGATCAGGCGCTGCTCGGTGGCGTCGTACCCGACCAGTTCGGGGCCGATCTGCTCGATGACGGCCAGGACGGCCTTCTCGACGCCCTTGCCCAGGTAGCGGTTCGGGTCGCCGTCGCGGAGCTCGAGGGCCTCGAAGGCGCCGGTGGACGCGCCGGACGGAACGGCAGCACGGCCGGTGCTGCCGTCGTCGAGGCCGACCTCGACCTCGACCGTGGGGTTGCCTCGGGAGTCCAGGATTTCCCGGGCTACGACGACGTCGATGGACGGCACGAGCATCTCCTTCTGGGATGTGACGCGTGAGGTGACACAGGCGGAGCCGTGTCGGTGCAGGGTCCCTTTGGCCTTGCGGCAAGAGCCTAACCGCCTGGCGGGCATCGGTCGGCAGATGCCCGCCCCGTGGGACGAAAAAGCGGACCGAACCGACAAAGGCCCCGGCTTGCGGCCTTCCCGGCGGCCGGCGCGAGCGCGGGGCACGGACGGGGAGGCCGCGCCGGGCCGGGGGCGGGGCCAGGCACGGGGACGAGGACCGAGACCGGGCCAGGGCCGCGCGCGGTCCGGTGGCCCGGCGGGACCACCGGAGCGCGGTCGGCCCCGGAGGCGCCGCCGGAGGGAGCCGCCCGGTCTCGCGCGCCGCCGGGCACCGGCCGGACGGCGCGGGACCGGTGCCCGGGGCCGGGCGTCAGCTCAGGTGGAGCTTCTGGCCGGGGTAGATGACGTTCGCGTCGTCCAGGATGTCCTTGTTCAGCTCGAACAGCTTCTGCCAGCCGCCCTTGACCCCGCGGTCCTCGGCGATCCTGCTGAGGGTGTCGCCGGCCTTCACCGTGTACTCGCCGTCGCCCTTCTGCACCGGGGCGGCCGGACGCTCGGAGCGCGTGGTCGGGGCCTCGGCCCGCCTGGGGGCGGGTTCGGCCTTCGGCTGGGCGGCCTTGGGGGCGGCCGGGGCGGCCGCGGCGGCGCCGTCGTACGCGGCGTTCGACAGGCCGGTGCCGCAGTGCGGCCAGGCACCCTTGCCCTGGCCGGCCAGGACCTTCTCGGCGATCTGGATCTGCTGCGCCTTGGTCGCCTTGTCGGCGGTGGAGGCGAACGCGGTCCCCCCGTAGGCGGCCCAGGTCGAGGCCGAGAACTGCAGCCCGCCGTAGTAGCCGTTGCCAGTGTTGATCGACCAGTTGCCGCCGGACTCGCACCGGGCGACGGCGTCCCACTCGGAGGCGGTTGCGGCGGACGCCGTGCCCGAGGCCATCAGCGGTGCGGCGATGGCGGCGCCGGCGACACCGGCGAGCGTGACGACACGGGTGGACCGCTGGAAGACCGTCGGGCGACGGCGCTTGCCCTTGCCGGAAAGCAGCATCGGAGTTCTCCTCACCGACGCCTGCGAGGTGAGCTGTCGGGTTCGGGCCGATGTGGTGCCCGGCCGTGCGACGAGCGCACGGCTCCACCCCTAGCCGGGCAGCCCTCCTCGGGCCGGTCCGGCACTTACCTTGGGTCCCCCGCTCCTGCCTTCGGCGCTGGCGCGACGACTGTTCCCGGCGGCCGCCGGCAGGATTCGGCGTGCGGTCGACGGGGCCCGCGTTGCGAGCGGTTCAGACGGTAGGCACACGCCTCCCCGATGTTCAAAGACGCACATCGGGGAGGAATCGCCCATATCTGATGCGACAACATGTCCGTTTTCGCAGGTGAGAACCCTGGCGATCGAAGTTGACCGCTTCGCGGCACCAGTTGACCGGAAGAGACTCATATCTCACTCGCACAGACCCGGACATAAGCGCCCGAACTACTGCGTCAACTCGCTCTCCTCCGGGCCGAGATCGAGGCTCTGGCCAGGCAGGATGAGGTTCGCGTCGGCGCCGACGACATCCCGGTTCACCTCATAGAGGGCGGGCCAGCCGCCGGGCACCTTGTTGGCGTCGGCGATCGACGAGAGGCTGTCGCCGGTGCGGACGACATAACCGTCTCCGGCGACAGCGCCGTCCCGCGCGGACTCGTCCCCCCTGGAAGCGTGGCGTCCGGAATCGCGCTCGTCGCCGGAATCGCCCGCCTGTGCCCCTTCTGCGGCCCCTTCGGCGGCCCCCTCGGCGGCCCCCTCCGCGGCGGGGACGCCCCGGTGCTTGCCCGTGCCCCCGTCGGCGGCGCCACCGGACGCCTGCGGACCCTCGCCCTGGCCGGCGGGCTCCGAGGACCCCGCCGAGGGCTCGGCGGACGGCGCGGGCTCCGAAGGCCCGGACGGCTCGGCGGACGGCGCGGAACCGGCGGCCGACGGAGACCCGGCGTCCGGCTCGGACACGGCGGCCGCCCCGTCACCGAACGAGGGGGCCTTCACCAGGCCGCCCAGCGGGTCGGTGGACGGGGTGCCGGCCGGCTGGGAGCCGCCCGTGGTCAGCCCCGTGATCACGCCGCAGCTCTGCCAGGCGGAGGCGCCCTGGGCGGCGAGCACCATCTCGGCGACGGAGATCTGCTCCGAGGGGCTGGCGAGGTCGGCGCGCGGCGCGTAGGCGGTGCCGCCGTAAGCCTCCCAGGTCTCCTGGGACATCTGGAGCCCGCCGTAGTAGCCGTTGCCCAGGTTGGCGCCCCAGTCGCCGCCGCTCTCGCAGTCGGCGACCCGGTTCCAGGTGGCGGTGTCGGCCGCTGACGCGGTGCCCGCACCGAGCAGCGGGATGGCGATGGCCGATCCGGTCACCCCTGCCGCGACGATGAGGGCGGGGGCCTGACGAGGTCGGCGGTGGCGGCCGTTCCCGGACAGCATGCGGTGTGCCTTCCGTGTGACTACAGAGAACGTCCGGGACGATCGCGGCGGTTGAAACCTCGACGGCCCGGAGTCGGGGTGAACGTAGCCGCAGTCCCGCCTCTGTCACAAGCCGATGCAGCGGAGATCACGTGAAAGTCACAAAATTGACGTAGCGTCAGATTCAGCGGGGGGTGAATTCAACGGGCAGAGTGCGCAATCCGCGCATGATGAGCCCCCCACGCCACCGCAATTCGGATGGATCGACCGCAAGCCGCAAGTCCGGCAAACGGCCGAGGAGCGCCGCCAGCGCGGTCTGCCCCTCCAGCCGTGCGAGCGGCGCGCCAAGGCAGTAGTGGATGCCGTGCCCGTACCCGAGGTGCGGGTTGTCCCGGCGGGCGAGATCGAGGGTGTCGGGCTCCGCGAACCGCTCCGGGTCCCGGTCCGCGGCGGCGAGCACGACGAGGACGGGGTCGCCGGTGGAGATGTCCCGCCCGCCGAGGGTGAGCGGCTCGGTCGCGAAGCGCCAGGTGGCCAGCTCCACCGGCCCGTCGTAGCGCAGCAGCTCCTCGACCCCGGTGGCCAGCAGGCCGGTCTCGCCCGCGGCCAGCGAGTCCTGGAGCCGCCGCCGCTGCCCCGGATCGCGCAGCAGCGCGTACGTACCGTTCCCGATCAGGTTCACCGTGGTCTCGAACCCGGCGAAGAGGAGGATGAAGGCCATGGCCGCGGCCTCGTTCCCGGTCAGGTGCTCCCCGTGGTCGGAGGCCCTGATGAGACCCGAGATCAGATCGTCACCGGGCGCCTCCCGCTTGCGGTGGATCAGCTCGGCCAGATAGCCGCGCATCCTCTTCACCGACCGGGCGACACCGCCCCGCGGACCGCCGCCGTGACGGATCATCATCCCGGCCCAGTCCCGGAAGTCGTCCTGGTCCTCACGGGGGACCCCGAGCATGTCGCAGATGGCGTAGATGGGGAGCGGAAAGGCGAACTCGTGGATGAGGTCCGCGTGGCCCCGCCGGGCGAAACCGTCGATCAGCCCGTCCGTCAGCTCCTGCACCCGCGGGGCGAACCCGGCCACCCGGCGCGGGGTGAACGCCTTGGACACCAGCCGCCGCAGCCGGGTGTGGTCCGGCGGGTCGATGTTCAGCAGATGCGTCATCAGCTCCGCCTTGCGCTCCCCCGGGATCCCCGTCTTCCCCTTCGCGTGCGCGGGCTCGTCGTGGTGCGCCGGGTTCTTGCTGAGCCGCTGGTCCGCGAGCGCCTGCCGGGCGTCCGCGTACCGGGTCACCAGCCACGCCTCGACCCCGCTGGGCAGCCGGGTCCGATGCACCGGCGCGTGCTCCCTGAGCCAGGCGTAGGCGGGGTACGGGTCGGTGGCGAACTCCCAGGTGAAGAGTTCGGGGGCGCCGGGGATGCCGGGGATGCCTCGGGCGCCGGGAGCGGCGGGGACGCGGGACGGCTGGTCGTGCATGCCTCGACGTTAACCCGAGGGCGTTCGGTCACCCGTTCGGCCGACCTCTCGCCGTTCCCCGTGGGTACGCCGACCGTACCCACGAGACTCCGTCAACCGTTCCGGTCCCGGGCCGCGGCCTCCACGGCGCGGATCGCGTCACGGTAGGCGCGGGCGGCGGCGCGGAGGGCTGCCTCCGGGTCCTGGCCCTCGGCCTCCGCACGTACGGCCATGGCGAGCAGCCGGTACCCGACGGCGCCGGCACCGTCCTCCGTGGGCGGTTCCACGTCCAGCCCGGCGGTCCGCACCCGGCCCGCCAGTTTCGCGGCGAGAGCGAGTCCCGGCTGGCCGAGCGGAACACCGTCGGTCACCGACTCACGCCGCTTCTCGACCGCCTTGGTGCGCAGCCAGTGCTCCTTGACGTCCTCCGGTGTCTCGGCACGGGCGTCACCGAAGACGTGCGGGTGGCGGTGGATGAGCTTGTCGACGATGGCCCCGGCGACGTCGTCGATCGAGAACGGCTCGTCCCCCTCCGCACCGGTCGCCTCCTGGGCGATGCGCGCGTGGAACACGACCTGGAGGAGCACGTCGCCGAGTTCCTCCCGCAGTTCGTCCCGGTCCCCGTCCTCGATGGCCTCGACGAGTTCGTACGCCTCCTCGATGCCGTACTTGGCGAGGCCCTTGTGGGTCTGCCGCGAGGACCACGGGCACTCGCGGCGGATCCGGTCCATGACCTGGACGAGATCGAGAAGCCGGGCGCCCGGGAGATCGTAGGAGCCGGGCAGAAGTTCCAGCGCGGGCATGGACACCCGGCCCGAGCCGGCGATGCGGGCCAGGCCGTCGGTGAGTGCCCGGTCGCCCTCACCCGTCGCGAGGACCACCGCGGTCCGGCCTCCCGCGCAACCGTCCAGGAGTTCCCGCGCGGTGGGCGCGGCGATCTCCACGTCCACGCCCGCCTCCCTCAGGTACGGCAGTTGCGGGTGCTCCGCGTCGGCGCACAGCACGCGGTCGGCGGCACGCAGGGTCTGCCACGCCGGCCAGGACAGCAGTCCGGGCGCGACACGGTGGCTGGCGGTGAGCAGGACGACACGACCCGGCTCGGCGGGCGCTTCAGCGTTCACCCCTCGACCCTACGTCGGGCGCACGGGCCGCCGGGGCCGGGCCCGGTGGTCCGGCTTGGACGGCCTCGGGAGCCGTCCTGCGGGGTCGCGTCCGCCGGGACGCCTCACCGGCCGCCCCGGACAACCCACCCGGACAACCCACCGGACGCCCACCGGGACGCACCACCGGGACGCACCACCGGACGCACCACGGTCGGCGGGACCGGACGCCCGCCGGCCGCGCCACCGTCCGGCGGGACCCCGCGCCTCGGGGACGGCTTCCCGCTCGACAGGGCCGCAGCCCACCGGGACGCACACCGGCCTCGCGGGCGGGCCGCCGTCCCCGCTCCCACCGGAACTCCGAACCGGCCCGGCGGGACGGGGCGGAGTGGTGCAGGGCGGGACGGGACGGGACGGGGCAGGGCGGGACGGGGCGGCGCCGCGTCCCGGGCGGCTGTGCTACGCCCCGGCCTGGATTCCCTCCCGCGGCCCGGTGACCTGGGTGATCCACGGAGCCTTGTAGTCGCCGAGCTGGATCTTGGTGTCATCCCAGGTGCCGTACCGCGGGTTGACGTCGATGGCGAGTTGCCTGGAAGCGGCCGTCAGCGCGGCACCGACCTTCTGCTGGCCCTCCGGGGTGCCGAGGTCGGCACCCAGCGCCCGGGCCAGCCCGGTCAGCAGGACCTCCTCACGCACCGCCCGGTCGATCTGGTCCGGGGCGACCCCGCGCTGCTGAAGCAGCATCGCGGCGAGCTGCTCCTCTCCGCCGGACTGCCCGGCCGCGGCCGCCCGGGCGTCCTGGACCTGCTTGCGTGAGGCGGTGACGCCGTTGTCCGAGGCCGCCTGCTCCAGGATGCGACCGAAGATCATCCCGTGCAGCTTGGCCCGGCTGAGCTGCCCGGTGTTCCTGATCAGCTGAGCGCCCTCGGGCGACGCCTCCTGGGCCGCCCGCACGTCCCTCACCTCGGCCTGGAGCGCCGACACCTCGATGCGGTCGGCCCCGACGACGGCCGCGGCGCCCGGGCGCGCCTCGTTACCGCAGGCGGCGAGCAGGGGGACCGCCGAGACGAGCGCGGCGGAGAGGGCGAGCGCGGTGCGACGGCGGCGGTGCAAAGGGGCCTCCCGGCGTGCGGTGGTGATCGTGACGCGCAGCGTTCGTGACGCGGAGCGTTTGTGACTCGGTGCACAAAGACCTTGCGGTGATCGATGGTAGGCAGTCGGCGTGGTGCAGGCCACCACTTCGCCGTCACCGGTTCGGTCAACGACTCGGGAGCGCCCGGGGTGCGGGGCCGCGCACCGGTTCCGTGCCGGCACGCCTGAACGGCGACGGCCGGGGCATCCGTAGGACGAGAGGGAGGCCGGGCTATGGGTGCGGTGAGGTCTGTGTCGTGGTGGGTGAAGGTGCCGGTCGGCGTCCTGCTGGTGGCCGTGCTGCTGCTGGCGGGGGCACAGCTTCGAGGACTGCCGGGGCTGCCCGGGCTCGGCGAACTGTTCGGCGAGCAGACGCGGGACCGCTCGGGGCCGGCGGTCCTGGAGTCCGTCCAGGACCTGAGCCGCTACCAGGCGGCCACGGGGAACTTCCAGGTCGTGGTGGACCTGGAGAAGGACACCAGATACGTGCCGGACGCGCTGCGGGGCACCCGGGTCCTGTACGTCGGGGCGGGCAGCGTCGACGCGTATGTCGACATGGGAGCGCTCGGGGAGAAGGACGTCACCGTGGACGAGGAGCGCACCTCCGCGACGATCCGGCTCCCGCATGCGGTCCTGGACCGACCGGCGCTGGACCCGGACCGCTCCTACGCCGTCTCGAAGCAGCGCGGACTGCTCGACCGGCTCGGCGACCTCTTCTCCGACAACCCCAACAGCGAGCAGGCGGCCCAGCAGCTCGCGGTGCGGCATATCGCCACCGCCGCGGAGGAGAGCCGCCTGACGGCGCAGGCGGAGCGGAACACGAAACGGATGCTGGAGGGGCTCCTGCGCTCGCTCGGGTTCAGCAGGGTGACGGTGGTCTACGGGGCGTGAGGTCCGGACGGCGGGGGCGCGGGCGACCGGGCACGCGAGCGCTCGGACGACCGGTCGAGTCCGTGCTGCCCCGCACCGGCATCACCGACCGGCACGCGAGCGCGCTGGCGACCGATCTGGGTGCCCGTTGTCCCTGCCGGCCTGCGCGACCGGCACGCGAGCTCGCGGGCGACCGGGCGACCGGGCGCGCGGGCCTCTGCGGCGCGGCCGAGCGAGGCGGTGAGCCGACTCGGCGCGCGCAGGCGCACATCAATCGTGGTGTCCTGGCCGTCCTCATCCTCGATCCTTCGAGCCGGCTAAGCGCGCGCGCAGGCGCGCAGGCGCGCGGGCCTCCGTCCGCCGGGCCCTGAGGATCGCCAGGACCGTGAGGACGGTCGGGGCCGTCAGGGCCGTCAGGGCCGCAGTGGAAGGCAGGGCCGTCGGGGCAGCAGTGCGGGCAGGACAGCAGTGCAAGGCAGGACAGGGCCGGGCAGGGCAGGGCCGGGCAGGTGCGTCGGCGCCGTCGGCAGAGGACGCGGCGGCGGTACCGGCCCACCCGTGACGAGGACCGAGCCGTTACCCGCTGTACGGGACGGCCAACGGAAAGACACCGAGACTTCACCCGAATGGCCCCCGTTGGTGGCCCCTTGAGCGGAAATCGCGGCGTAACCTCCCGGCCATGCCTTCCCTCCTGAGCAACCGGCTGGCGAAGCGAATGCTGCGTCCGGCGTTCTCACTGGTGGAACAGCGCCTGGAGCGTGCGACCACCGCACTCCAGGCAGACCTCGACGCCCTCCACCACGAAGTAGCCGACCTGCGGCGGCAGAGCTACGGGCTCGGGCTGCTGCTCGACCACGCGGGGCGGGACGGCCACCGGATGGCCACCGCCACCCAACTGGACACGCTGGTGCGGGAGGTGACCACCGTGACCGGCGCGTCCTGCGAGCACGCCCGCCGCGATCTGACGGTGGCCTACCGCACGGTGGTGGCCCTCGAGGCGCTGGGCGTCGGCCGGATGGCGGGCTCGACCTCGGACATCTGCGGGAAGCTGGCGACCGTGCCGCTGCTGGCTCCGCCCAGCGAGGAGGTGCTGGAGATCGGCACCCAACACGGGCTGTTCGCGGCCGCCCTGCTGCGCATGCTCCACCGCGCGGGAGTCGAGCCGCGGCTGACGGTCGTCGACCCGCTGGCCGGCGCCCTCGCGCCGCCGGGCACCGCGCCCGTCCCGGTCAGGGAGGACGTCGTGCGTGCCAACCTGGCCCTGTGCGGTAGTCGTTCGGGAGCCCGGGCCCGGCTGCTCCGGGGCGGGTCCGGCGACGCCGACGTACGCGCGGCTGTGTCCGATCGGCGGTACGGCGTGGTCGTGCTGGCCGGTGCCCCCTCCGTGGCGGGTGTACTGGCGGATCTCCGCCTCGCCGAGGAACTCGCCGACGACGGCGCCGTCGTCGTCCTCGACGGACACGGGGACGACACGCGCCCCGGCGTCGGCGAGGCCCTGGCCAAGCGCGTCGCCGACGGTTCGCGGCTGAGGACCCTGGGCGTGGTCGCGGGAACGGCGTACCTCCGGGCCGGGTGAGGCCGGGCCGGGTGACGACGTATCTCCGACTCGGGTGGCGTACCTCCGGGCCGGGTGACGGCGTACCTCCGGGCCGGGTGACGGCGTACCTCCGGGCCGGACTGAGTGAAAGCCCGACCGACGGTCTTCACATTCTTCGAATTCCCCTCACATTCCCTTCACAGCCGGAGATACTCTCTCCGGAAGCTCGACGTCTGCCGTTCGAGCGCTGCACCGACCTGGGGAGGGTCCTTGAAGCTCCGCTACGCCGCCTCGGCCGCCGCCGTCGCCGCCGCAACCGCCACCGGTCTGCTGACCGCCACTCCGGCCCAAGCCGCCGGGGGCGTGAGCATCTACCGCGTGTACTACAACTCGCCCGGTTCCGACACCGGTTCGAACACCTCGCTGAACGGCGAGTGGGTCCAGCTCTACAACTCCAGCTCCTCCACCCTCTCCATCCAGGGCTGGACGCTGCGTGACGTCACCGGCTACACCTACACCTTCAGCGGCAAGATAGGGCCGAGGTCCTACGTCAAGGTGCACACCGGCAAGGGCTCCAACACCGCCGGATACCGGTACTGGGGACGCTCCTGGTACGTCTGGAACAACACCGGGGACACGGCCTACCTGCGCAAGTCCACGGGCACGCTGGTCGACTCCTGCAAGTGGGGCTCGACCGGTTCCTCGAAGTACTGCTGACGCGCCACCGCCGCCCGGCGCCGCGCACACGCGCCTCGGAGCGGCTCCTCGGCCGGGTACCGCCGGGAGGCCGCCACCCCCCGCGCGCGGCCCTGCGCCGCCCCGCACCGGGCCCGTCGCACCCGCGGCCGGCCCGGCGCCCGGACGGTGCCCGGACGGTGCGGTCTCCGGCGTGTCAGCCCCCGCACTGGCGCAGCATCGTCCCCTTGTCCGCCGCCGTCACCGGCAGTTCGTACTTGAGCGCCACCTGAGCGAATCGGACCGCGTACGCGCACCGTATCCGGCGGTCCGGGGGAAGCCAGGAGGCCGGACCCGAGTCCCCCTTGGCGGAGTTGGCGCGGCCCTCGACGGGCAGGAGGTTGAGCACGTCGTTGGCGAACTGCCGTCGTCTGCTCTCCGGCCAGCGGGACGAGCCCATCTGCCAGCTGTACGACAACGGCACCACATGGTCGATCTGCACCTCTGCCGCATCCTGTTTGCGCCACTCGACGGTCTTCCCCGTGTACGGGTCGTGAAGCGTCATGGAAACGACGACACAGTCGGAACCGGCACGGAACCGGACGTTCTGCCCGTGCAGTTTCAGCAGGTCGTTCCGCGTGTCACAACCATTGCGGGCCAGTGGTACGCCGTCCGCCGTGTCCATCCACGCGTAGCCGAACTCGTCGCGGTCGTAACCCGTCCTGGGGCCGCGGCCCTTGGTCTTCAGCCCCTCCACGACCTCGCGTGCCGCCGCTCGCTCCGCCTCCGCCGTCAGGGGCGCGAGACCCGGCTTCGTACCGTCCGGGTTGTCGAGCGGGACGGCCGCGCCCCCCGCCGGCGGTCCGGGCGCGGACTCCGCTCCCCCGGAAGCCCCGGAAGCCCCGGAAGTCCCGGAAGTCCCGGAACCGGGGACGCAGCCCACGAGGACGGCGGCGGACAGGACGACGGCGGACAGCGCCGGGCGGGTCATGCGCAGGGGATCGGGCACACCGGGGATCCTAGGGGTTCGCAGGGGACGGCGGTCGGGGCGAGGAACAAGGAGCAATCAGGAGCCCCTCCGCTTCCTCCACCTCCGCCGCCTCCACCGTCTCCGCTTCCTCCACCTCCGCTTCCTCCACCTCCGCTTCCTCCACCTCCGCTTCCTCCACCTCCGCTTCCTCCACCTCCGCCGTCTCCGTCTCCGTCTCCGTCTCCGTCTACCGTGCCGGGGCGGCGGGCCCGGGACTCGGCGGACGGACCATGACGATCAGCTGGTGGCCGCTCTCCTCGTCCAGCCGGCGTCCCCGCTCCGCGAAGCCCATGCGCTCGTAGAAGCCGCGAGCCCTCGCATTGGCCTCGAACACCTCGAGCCGCAACTCGCCGCCGCGCAGCTCCGCGGCATGCCGCACCAGCTCACGCCCCACCCCGCGCCCCTGCGCCCGGGGGTCGACGAACAGGCCGCCGATCTCGTCCCCGAGCAGGCCCAGCAGGGCGACGACCTCTCCGTCCACCTCCGCGACCCAGTTCTCGGCCGCGCGGAGATAGACCTCCCGGAGCTTGCGGGCCCGCTCTCCTTCGCCCTCGCCTTCGATGAACGGGTGCGCGAGCTTCGCGGCACGCGACCACAGATCCACGACCACGGCCTCGTCCGACGTCTCATAGCGCCTGATGCAGGTTCTCGTCTCCACCCCGTGGACGCTAGGCAGGTCCTCCGCCGCGCTCAAGTGCTTTTGGCCGGGTCGCTCATCGCGACCGGCGGAGCGTCAGCCGACGCAGCCCCGCACGGAGTCGGTCGGCCGGCAGTTGTTCGGTGTGTTGAACACGACCTGGGACCCGAGGAGCCGGACGGTCCCGGATCTGCGGAAGACGCCGCCGCCGTCGATGGCGCGGGTGCCGCTGACGACGGTCCGGTCCAGCGTGGACGTGCCGCCCGCGTGGTAGAGGCCGCCGCCCAGCGCCGTACCCTCGCGCGCGGTGACGCGGTTGTCCACGATCCTCGACCGTGTGGTCGCCAGCGTGCCGCCCTCCGGGTTGTCGAGACCGCCGCCCCGTGCCATCCCCTCGGCCGCGTCGACGACATTGGCGGCGACCGAGCTGCGCAGCAGCTTCAGCTCGCTCCCCGGCCCCAACCGGATGCCGCCACCGCGCGCCGTGCCGCCGCGCGCCGTCACGGTGTTGCCGCTGACGTGCGTGTTGTCGACGGTCATCAGGGCGGAGTTGGTGATACCGCCGCCCTGCGCCGTACCGTCCGGGGCGTCGGCGACGTTGCCGCGGACGAAGCTGCCGGTGACGGTCATCCGGGCGGTCGGGCCGGGTGCGCTGTTGCTGAGCGCGGCGCGGGCGAATCCGCCCGGTGCGTACGCACGGTTGTTCCTGATCACGGAGTTCTTGACCGTGCTCTGCGCCATGCCGGCCAGACCGGAGCCGAACGCGAAGCTTCCGGTGCCCTCCCTCACCCGGGCCAGGTTGTCGATCACCTGGGCGCCCTCGACGGTCAGCGGGCCGTCGTTCGCGATACCGCCGCCCGCCGCCGCTCCGTCCCGCTCGTCCCCGGTGTAGGCGACGGTGTTGCCGCTGACGATCGAGCTGCGGACGGTCGCGTTGCCGGGGTTGTCGATACCGGCGCCCTGCGCGTACAGCTCCGACTCCGCCCGGTTGCCGGTCACCCGGCTGCGGGTCAGGAACATCCGGCCCAGGTTGGCGATCCCCCCTCCGCAGACCATGCCGGGCACGTCCGGGTAGGCCGGGCAGTCGGTCGCGCTGCCGCCGCTGATCGTGGTGTCGTGCAGCGTCAGCCGCCCCGTCCCGGCCACGAGCAGGATGCGGAACCGCGGCGCGGTCGCGACGCGGGTGATCGTCGCGCCCTGCCCCTGGACGGTCATGGTGCCGGTGACCACCGGCAGCCCGTTGACGGGGTGGAAGGGGTTGGCCCCGGCCGTGAGCCGGTAGGTGCAGCCCGGCGCCAGCCGCAGGGTCTGCGGGGTGGCCGTGCCGTTGGCCGCGCGGACCGCGCTGACGAGATGGGGGACCGAGCACGGTACGTCCACGATGCCCGGAGCAGCGGGCGGCTTCGGCGGCGTGGCGGGAGTGGCCGGAGCAGGGGGCCTGGCGGGAGTGGCCGGGGCGGCGGGCTTGGCGGGAGCAGCGGGCTTGGCGGGAGCGGCCGGGGCGGCGGGCGCTGCGGGGCCCGGGGGCTTCGGCCCCTGAGTCGTGCCTCCGGACGCGGCGGGTGCGGGGGCGGCGGCCGGCGGCGCCTGCGGCGGAGTGCCCTGTGGAGGAGGCGCCTGCGGCGGAGGGGCCGGGGAGACCGGCGGGGCGGCACCCGGGCCGGGGACGGCCGGGGCGGAAGGCGCGGTCCCCACCGCGGGCGGGTCGGCGGCGGCGAAGCGGGTGGTGCCGCGCGGGCCGAACTTCCGGGTCGTCTCGTCGTGGACCTTGATCTGCCGCTGGGAGGCTGTCGACGGGTTGAAGACCTTCTTCCCGGTCGTCTCGCCTCCGGTGGCGAAGTTGTCGGTCACGGCGGAGCGGAGCACGCCGACCGGCGCGGCCAGGGATTGCGAGGCGGCGTCGACCGCGGTGGCGTACCCGTCGTTGTCGAGCACGATCTGCGGGAGCTGCTTCGGATCGTCTATGTCGACGGTGGCCTCTTCGTCCTGACCCGCGCCAGGGAGACGGCAGGAACCCGATCGCGTGGCTGTGCATCTCCGCACCGCGCGGCGCCACCGGGGTCCGCCCGGTGGGGGCGCGGGACCGCCGGCCGAAGCCGGACGGCCGCCGGGTGCCGGCAGGCCGGACGGCGGAGGGCCGGGGGTCGGCAGGTCGGTTGCCGGGAGGCCGGATACCGGCGCCTGGCCGGGCGCCGGGGAACCGGACACCGGACCGGTACCGGCCGCCCCCTGGACCGCAGGCCCCCGCCCGTCCTGCCGGGGGTGCGGCTCCCCCTCCCCGGCCGCCGGCCGCGACGGCTCGTGCCCCGGTGCCTGCGGGCCCGCCGCCGGCTCGTGGCGCGGCGGAGCGGGAAGGGACGGCGGAGCGGCGAGCAACCGGTGGGGTACGGACGTCACGGCCCGGGTTCCGCCGTACGGCGAGGCGGCCGTCAGTTCCACGCTGAAGCCCAGTTCACGGCTCCACCGACCGGCGCAGGCCAGCCCGAGGCGCGGCACCGCGCCGAGCCGGGCCAGATCCGGTTCGTCCCGGAGCCGGGCCGCGGCCTGCGCGAGGACGTCCGGCGGCATGCCGAGGCCGGCGTCGTCGATCTCGACGACCGCCCCCGCCGCCGCCTCCCGCACGGTGACCACGACCGGGGTGCCGGACGGCGAGAACACCGTGGCGTTCTCGAGGAGTTCGGCGATGACGTGCACCAGCCCCTCGACGGCGGGCGGCGCGACGTGCAGGGTCTGACCGCCGCGCACGTCGACACGGCCGGACTCCACGATGCGGGACCGGGCTCCGTGCACGCAGTCGTGGAGGGACACGGCCCGCCGCTCCCGCCGCACGGGCCAGATCCCGCACAGCACGAGAAGGGTCTGCGCCTTGCGGTTCATCCGGGCGGCCGCGTGACCGGCCTTGATCACCTCGGCCGCCAGCCGGGGGTCGTCGAGAGAGCGTTCGACACGGTCCAGCGCCTCCTGCTGGACGGTCGCCATGGCGTGCACGGTGCGGGCGACGGATTCGAGGGCGGACCGCACGGAGTCCCGCAGGGCGCGCTCCCTGCGCACGGCCTCGTCGGAGCCGAGGGCGGCGACGACGGCGGCCAGGGCCCTGGCGAAGTCCGCGCCCGTCTCGGAGTCCGGACCGACGGGGCCCGGTACGCCGTCCAGCAGACGCCCGGTGCGCGTGCGTTCGGCGATGGCTGGGGCCCGGACGGCGGCGAGGTGCGCGATCTCCGCCTCACGCGCGGCCGCGAGCCGTTCCGCCCCCGCCCGCGCCCGCTGTTCGGCCCCGAGTCTGCGGCGAAGCGACAACGCCCAGATGAGCATCGCCAGGGCGGCGGCCCCACCACCCCCGGCGATCAGCAGCCCGACCATGACACGACGCCTCCGGATAGCGCGAACACGCCCGAACGAGTCCCTTCCAGATCGCCTACGGGGCTCCCCCGGCGATCGGGGGTATCCCGATCCTACGGTCAACCGGCCAATCTTCGAACACCCGTTGTGCCACTCCCGTCACTTTCCGCCAACGCGGTTGCGGGAATCCGACGGCGTTTCGGGGCGGTCCGTCGCATAGTGTGAACTCCGCACCGCCTCGCCGCCGCGAGCGCGGAAGGGCGGTACGACAGGGGGCGGTTCATGCGTGCGCAGCGTGTGCCGGCCGCCCTCGGCGCCCTGCTCGCAGCCCTGCTCTTCACCCTCCTGGGGTCCCTCGCCGGTGCGCCACCGGCCGCGGCGGCGATCGCCGCCGTCAGCACGGCGCCGGCGCCGGTATCCGAGGCCGCGCCGGACGCGGCCACCACGTCCCGGCACACCGCGCGAGACGACATGCGGTACCGGCACACCGCGCGCGCCGTGCACACCGCGCGAGTCGACATGCGGCACCGGCACACCGCGCGCGCCGTGCACACCGCGCGAGACGACATGCGGCACCGGCACGACGTGCGGCACCTCTACGGCGGGCCACTGCGCACGACGGCCGAAGAAGCCCGCGGTGCGCGCCCCTCGCCGCTCCCCCCGGCGCCCGGCGGGCACCCGTCCGACGCGACCTCGCCCCAGCCCGCCACGCACGGCACGGTCCGGCCGGCGTCGGCCCGCGACACGGTGCGGACGTCCGCCCGTGCCGAACTCCCCGATGTGCGGGGGCCTCCGGGGACGGCCGGTCACCGGTCCCGTCCCATATCAGCGCCGTCCCGCCCCTTCTGAGGGCGCCCGGCGCCCTCAGGAGGAAGCTCATGACTCGCACCACCGTGGTGCGGGCAGTTCTCGCCGTGCTCGTACTGCTCGCATCCCTCTTCGTCGTACTCACCCAGTCCCCCAGACTCGGTCTGGATCTCCAGGGCGGCACCCGTATGGTGCTGGAGACCCGTGACACCGCCGCCGCGCAGGCGGACGCCGCCACCACCGATCGCACCATCGAGGTACTGCGGCAGCGCATCGACGCGCTGGGCGTCGCGGAGCCGGTCCTGGCCCGCTCCGGCGAGAACCGCATCGTCGTGGAACTGCCGGACGTCCAGGACCCGCGCCGTGCCGCCGAGGTCCTCGGCCGCACGGCCCAGCTGGCCATCCATCCCGTCGAGGAACCCCCCGAGGAGGGGACGGCCGAGGAGGGGACGGCCGGGCGGCGGGTGCTGCCCGACGAGCAGGGGAGACCGGTCGCCCTCGGCGCCGCGGCACTGTCCGGAGCCGGCGTGCAGGACGCGGAGGCCCGGTTCGACCCACAGCAGGGCACGGGCTGGCATGTGGCCCTGGACTTCCGGGGGGACGCGGCGCGCGACTGGGCCGCACTGACCGGGCGGGCCGCCTGCCACCCGGTGGGGGACGACCGGCGCCGGGTCGCGATCGTGCTCGACGACAAGGTGATCTCGTCGCCGCAGGTCGATCCTTCGGTCGGCTGCGGCTCCGGGATCGCCTCCGGTGCCACCCGGATCACCGGTGCGTTCGACGCGGCGGAGGCCAGGGAACTGGCCCTGCTCATCAAGGGCGGTGCGCTGCCGGTGCCGGTGGAGACCGTCGATCAGCGCATCGTGGGGCCGACGCTCGGCGCGGCGGCGATCAGCGCGAGTGCCCAGGCCGCCGCCGTGGGGGTGTCGCTCACGGCGCTGTTCGTCACGTTCGTCTACCGGCTCTTCGGCGCCCTGGCCGCCGTGGCGCTGGCCGCCTACGGAGTGATCTCGTACGCCGCCCTGGTGGCCCTCGGCGTCACGCTGACCCTGCCCGGACTGGCCGGATTCGTGCTCGCGATCGGCATGGCCGTGGACGCGAACGTGCTCGTCCTCGAACGGGCCAGGGAGGAGTACCAGAACCGGTCGCGCCGGTCGCCGCGGTCGCTGCGCAGCACCATGTCGACGGCCTCCCGCAAGGCGTGGACCGCGGTGGCCGACGCGAACGCGACCACGCTCCTCGCGGCGGGGCTGCTCTTCCTGCTGGGCTCGGGGCCGGTGAAGGGCTTCGGTGTCACACTGGCGATCGGCGTCGCCGTCTCGATGTTCTCGGCGCTGGTCGTCGCGCGGGCGCTGACCGACGTGGCCGCGCGGTTCCCGTTCGTCGACCGTTTCCGCACGGTCAGCGGCGTGGGGGCTCCGGGCCGGGTCAGGACGTTCCTCACCCGCCGCCGGCCGCGGCCCATGCGCACCCCCCGGCGCTGGCTGACGGTGTCGGCCGTGCTGGTCGCGGTGGCCGTCACGGGCATCCTGGTACGCGGGCTGAACCTGGGGGTCGAGTTCACCGGCGGCCGGCTGGTCGAGTACGCGACCACTCGGACGGTGGACGCCGACACGGCCCGGTCGGCCGTGGCGCAGGCGGGCTTCCCCGACGCGGAGGTGACCACCGCCGACGGCCGGGACGTCTCCGTGCGGGGGGCGGGCATCGACGACGACGGGGTGGCCGCGATCGGCGACGCGCTCGCCGGGGAGGGCGGAGGCACCGCGACGAAGCTCCGCGACGAGCTGATCGGCCCCAGCATGGGCGAGGAACTGCGGCGCAACGCCATGATCGCCCTGGGCATCGCGGTGGTCGCGCAACTGGTCTATCTGACCGCGCGGTTCCGCTGGACGTTCGCGGCGGGCTGCGTGGTGGCGCTGGTGCACGACGTGGTCGTCGTGGTCGGCGCCTTCGCCTGGCTGGGCCGACCGGTGGACGGCGTGTTCCTCGCGGCGCTGCTCACGGTCGTCGGCTACTCGGTCAACGACTCGGTCGTGGTGTTCGACCGGGTCAGAGAGCTGTGGCGGAGAGAGCCGCGCGGTGCGCTGCCGGCCCTCGCGGACTCGGCGGTACTTCAGACGGTGCCGCGCACGGTGAACACGGGCGCGGGAGCCCTCTTCATCCTCGCCGCCCTGGCGGTGCTCGGCGACGGCGCCCTCGCGGACTTCGCGATCGCGCTGATCGTCGGGGTGTGTGTCGGCACGTACTCCTCCGTGCTCACCGCCGTTCCGGTGGCGCTGCTCCTCGAGGCTGGCCGGCCCGCGCCCGCCGCCGCGGGCCGCCCGCGCACCGGCGCGCCCCGCCGCACCGCACGGGACAACGGCGCGGTGGTCTGACGAGGGAGCGGCGGTCCGGCGAAGGAGACGCCCGCCGCACCCGACTGCCCGGCTGCCCGGCTGCCCGGCTGCCCGGCTGCCCGGCTGCCCGGCCGGATGATCCGGCCGGGTGAACGGGATGCGCGAGGGCGCGGAGAGCCCGCCGGGCGAAGTCCGCCGGGCGGCGGGGCCGGGACCCGGGGCCGGCGGACGCCGGCTCCCCGGGGCAGCCGGCGGACGCCCGGGTTGCGGAGGGCGCCCGGGTTACGGCGGACGCGCCGGGCTCAGGAGGTGCCGGCCGACTCGATCGCCTTCGCCAGCTTGGCGGTCTGACGGCCGTGCAGGTCCTCGGGGAGGTCGGCCTTCTTCGGGTCGAGGAGGTTGAGCGTGAAGAACACCGCCACGTTGCGGCCCTGCCGGACGGCGGTGATCTGCATGGGCATCGACGAACCCTGTGCGGTGCCGGTCATCCTCCAGGAGACGGCCTCGTCGCCGCCCTCGGGGGCTTCCTCGGCCTTCACCGCCACGTACTTCACCGCGGAACCGCCGGTGTTGCCCGTGGTGGTGAATCCGGCGCCGCAGGTGGCGAGTGCCTTGCGGACGTCCGCGAAGGTGCGCCTCGCGTCGTCGCCCTCGTAGGAGAAGAGGCTGACGGTGGTGGTGAGGCCGGGTGTGGCCGTGGAGACGAAGGAGCGGCCGGCGAAGTCGGCGGCTTCCGGGGTGCGGGCCGTACCCGAAGCGGTCATGTCGGCGAGAGGCCGGCACTCCTCCCGGTCGGCGGTGGGCCGCGTGCTGGGCGGGCTGATCTCCTGGGCCTGGTACGAGCGCAGTTCGGTGTCGGTGACGAGAGCCTTCCTGATCGTGTCGCCGCGGAGCACGGCCATGCCGGCGCCCGCCTTCTCCGGTCCGGCGAGCGGCTTGCCGGTCGGGGAGGCGGAGCTCTCACGGTCGCCGGAGGAGGTGCAGCCGGTCAGCAGCGCGGCGGCGGCGAGCGCGAGCGCGCCGCCCCGCCGGAGGGCCGTGCGTGTGATGAGGGGCATGGGAATCCTGTCGGTTCGGTACGGCGGCGGGCGGCCCGCGGTTCGCATGGCGCCGGGCGTCTGTTCCCTCGGGCCGGCTCCGCCGCCGGCGGAGGACGGGTGGCGGGGAGAGTGTGTCCCGGATCGGCCGGTGGATCCGGGAGGGGCCGGGCGTGGTTGGGCCGTTCCGGTGGCCGTGCGCTCCGGATTTCACCGGACCCGCCGTACGGCGGGTCCGGCGGCCTGCTCCCCGCGGGTGGGGCCGGGCCCGCGCCGGTGGCGCGGGACCGCTATCCGACCGGTGCGGGTTCCCCCGCGTCGCGCAGGACGCCGATCAGCGCGGTGACGGTCTCGGCCATCGCACGGCGCCCGAGGGACAGGTACTTCCGCGAGTCCACGGCGTCCGCGTTCGCGGCCAGGTAGTCCCGGATGGCGCTGGTCATGGCGAGGTTCAGGGCCGTGCCGATGTTGACCTTGGCGATGCCTCCGGTGACGGCGGCCGTCAGTTCCCCGTCCGGTACGCCGGACGAGCCGTGCAGCACCAGCGGTACCGGCAGCACCCCGGCGAGCCGGGCCAGGAGCCCATGGTCGAGCGTCGCCGTACGGGCGGTCATCGCGTGCGAGCTGCCGATGGCGACCGCGAGAGCGTCGACCCCGGTCCCCTCGACGAACGCCCGTGCCTCCTCGGGGTCGGTGCGCGCGCCGGGTGCGTGGGCGTCGAGCGGCGGGACGCCGTCCTTGCCGCCCACCTCACCCAGTTCGGCCTCGATCCAGAGTCCGTTGGCGTGTGCCCAGTCGGCGGCGGACCGGGTCGCGGCGAGGTTCTCCGCGTACGGCAGGTGAGCGGCGTCGTACATGACCGAGCTGAACCCGGCGTCGGCCGCCTCGCGCAGCAGCCGGGCGCTCGTGACGTGGTCGAGGTGGAGGGCGACGGGCACCCCGGCCTCCGCCGCCGCCTCGGCGGCGGCCCTGGCCAGCGGCCGGACCCGGCCGTGGCGGTATTTCACCGCGTTCTCGCTGATCTGCAGGACGACGGGGGAACCGGCGCTCTCCGCACCGGTGACGACGGCTTCGGCGTGCTCCAGCGTGATGATGTTGAAGGCGGCGACGGCACGGCGTCCGGCGGCGGCCGCGGCGACGAGCGTTCCGGTCTCGGCGAGTGGCACGGTCAGGCTCCGGACAGGATCACGGAGCGGGTGAGGTGCCGGGGGCTGTCCGGGTCCAGGCCGCGTACCCCGGCGAGGGCGACCGCGAGACGCTGGGCGCGGACCAGCTCGGCGAGCGGGTCGAGTCCGCCGGCGACCCACATCCCGCCGGTGGTGCGGACCTCCTCGGCGAGCCCGGCGGGCGCGTCGCCGATCATCCAGGTGGCGGTACCGCGGGTGGTGACGCTGATGGGGCCGTGCCGGTACTCCATGGCCGGGTACGCCTCGGCCCAGGACGCCGACGCCTCGCGCACCTTGAGCGCGGCCTCGTTGGCGAGGCCCACCGTCCAGCCGCGGCCGAGGAAGGTGAACTGCGAGCAGGCGGTGAGCCGTTCGGGAAGCGGTTCGGCGAGCGCCTCCGCGCAGTCGTCGAGGACGGCGCCGGTGTGCAGGCCCCAGTGGGCACGCAGCAGGGTGAGGGCCGTGGTCGCGAACCGCGTCTGGACCACGGACCTCTCGTCGGCGAAGTCCAGGACCACCGCCTCGTCTGCCGCGGTCATGACCGGCGTGGCGGGGTCCGCGGTGATCGCCGTGGTACGGGTGCGTCCGCGCAGCCGGCCGAGGAGCTCGAGTACCTCGGTGGTGGTACCCGAGCGGGTGAGGGCGACCACCCGGTCGTAGGGGCGGCCGGCGGGGAACTCGGAGGCGGCGAAGGCGTCCGTCTCGCCCTGCCCCGCGCCCTCGCGCAGGGCCGCGGCCGCCTGGCCCATGAACAGGGAGGTGCCGCAGCCGACGAACGCCACCCGCTCCCCGGCGGCCGGGAGTGCCCCTCCCTCGGCCGCGGCGAGTTCCGCGGCCCGGATCCAGCAGTGCGGCTGGCTCGCCAGCTCCTGCGCGACATGGCTCATATGCGTACTCCTTCCCTCGAAGGTGTGCGTGTTTCTGCAACATAGCGCGGCTTTTCAAGCACCTTCAAGCACCTTCACGCACCCTCACGCACCCTCACGCACCCGGTGCTCGTGCCCGTGGCGCGGTGGGCGGACCGCTCCGGCGGGGCAGGCCGTGGCCTCCGGCGTGAGGGGCCTGCCCGGGCGCAGGGGAGCCGGGCCCGGCGTTGCGGTCGCCGGGGTGCTCGCCGGTCAGGGCTTCCCGGGCCGGGGAGGCCGGGCCGGGGGCGCCGGGCCGGGGGCGCCGGGAGCCCGGTGCCGGGGCCGTCCCGGGCGGAGGACCACCCTCGCACCGGACGCACTCGGGTCGCGCGGCGGACGCACTCGGGTGGCGCGGCGGCGGAGCGAGAGGCCGTGCGGGGTGCCGCGGCCAGGTGTGCCCTTCCGGCCACGGGCTAGGGTCGCGACGTACGTTCGAGGAAGGGAGCGGTGGATGTCGCGCGACGCCCGCTGGAAGGCGCTGCTGGAACTCCTGGTGGAGCAGGGCCGGCTGGACGTCGAGGAGGCGGCGGCGGCACTGGACGTCTCGGCCGCGACGATCCGGCGCGACCTCGACCGGCTGGCCGAGCAGCAGATGCTCGTACGCACCCGCGGGGGCGCTGTCGTGCACGGCGTGTCGTACGAACTGCCGCTGCGCTACAAGGCGTCGCGGCACGCGGCGCGGAAGCAGCGCATCAGCGCGGCCGTCGCCGCGCTGATCTCGCCGGGCGAGGCGGTCGGCCTCACCGGGGGCACGACGACCACCGAGGTGGCCCGCGCCCTGGCCGCCCGGCCCGATCTGGCCTCGGGCAGCCCGGCCCTGACCATCGTCACCAACGCCCTCAACATCGCCAACGAACTGGCGATCCGGCCGCAGTTCAAGATCGTGGTCACCGGCGGGGTGGCCCGTCCGCAGTCGTTCGAGCTGATCGGCCCGCTCGCCGACGGGGTGCTCGGCCAGATCGCCCTGGACGTCGCGGTGCTCGGGGTGAACGCCTTCGACGCGGTGCACGGTGCCGCGGCGCACGACGAGGACGAGGCCGCGATCAACCGGCTGCTGTGCGAGCGGGCCCGGCGGGTGGTCGTCGCGGCCGACTCCACCAAGCTGGGCGCGCGGGCCTTCGCCCGTATCTGCGCGACGGAGCGGGTGGACACCCTGGTCACCGACTCCGCCGCCGCGGACCGTACGGCGGCCGCGTTCACGGAGGCCGGGGTGAGGGTCGTCCGAGCGTGAGTCCGGATGCCGGATGCCGGGTGCCGGGCCGTCCGGTGCACGCCCCCGCGGGGCTATAACTGACACATGATCATGCATGTGGTTCCGCTCGACGACTGGCTCGCCATCCCGGAGCGGCCGTACGCGCCCGCTTCGCTCTCCGCCGAGGGCTTCGTCCACTGCTCGCCCGACGAGGCGACCACGCTCGCGGTCGTCAGCGCCTTCTACCGCGATGTACCGGGCCCGCTGATGGCCCTGCTCATCGACGAGACCCGGCTGCTCGCGCCGGTCCGGCTGGAGCCCGCGGCACCGGTCCCGCCGCCCGGAGTCGCGTCCGGCACCCTGTTCCCGCACGTCTACGGGCCGATCGACCGCTCGGCGGTCGAGGGCATGCTGGAGGTCCAGCGCGACGGGACGGGCCGGGCGGTGGGCTTCGCCCCCTGGGCCTGAGCGGACGCGCCAGGCCCGCCCCGGACCGTGCGGCGGCTCTCCACCCGACGGCTCCCCACACGACGGATCTCCGACCGGCGAGCCCTCCACCCGACGGCTCCCCACACGACGGATCTCCGACCGGGCGCCGCGGGCCGCCGCTGTGCGCGGCGGCCGGCCGGCCGGTCGGCGGTGGCGGCCGGCCGGTCGGCGGTGGCGGCCGCGGCTCCGTGCGGCGGCCCTCCGCTTCCGCGGTAACGGCCGGAGCCCGGCCGCGGCCCACCCGCTCCGGCGCCGCGGGCGGCTGACGCCGGCCCGGATCCCGCCCGCCGTCAGAGGTCCTCCGGGGGAGGCGGCCTGCGGTGGGCGGTGTCGCCGCCCGGCACCAGCCGGTCCACCAGTTCGGCGAGTTCGGCGCAGGCCAGCTCGATCTTGCGGCGGACCGTGATCTGCTCGGTGACGATGGCGGAGAGCAGCAGACCGGTCAGTGCCACCGAGCCGTTGAGGGCCTGGAGGACGCTCATCACGCCGAGCGTCCCATGGCCTTCGAAGGGCCCCAGCTCCTCGGTCGCGGCCGAGATCGCCATGACGGACACGATCAGCGCGCAGGGGGCCGCCCCGGACAGCTGGAACCGCAGCGCGGCCCACATCAGCAGCGGGAAGACGAGGAAGAGCAGCGGGACGAGCGAGCGGGTGACGGCGTACGCCACGACCACCACCGTCACCAGCAGGCAAGCGGCCTCGGCCCAGCGCCCCGGGGATGCGCCACCGGGCCACCGGGCCGTCCGGCAGACGAGCAGCAGGGGGGTCACCACCAGTACGCCCATCGCGTCGCCGACCCACCAGGCCGACCAGATCGGCCAGAACGCATCGGCATGGATGTCGCGGGACAGCAGCAGCAGGCCGGACCCCACTGTGGCGCTGATCAGCATGCCGGCCAGGGCGCCCAGGAACACCAGTGCCAGCCCGTCCCGCAGCCGGTCCAGCTCGGTGCGGAATCCGACCCGCCGCAGCATCAGGTACGCGCAGAGCGGAGCGACGCTGTTGCCCACGAGGATGCCGATGGAGCGGGCGGACGAGCTGACGTTCAGGATGACGAGCAGCGCGCCGAGCACCACGCCCGGCCAGGCCCGCAGACCGAACCAGAGCAGGCAGGCCAGGGCGATCCCGGTGGACGGCCAGAGCGGTGTGACGACCGCCCCTTCCACGGCCAGCTGCTGCGTGAACCCGATGAGCCCCGCCGCGAAGTAGGCGGCGGCGATGCCGAGCGTCAGGAGGACGGCCGCGCCGGGGCGGCGGAGGAGCTGGTTGCGGGCCACGGCAGCCATCACACAACGCCGCGGCGTCCCGGCGCGCCGTGACACGCGCCGGGGCGCCCGCCGGATCGGCCGGGCAGCGGGACCAGGCCGGCGGCGGGACCCGGCGGGCGACGGGACCCGGTCGGCGGGATCAGGCGGACAGCGGATCGGCCGGGCGGCGGGATCAGCCGGGCGGCGAGGGCGGCCGCGGTGCGCCCGCCGCGGCCTCATGGCTGAGGACGAGCACCGCGGCGTCGTCGGTGTGGCCGGTGAACTCGGCCGCCTCCATCACCTCGGCGGCCAGTTGCTCGGCGGTCGCCGCGGCGGCCGCGCCGGCCGCCACGACCCTGACGACCCTGGCGAGTCCGGTCTCGATCGGTACGGAGGGCCCCTCGACCACCCCGTCCGTGAGCAGGACGAACGCCCCGGCCTCGGTGAGCCTGCGCCTGGTCACCGGGTACACCTCCCCCGGTTCGACGCCGAGCGGGAGGCCACCGGGGTCCTGCACGGTCTCGCAGCGGCCGTCCGCCGTGGCCCGGACCCCGGGGACATGGCCTGCGCGGGCGCTCTCCACCACCCACTCCACGGGGTCGAAGCGGAGGAAGCTGCAGGTGGCGAACAGGTCGCGGGCCACGGACACCAGCAGGTCGTTGGCCAGCGCGAGGACCTCCCCCGGATCGGTGGCGGCCAGCGCCACGGCCCGCAGCCCGATCCGGACCTGCCCCATGAACGCAGCGGCCTCGACGTCGTGGCCCTGGACGTCCCCTATCGAGAACCCCAGCGATCCGTCGGCCATCACGAAGCCGTCGTACCAGTCGCCGCCCACGTCGAGCCCGTCACGGGCGGGCGTGTAGCGCGCGGCGGTCTGGAGCCCCGGGGCGGAGGGCAGGCTCTCGGGCAGCATCTCCCGCTGGAGGGCTTCCGCGAGATCCACCCTGGCGCGCTGGCGTTCCGCGCCCTGCCGTGCCTTCGCCGTGAGGAGTCCGAGCGTCGTCAGGAGGTCGTCGGCGCTCGCCGAGCGCGGAGGACGACGGCGCGTCATGGACCTCTCCGGAGCATCTGTGCCTACCGAGTTCCGTCGTTCATCCTACGTGCGGTACCGCCGGGGCGCTTGATGAACGACCCTCTTATTCAAGAAGATGACTACTCATATTGTTGAGTATCTACGGGTCGGGCACCGGCCCGGCACGCAGTCGCCCGACGAAGGGAATCCCGATGGAGACCACCGACCGCTTCCGCGCCGCCGTGGAACAGCGCGACCTGTCCGCGCTGGACGAGCTGTTCACCGAGGACGTCCGCTTCTACAGCCCCGTGAAGTTCACCCCCTTCGAAGGGAGGCCGATGGTCCTGGGGCTGTTCGGCGTGCTGCTGCGGACCTTCGAGGACTTCCGCTACGTCGGGAGGTTCGGCGGCACGGCCCAGACCAGCGCGGACGGCGGCGAGGCGCCCTCGGAGATCCTGCTGTTCCGGGCGGCGGTCGGCGGCAGGGAGGTCCATGGAATCGACCTGCTGCACTACGACGAGACCGGCCGCGTCAAGGAGTTCACGGTGATGGTCCGCCCGCAGTCGGCTCTTCAGACCCTGAGCGAGGCCGTCTTCGCGGGCCTCGTCGCCGACGGACTGGTACCCGGCCCCGCCTGACGCCGCCCAGGGCCCCGGCCGACGGCGCGGGCCGGCCGGCCGGACGCCCCCGGGCCGGTGGAACGGCCTCCGGGAACCGTCCGCCGGCACCGGGGAGGGTCGCCCGGGCCCCGGGCTGAGCGGCTCGGCCGGCCCGGGACCCCTCGGTCAGCGGACACCCGGCGGTCAGCGGGCACCCGGCGGGATGAAGGCCTCGGCCGCCAGCCCGCGCCGTACCCGGCGCTCGTGGTACAGGCGTCCCACGAGTGCCCCTCCGTACACCACGAACCCCACGCCGACCAGCCAGGACTGCAGCACCAGCACCGTACCGATCGGCCCGTACGTCACCGCGTTGGCGGCGATCAGGGGCGAGAAGACGAACTGCGAGAACACCCGCAGACCGAGCAGCCCGAAGGCGGTGAAGGCGGCCCCCGGGGCCAGCGCCCGCCAGCGCAGCCGGCCGCAGAGCAGCAGATGCTGCGACCACCAGAAGAACAGGAAGGCGCCGACCAGATCGGCGGCGGGGATCAGCGCCTGCACCACGACGGGCGCGCGGGGCGGGGTGGGCGTTCTGACGAACAGCAGCAGCACCCCGACCAGTACCGCCAGCCAGACGACATGCCGCCACATGGTGTGCCAGCGCGCGGTCGGCAGGTCCCACACCCGCTCGTAGCCGGTCTGCACCGCGGAGCCGAACGTCACCCCGAAGGCCGCGAGCGCGGCGAGGCCGAGCGCCGTGGTCCGCTGAAGGGCCTCCCCCGGCAGGCCGAAGAGCTCCTGGACCTCCTCCTGCGAGACCTTCGACACCCCGAGGCCCTGGATCAGCCACCTGGCGAAGCCCTTCCCGCTCGCCGGGTCGGCCGCGGCGACGACCACCAGCAGCGGCACCAGGGTGAGGAAGCAGAGCGCGGCGAAGCCCATGGCGCGGTGCAGCAGCTCCGTCTCGCGCCCGCGGTCCCAGACGAGCCCGACGACGGAGGTCCGCACCCGCCGGTGCAACCGTGCGAACAAGCGGCCGGTCCGGCCGTCGTCCGGCTCACCGAATCTGAAGGGCATGTGCCGTCGCTACCCCCAAGTTCGGCCCCGGCAGCCCGGAGTGCCGCCGAACGGGTGCCCCGCCGCGGCTCCCGGGCTCCCCTCAGCGCCCCGCCACGGCTCCTCAGCGCCCCGGGGCGGCCCGGCCCGGGCTCCCGCTCGCCCCCGGCCGGCCCCGGACCGCGACCGGTCGCCCGGGAGGGCGGCCCGGTGCTAGAACTGGGAACATGATCGGACGTCCCCGCCGGTCCTGGCTGACGGCAGTGATGCCGTCCGGCCGCGCGCGAACGCCCGGCCGGCCCGAACGCCCCGGGTGGCGCCGGCGTCTGCGGTCCCTGCTCAGCGTGCACAGCCTGGCCACCCAGGTCTTCCTGCTGCAGGCCCTGGTGATCCTCCTGCTGGTGGTCGCCGCGGCCGTCGCCCTGGCCCTGCAGGCGCGGTACGACAGCTACGAGGACGCCCGCAACCGCTCCCTCGCCGCCGCCGAGGCGTTCGCGTACGCCCCGGGCACGGCCGAGGCCCTCGAATCCCCCGATCCGTCGGCCGCCCTCCAGTCCTCGGCCGACAGGGCCCAGCGGGGCGCCCGGGTCGACTTCATCTCCGTACTGAGCAAGGACGGCGTCCGGTACACCGATCCCGAGCCGCAGCTGATCGGCCGGCGCGTGGCGGGGGACATCTCCAGGGCTGCCGCGGGCGAGGCCTTCACCGAGACCTTCGAGGGCGAACCGCAGGACGCGGTCCGGGCCGTCGTCCCGGTACTGGACGGCAGCCGGAGGGTCGTCGGCCTGGTCGCCGCCGGGATCCAGGTCGAGAACGTGGGCGACCTGCCGTACGTGCAGCTGCCGATCGTGCTGGGCGCGGCCGCCGGTGCGCTGCTGCTGGCCACCGGCGGGGCGGCCCTGGTCAGCCGGCGGCTGCGGCGCCAGACCCACGGGCTGGGCCCCGCCGAGATGACCCGGATGTACGAGCACCACGACGCCGTCCTCCACGCGGTGCGCGAGGGGGTGCTGATCATCGGCGGGGACGGCCGGCTGCTGCTCGCCAACGACGAGGCCCGGCGCCTGCTCGGACTGCCGGCCGACGCCGACCGCAGGCCGGTGACCGAGCTGGGCCTCGGCCCGGGCATCACCCGTCTGCTGGTGTCCGGCACGGAGGTCTCCGACGAGGTGTTCCTCTCCGGGGACCGGCTGCTCGCCGTCAACACCCGGCCCACGAGCCCGTACGGCGGTGTGACGGGACTGGTCGCCAGCCTCCGCGACACCACCGAGCTGCGCGCCCTGTCGGGCCGGGCGGAGGTGGCCAGGGAGCGGCTGACGCTGCTGTACGAGGCCGGGGTGCGGATCGGCACCACCCTGGACGTGCGCCGTACCGCGCGGGAACTGGCCGATGTGGCCGTACCCCGGTTCGCGGACTTCGTCACCGTGGAACTGCTCGACCCGGTGCTGCGCGGCGACGAGCCGTCCGGTCTCGGCGCGATGCGGCGCACGGCGCTCAGCGGCGTCGCCGACGACCATCCGCTGCAACCGGTCGGGGACGCCATCCGGATCAACGTCACGCCGATGAGCACGGCGCTGGAGAGCGGGAGGGCACTGCTCGAACCCGACCTGGCCTCGTCGGCGACCTGGAGCAGCGAGGACCCGGAAGGGCGCCGGCAGGCGCTCGAGTACGGCATCCGGTCGCTGATCACGGTGCCGCTTCGGGCGCGGGGCGTCGTTCTCGGACTGGTCAACTACTGGCGGTCCGGCGACACCCCGCGGTTCGACGAGGACGACACCTCGTTCGCCGAGGAACTCGCGGCCCGCGCTGCCGTGGCCATCGACAACGCCCGGCGGTACACCCGCGAACACGCCATGGCCGTCACGTTGCAGCGCAGCCTGCTGCCGCGCGACCTCCCGGAGCAGGACGCCCTCGAGGTGGCCTGGCGGTACCTGCCGGCGCAGGCCGGCGTCGGCGGCGACTGGTTCGACGTCATCCCGCTGCCGGGGCTCCGGGTCGCCCTGGTCGTCGGGGACGTGGTGGGGCACGGGATGCACGCCGCGGCCACGATGGGGCGGCTGCGCACGGCGGTGCTGAACTTCTCGTCCCTGGACATGCCGCCCGCCGATCTGGTGGCCCGCCTGGACGACCTGGTACTGCGCATCGACGCGGACCAGCCCCCGGGGACCGACACCGAACGCGCGCCGGTGACCGGTGCGACCTGCCTGTACGCGATCTACGACTCGGTGAACGGGCGCTGCACCCTCGCCCACGCCGGTCATCCGTCGCCGGCGATCGTCGATCCCGGGGGCCGGGTGGTCTTCCCGGAGCTGCCCGTGTCACCTCCGCTCGGCGTGGGAGGACACCCGTTCGACGAGACCGAGCTGGACCTCGCCGAGGGCAGCCGGCTCGTCCTCTTCACGGACGGTCTGGTGGAGGACCGGTACCGGGACATCGACGAGGGGCTGGCAGGACTCCGCGCCGCGCTCGAGCGGCCCGGGCTGGAACCCGAGGAGACCTGCTCGGCCGTGATGAGCGCGCTGCTGCCCGACCAGCCGAGCGACGACATCGCCCTGCTGGTGGCCCGTACACGGCTGCTCGACCGGGACAGAACCGCGGAGTGGGAGGTGCCGCTCGACCTCTCGGCCGTGCCCCGGGTGCGGGCCGAGGCGGGCCGGCGCATCTCCGAATGGGGCCTGGGTGACTCCGCCTTCGTCGCCGAGCTGGTCCTCAGCGAACTGCTCACCAACGCCATGCGGTACGCGGCGGAGCCGGTCCGGGTGCGGCTGCTGCTCGGCCGGACGCTGGTCGTCGAGGTGTCCGACGGCAGCAGCACCTCCCCTCATCTGCGACGCGCCGCCGCGACGGACGAGGGGGGCCGGGGGCTGTTCCTGGTGGCCCAGTTCTCACAGCGCTGGGGAACGCGCTATGTCACCGGGGGGAAGGTCATCTGGGCGGAGCTGTTGCTGGGCGGGGAGCTGCCCGCGGAAGCAGTGATGACGTTCGTTCACGAGGAACCCGCCTGGTGAGCCCGCCGGCCGCGGAGGGTCCCGCGGCCCTCCGCAGCCGGGTGTGCGCGGCGGCCCCACCGGGACCCCCGGACCCGTCGGACGCCCGGACCCCCGGACCCGCGGACCGCCGGACCCTCTGGACCCGCCAGACCCGCCAGACTCCCGGACCCCCGAACCGCCGGACCCCCGGACCCGCCAGACCCCCGGACCCGCCAGACCCGCCGGACGCCCGAACCCCCGGACCCCCGGACCCCCCGGACCCCCGGACCCGCCAGACCCGCCGGACCCCCGGACGGCCGGACCCCCGGACCCCCGAACCGCCGGACCCGCCAGACCCGCCGGACCCCCGGGGCCCCGGACCGCCAGACCCGCCGGACGCCCGGACAGCCAGACCCGCCGGACCCCCGGACCCCCGAACCGCCGGACCCTCCGGACTCCCGGACCCGCCAGACCCGCCGGATTCCCGAACTCCCGGACCCCCGGACCCGCCGGCCCCCCGGACGGCCGGACCCTCCGGACCCTCCGGACCCCCCGGACTCCCGGGCCCCCGGACCCGCCAGACCCGCCGGACTCCCGGACTCCCGGGCCCCCGGACCCGCCGGACTCCCGGACAGCCAGACCCGCCAGACGCCCGGACGCCCGGACGGCCGGACCCCCGGACCCGCCAGACCCGCCAGACCCGCCGGACCCCCGGACCCCCGAACGGCCGGACCCGCCGAATTCCCGAACCCCCGGACCCGCCAGACCCGCCGGACCCCCGGACCCCCGGACAGCCAGACCCGCCAGACGCCCGGACGGCCGGACTGCCGGACCCCCGGACGGCCGGACGGCCGGGTGGGAGTGCCGCGGGCGGCCGGGCGTGGGCGCGGCGCCCGCCGGGCCGGCGGGCGCCGCTGACACGGCCCTGGGGGCCCGGTGAAACCTTGGTCAGGGCTGGACCACGGGCCTGGCCTCGACGCCGGACGCGGGTTGCTGGTGCCCGCCGCTGGCGATCATCCGCACCTCACCGCGGTCGCTGATCTCCGCCTGGACGATGCCGGTGTCGTCGGCGTAGATCGGGTGCCCGCCCGGCCCCTTGCGCTCGGTGCGGTGTACGACCACCGCGTCCTCGCCGTCGGTCGCCGAGGCGACACCTCCCGCGAAGACCAGTTCGAAACCCTCGTCGCGACCCATGAGGCCTCCTCTGCGATACGCCGCACATCATGTCCGGCTGCAGCACTGAATGGCCATTATGCGACTTTTATTCTATTTGCTCTCCGCGAGGCCGCCCCCTCCCGTGCCGCTCGGCCATTCCGCCCCCGGGACACCTCGGGCGGGTCGGGCACCCCGGGCACCCCGCAGAGACCGGGCAGGGGCGGGCCGGACGGGCCGGGAAGACCGGAGCGGGCCGGACGGGCCGGGAAGACCGGAGCGGGCCGGACGGGCCGGGAAGACCGGAGCGGGCCGGACGGGTCGGGAAAGCCGGAGCGGGGCGGCCCACCCGGGCTCCGGGCCGGGGCCCCGAAGGTCCGCGCACCGTCACCCCGAGGCGGACCCGGCCCGCGTCCACAGGGGCGACGAACCCGCCGCGAGGGCCCGTCCATATACCCCTGGGGGTAATGATGCTACGGTGGACGCAATACCCCAGGGGGTAATTTCCGTGCGAAGGGAGTATCCGCGTGTTCTTCGTCGACACCATCGAGCTGGAAGGTCTCGGCAACCGCAGCTACCTGGCAGGCGGTGAGCACACCGCGGTGGCCGTGGACCCACCGCGCGACATCGACCGGGTGCTCGCCGCGGCCGCCCGGCGAGGTGTGCGGATCTCCCATGTGGCGGAGACCCATATCCACAACGACTACGTCAGCGGCGGCCTGGAGCTGGCCCGGGTCACCGGGGCCGAGTACCTGGTACCGGCGGGCGCGCACGTCTCCTTCGCACGCGTCGCGGTGTCCGACGGCGACGCGGTCGCGATCGACGCGGGAGTGACGCTGCGGGCGATGGCGACGCCAGGTCACACACCGCACCACACCTCCTATGTGCTGCACGACGGGGACCGGCCGGTGGCCGCGTTCACCGGTGGCTCCCTCCTCATCGGCACGGTCGGCCGGCCGGACCTGGTCGAGCCGCGGCTGACCGAGCGGCTGGCCCGGGCGCAGCACGCCTCGGCGCACCGGCTGGCCGCCGAGCTGCCGGACGCCACGGCGGTGCTGCCCACACACGGTTTCGGCAGCTTCTGCTCCTCGGCGCAGGCCGAGGGGGACACGACCACCATCGGCGAGCAGAGGGCCGGCAACCCCGCGCTCGGCGTCGACGTGGACACCTTCGTCGCGGACCTGCTGGCGGGTCTGGACAACGTGCCCGCGTACTACGCCCACATGGGCCCGGCCAACACGGCCGGCCCGGCGCCGGTGGACCTGACCCCGCCCGCCGTCGCCGGCGCCGAGGAGATCGCCGCCCGCCTCGCGGCCGGAGAGTGGGTCGTGGACCTGCGCAACCGGGTGGCCTTCGCCGAGGGGCATGTGGCCGGCTCGTTCAACTTCGAGGCCGAGGGCAAGCTCGCCACGTACCTCGCCTGGATGGTCCCGTGGGGCAAGCCGGTGACCCTGCTCGCGGAGTCGGCGGAGCAGCTGGCCGACGCCCAGCGCGAACTCGTCCGGGTGGGCATCGACCGCCCGGCCGCCGCAGCCACCGGAGGTCCCGGCCGGTGGCTGCGCAGGGGTGAGGCGGCCGCCTCGTTCCCCCGGTCCACCTTCGCCGGACTCGCCGAGCGGGGCGCCGGGCACGTGGTGGTCCTCGACGTGCGCCGCGACTCCGAGCGCGCCGGCGGCCATATCGAGGGATCCGTGCACATCCCGGTCCACGAGCTGCACGGCCGCCTCGGCGAGGTCCCGGGCGGGACTGTGTGGGTGCACTGCGCGGGCGGTATGCGGGCGGCCATCGCGGCCTCGCTGCTGGACGCCGCCGGCCGTGACGTGGTCGCCGTGGACGACGGCTTCGACGCCGCCCGCGACGCCGGCCTGCCCCTGGCCTCCGGCTGACTCCCCGCCGCATCCCCTAACCCAGGAAGGAGCGCGATGTCCCTCTTCCACCGGCACCAGCCGCGCGTCACGGTCGACGCGGCCCTCCGGCAGACCAGCGGTGACAGGCCCGACGCCGTACTGCTGGACGTCCGCGAGCAGCCCGAGTGGGACGACGGCCACGCCCCGGACGCCGTGCACCTGCCGCTGTCGCGGCTCCTCGCCGGAAGCGCCCTGCCACCCGGCGCGGCGGGCCGGACCCTGCTGGTGATCTGCCGCAGCGGGCGGCGGTCCCGGGAAGCGGTACGGCTCCTCGCCGCACGCGGAGCGCGGGCGGTGGACGTCGAGGGCGGCATGATCGCTTGGGCCGCAGCCGGGCACCCGGTCGCCGACGGACACCCGGTCGCCGGCGGACACCCGGTCGCCGGCGGACAAGGGGACGGCGGCGGACAAGGGGACGGCGGCCCGACGAAGTGACCCAGCTCGTCCTCGCCCTCGTCGCCGGAGCCGTCGTCGGCCTCGCACTCGGGGCCCTCGGCGGTGGCGGCGGGGTGCTCGCCGTACCGGCACTGGTCTACCTGCTCGGTTTCACCCCGGCGGCGGCCACGACGGCCGCCCTGGTCATCGTCGCCGCCACATCCGCCACCGCCCTCTACGCGCACGCGCGCGAAGGGGACCTGGCGTGGCGGACCGGGGCGCTGTTCGCCGCGGCGGGCATCGCCCCCGCCTTCCTCGCCGGAGCCGCGGCCGAACGGCTCCCCGCGGCGGTACTGACCGCGGCCTTCGCAACGGTCGCCGCCCTCGCCGCCCTGCGCATGCTCCGCCCTTCCGAGGCCGCGGCGCCGGCCCGGGTCCGCACCGGCGAGGTGGCCGCGGCCGGGGCGGGCCTGGGTGCCGTGACGGGGCTGCTGGGAGTGGGCGGGGGCTTCCTCGCCGTCCCGGCGCTGGTCAACGTGCTGGGGCTGCGGATGCGCCAGGCGGTGGGCACCAGCCTGCTCGTCATCACCGTCAACTCCCTCGTCGCGCTCACGGCGCGCGCGGGAACCGGCGGGGATCTGCGATGGGAGCTGGTCGCGCCCTTCGCCGGGGCCGCGATCCTCGGCGCGTGGGACGGCAAACGGCTCGCCGCAAGGCTCTCCGGCGCACGGCTGCGGAAGATCTTCGCCGTCGTGCTGCTCACGGTTGCCGCGCTCATGTTCGTCGACGTGATCGTGTGAGCCGGCCGCTCTCGGGGCCGGTCAGGCCAGTGAGAGGAAGAGCTTCTCGAGCCGGCTCCGCATCTCGTCGCGGTCCTCCACTGAGCCCCGGCCGTCCTCGATGTCGGTCAGGCACTGCTGAAGCCCCGTCGCGATGATCGCGAAACCCGCCCGGTCCAGCGCCCGGGAAGCCGCGGCCAGCTGGGTGACCACCTCCTCGCAGTCCCGGCCCTCCTCGATCATCCGGATCACTCCGGAGATCTGGCCCTGCGCCCGGCGCAGCCGATTGAGGACCGCCTTCAGTTCGGCTCCCGCCAGATCAAGCTCCACCGCAACTCCTCACGAAATACCCCCAGGGGTAATATAGAACCCCTGGGAGGAACCGTCGACACCCAAGGATGACACCCGCCATGACCACACCCGCCACCCTCGGTATCGAAGAGGCCCGCACCCGCCTGCACGAGCTGACCGTCATCGACGTGCGCACACCCGGCGAGTTCGCGGGAGGCCATCTGCCCGGCGCCCTCAACATCCCCCTCGACCGGATCCGGCGCGCGCTCCCCGACATCCGGCACGCCGCGGAACGCCGCGACGTCCTGATCGTCTGCGCGTCCGGCGCCCGCTCGGGAAACGCCTGCAGGATCCTCGCCGAGAACGGTGTCGCCGCCGCCACGCTCTCCGGGGGAACGGCGGCCTGGGCGGCCGTCGGCCACGGACTGAGCCGCCCCGAGGGGGCCGCACGCGCCTCCTGGGGCATGGAGCGGCAGGTCCGATTCACCGCCGGCACCGTCGTCCTGCTCGGCCTCCTGCTCGGGCTCCTCGTCCACCCGGCCTTCCAGTTCCTCTCCGCCGCGATCGCGGGCGGCCTGGTCTTCTCCGCCCTGACCGACACCTGCGGCATGGCGGCGGTGCTCGCCAGACTGCCCCACAACCGGCCCCGCGCCGCCGACCTGGGCGCCACGCTGGAGGTACTCCGCGGGCGCTGACCGGCCCGCCCCCGAGGCGGGCCGGAAACGCACGGACCCCACCGCTGACCGCCCCCGAGGCGGCCGGAAACGGGACGGACCCCACCGCCCTCGCCCTCCCTCCGGGGCCCTCCCGGGCACCGTGCGGCCCGCCCGGCCGACGGGGCACCCGCGCGCCCCCGCTGAAGGCACCCCTCCGAGCCCGCGGGCGTACCGAAGCGGTACCCCCGCGGGCCCGGCGGACGGACCGGCGCCGGAAGACCGCGGGTCGGCGGCATGGCCCGCACCGGTTGCCGGTGCATCCCCCGTCCCGTGTGATGGAGACGAGCCCGCCCGACCGGTACGGGGAGGACGGGCCCGCCCGGCGTTCACCGAGGCCCGGCCGCCGCGCAGGCGGCGCCCGCGTCCCGGGTCTGCGGGAGAGGAGTCGATGTGCGCGGCCAGCAACGTGATCAGCACGCGGCCGGATCGGTGGTGGTGGGCGTGGTCGAGGCGGAGGGACAGGAGCAGGTGGCTCTCCGTGCCGCCCGGGAGGCGGCCCGCGCCGGTACGGGGCTGCGCATCCTGCACGCCGTCGAGTGGCCGCCGCCGGGGACGGCCGACGACGGCACGGCCCCGGAAGCCGACGGGGACGGCAGGACGCCTCCGGATCGCGCGGAGCGCGTGGTCGCCCGTTTCTCGGAGATCGTCCACCAGCGGTTCCCTCGTCTGGCGATCGAGCCGGACCACGTGTCCGGCTCACCCGCGCCGGCCCTGATCGACCGGTCCGCCGAAGCGCCGCTGGTCGTGGTCGGCCATCGTGGGACGGGGGGCTTCCCCCGGCTGCCGCTCGGCTCGGTGAGTCTCCAGGTGGCCACCCACTCGCGCTGCCCGGTCCTCGTGGTCAGACCCGGGGAGGGCACCGAGCCGGTCGGCAGCCGGGTCGTGGTCGGCGTCGACGTCGACGACGTCCAGCCGCACGTGATGGAGTTCGCCCTGCGGGCGGCGGGCAGCCGCGCCGCCCGGCTCGACGTCGCGCACGCCTCCACACGACCCGAACTCCTCAGCACCGGCCCCACCGGTCCCCTCCTCGTCGGCCGCGAGACACGACCGATCGCGGCGAAGGACCTGCTGGAGCAGGAGCTTGCGCCCTACCGTTCCCGCTGGCCCGACGTGGACATCCGTACACGCGTCGAACGGTGCCGGCCCGCGCACCTGCTCGTCGAGTCCTCACGGGGCGCGGAACTGGTCGTGGTGGGGACCCACGGCCGCACGGGCTTGCGGAGACTGGTGCTCGGCTCGGTGAGCGGCGAAGTGCTGCGCACAGCCGAGTGCCCGGTCGCCGTGGTGCCCGTCCCCGCCGCCGGGGAGTGACCGGGCAGGCCCGTGAGAGCCGTCTGAGCAGTCTGAGACGTCTGAGACCGAGAGCCGCGGGCCGGGTGGTCAGGGTGGTCCGGGTGCGGCCGCGGACGACGCCGGCGAGGTGGCCGTCCCCGTTTGCGACGGCATCCGCCCCAGGCGGGAGCACGGCCGACCGCGGCGGGCTTCCCCGCCCGGTCTCCGCCGCTGCCACATTCCCGGCCCGCCGGCGGCGCCCCGGGCCGGTCGGCCCTTCCGGGGGCCGACCGGACTCTGCCTCCGCGGCCGCGGACGGGGGATGCTGAGCTTGCTGAGGTTGTTCGAGCTTGCTGAGATCGCTGAGCTTGTTCGAGGTTGCTGAGGATGCGGCCGCCGGGCAGCCATCGCTCCGAGGAGTCCGACGATGCCCCGTCATGTGACCGCCGGTCTGGACGGATCGGCCGAGAGTGCCGCAGCGGCCGAGTGGGCCGCCGGTGAGGCGCGGTTGCGGCAGGTCGCGCTGCGCCTTCTGCTCGTGTCGGACGACCCGGCGCCCTCGCGCCCCGCCGCGGAGCACGGTGGCGCCGGGGGCGGGCGGTATCCGGGCGCGGAGTTCCTGACCGGCACCGCGGACGCGCTGCGCGGCGGGCACCCGGGTCTCGAGGTCCGCGCGGAGCGGCTGACCGGCAGGCCCGCGGCCGTGCTGGCCCGCGAGGCGGCCGGTGCCGACGTGATGGTGCTCGGCTCCCGCGGCCTGGGGAGTGTGCGGGGCTTCCTCCTCGGGTCCGTCGCGACGGCGACGATCGTCAGGACCCGCCGTCCGGTCGTCCTCGTGCGCCCGGGGCACCGACCGGGGCAGGGGACCCGCGGGGAGTACGGCGATGCCGACGATCCCGAGGCTGCTGCCGCTGCCGCCGCTGCCGCGGGCAGCGTGGTCGTCGGTGTGGACGTCCGCGAGACGTGCGACGCCACCCTCGACTTCGCCTTCGGCGAGGCCGCGCTGCGCGGTGGCCGCCTCCGGGCGGTCCACTGCTGGTCGCTTCCGCCGTTCGGGAGGGACGCACTGGCTCTCGACATGGCCCGGCGCGAAATGCGGCCGGACATCGCGAGAGCGCTCAGGAACGTCCTGGCCCCCTGGCGGCAGAGGTACCCGTCGGTCGAGGTGGCCGAGTTCACGCCGGTCGGCGGGGTCTCCGACCGCCTGCTGCACTCCGCCGCGGGCGCCGCGCTCCTGGTCGTGGGCCGGCGGATGCGCACCGCACGTGCCGGGGTGCGCCTCGGCCCCGTCGCCCATGCGGTGATCCACCACTGCGCGGCCCCCGTGGCGGTCGTGGCCCACGACTGAGCACGCACCCGCCGCCGGGGCCCGACGGGCCCCAGGCGCGCGCCTTCGCCACCCGCGCCTTCGCCACCCGCGTCCTCGCCACCCGCGCCAGGCCCGTACGAGCAGTGGCGGTACGCCGCCCGCGCGCGGCCTTCGCAACCTCCGCGAGGTCCTCGGGCGGCCCTGGCGTGTCCCGCCCCCCACCACACGGCCCCGCCGCGATGCTTGCGCCATGAACACCGCCGTCGCGGTGCCGGCCGCCCTGCTCTCCGCCCTCAGCTTCGGCATCGGATCGGTACTCCAGCAGCAGGCGGCGAGAAGGGTGCCCGCGGCGGCCTCCCTGCGGCCCCGGCTGCTGCTGGACCTCGTCCGCCGTCCTCGGTGGCTGGCCGGGATGGCGCTCGTCGTCTCCTCGTTCGCGCTGCTGGGTCTCGCCCTGGCCTCCGGCCCGCTGGTGCTGGTCCAGCCGCTCGCGGCGACGGACCTCGTCTTCGCCCTCCCGTTCCTCGCCTGGCGCCGCCGCGTCCCGCTGACCCGTGCGGAGGCCGCGGGAATCCTGTGCACCGCGGGCGGTGTGGCGCTGTTCCTGACGGTGCTGCCGGAGCCCGTCCCGGGCGCGGTCCCGGACATCGCCGACTGGGTGCCCGTACTCGCCGCCGTCGGCGGCGCCGTGGCCCTCCTGGCTCCCGCCGGCCTGCGGCGCCGCGGCACGACGAGGACGGCCCTGTTCGCCGTCTGCGCCGCGCTGCTGTTCGCGCTGCTCGACAGCCTGACCAAGAGCACCGCCGAGAGGTTCCAGAGCGAGGGCACGGGCGCGTTCCTCGCCTGGGAGCCGTACTCGCTGATCCTCGTCGGCGTGCTGGGCCTGACCATGTCGCAGAGCGCCTACCAGGCCGGTTCGCTGGCCGTCAGCCTGCCGATCATCGACACGCTGGAACCGATCGGTGCCGTGCTGATCGGCATCGCCGTCTTCGGCGAACGACTGGCGCAGTCCCCCGCGGCGCTGGCCGTGCAGATGCTGGGCGCGGCCGTGGCCGTGGCCGGCATCGTCGTCCTCGACCGCTCGCCCCTGGCCCGCGTCTGAGGGAGCCGTACCCCGCCCGCGGCGTGCCCCGAGGGGCCCGGCCTCCGCGCGGCCGCCCCAGGGACGGCCGGGTGTCCGGGGCTCCGCCCCGGCGGGCCCGAACGTCCCCGTGCAGGGACGTTCGGCCCCTCACCCTGCGGACCGCGTTCGGTGACAGTGGAACCAGTCACCGCCGGCCGTACGCGGAGGCCGGCCGGGTGTCGCGGAGGCGGGCCGGCATGACCGAGTACGTGTACGACTTCACCGAGGGCGGCCGCGGCATGGCGGACCTCCTCGGCAGCAAGGGCGCCAACCTCGCGGAGATGACCCGCCTGGGACTGCCGGTGCCGAGGGGGTTCACCATCACCACCGCGGCATGCCGCGTCTTCCTGTCGACGGGTGAGCCTCCTCCCGAACTGGAGCGGCAGCTCGCCGAGCACCTCTCGGCGCTGGAGTGGGCCGCCGGGAAGCGGCTCGGGCAGGCGGACGACCCGCTGCTCGTCTCGGTCAGGTCCGGGGCCCGGGTCTCGATGCCCGGAATGATGGAGACGGTCCTCGACATCGGACTCAACGACCATTCGGTGCTCGGGCTGGCCGCGACGTCCGGGCGGGAGCGGTTCGCCTGGGACTCCTACCGGCGGCTGGTGCAGATGTTCGGGACCACGGTGATGGGGGTGGACCCCTCGCTCTTCGAGGAGACGCTCGCACGCGTCCGGGAACAGCACCATGTCCCGGACGACAGCCGGCTTGACGTCTGCGACCTCGTCAGGATCGTCGAGTCCTTCAAGGACCTGATCGCCGAACGGACGGGCCGCCGGTTCCCGCACCCCGCCGCGGAACAGCTGCGGCAGGCGGTCCTGGCCGTGTTCGCCTCCTGGAACGGCGAGCGCGCGAAGCTGTACCGGCACCGCGAGCGCATCCCCGACGACCTGGGCACCGCGGCCGTCGTGCAGACCATGGTCTTCGGCAACCTGGGGCGGGACTCGGGCAGCGGTGTGGCCTTCACCCGGGACCCTGCGACGGGCCGTGCCGGGATGTACGGCGACTACCTGCCGAGTGCGCAGGGCGAGGACGTCGTCTCCGGGGTGCGCAACACGCTGCCCCTCCGGGAGCTGGCCGAGCTGGACCCGGTGTCCTTCGCACGGCTCCGGCAGCACCTGGACCGGTTGGAGGACCACTACCGCGACCTGTGCGACGTCGAGTTCACGATCGAACGCGGCACACTCTGGGTGCTGCAGACACGCGTCGGGAAGCGCACCGCCCAGGCGGCGTTCACCATGGCCTCGGACATGGCCGACGAAGGCCTGATCACGAGCCGTCGGGCCCTGACCCGCGTCGGGGGTGAGCAGCTCGCGCAGCTCATGTTCCCGCGCTTCGACACCACCGGCGCGTCCGACGCCCTCGTCAGGGGCGTCCCCGCCTCCCCGGGAGCCGCCGTGGGAGCGGTCGTCTTCGACTCGGCGGAGGCGGTACGCAGGGCGGACGCCGGGGAGCAGGTGGTACTCGTACGGAACGAGACCACGGCGGCGGACCTGCCCGGCATGATCGCCGCCCGGGCCGTGCTCACGGCCCGCGGGGGCAAGACCAGTCACGCGGCGGTGGTCGCGCGCGGCATGGGCACCGTGTGCGTGTGCGGTGCGGAGGACATGATCGTGGACACACGAGCGCGCTGCCTCGTCGCCGGCGGATCGACCGTCGTCGAGGGCGCGGTGGTGTCCGTCGACGGCTCGGAGGGCGTCGTGCGGCTGGGAGCCCTGCCGCTGGTCGAATCCGACGTCATGCGCTACTTCGACGGAGCCGCGCCCGCCCGGGACGGGGGTGTGCCGGATCCGGTGCGCCCCGTGCACCGACTGATGCAGGAGGCCGACGCGGCACGACGGCTGCGGGTGCGGGCGAACGCGGACACCCCGCAGGACGCGGCCCGGGCACGCCGCCACGGAGCGGAGGGAATCGGTCTCTGCCGCACCGAGCACATGTTCCTCGGTGACCGGCGGCGGCTGGTCGAGGCCGTGGTCCTCGCTGGCGGCGACGCGGAGCGGGAGGCCGCGCTCGGCGCGCTCCTGCCCCTCCAGCGCGCCGACCTCGCCGGCATCCTGGAGGCGATGGACGGGCTCCCGGTCACCATCCGGCTGCTGGACCCGCCGCTGCACGAGTTCCTGCCCGACCTGACGGACCTGGCCGTCCGCGCCGCGGTGAGGGAAGCCGCCGGAGAGCCGCGCAATCCGCGGGACGCGGCCCGGCTCGCGGCCGTCACCCGCATACACGAGGCGAACCCGATGCTCGGGCTGCGGGGCGTACGCCTGGGTCTGGTCGTACCGGGGCTCCTCGCCGTGCAGGTGCGTGCCATCGCCGAGGCGGTCGCGGAGCGCAAGCGCGCGGGTGGGGCACCACGCGCCGAGATCATGGTCCCGCTCGTGGCCGCGGTGGAGGAACTGCGCCTCGTCCGGGACGAGGCGGCGCGCGTGCTGGCGGAGGTCTCCGCGGAGAGCTGCGTGGACGTCGCGTGCCCGGTCGGCACGATGATCGAGCTGCCGAGGGCCGCGCTGACCGCGGGCGAACTGGCCCGGGAGGCGGACTTCTTCTCGTTCGGAACGAACGATCTGACCCAGACGACATGGGGTTTCTCACGCGACGACGTGGAGGGCGCGTTCTTCCCCGCCTATCTGGAGCGGGGCGTGTTCCAGGCGTCCCCGTTCGAGGAGATCGACCGCGACGGGGTGGGCCGGCTGGTGCGGATCGCGGTCGCCGGGGGTCGTGCCGCACATCCCGGACTGGAGATCGGCGTGTGCGGAGAGCACGGAGGAGACCCGGCGTCGGTGCGCTTCTTCCACGAGGCGGGGCTCGACTACGTCTCCTGCTCGCCGTTCCGCGTCCCGGTGGCACGGCTGGAAGCCGGCAGGGCAGCCGTACCGGACGAGGCCGCCCCGGACCGCTGAGAGGCCTGCCCCCGGCCCGACGCCTCACCGACCTCCCCGGCCACCCGGGAGTGCCCTGAAGATCCTGGAATCGCGCCCGGCCTGCACCAGTTCACGGCGATCGACATCCACCGGCGGCCCGGAGCGGTCCGGGTCGCCGCAGCGGAGTCCTCATCGGTGTTCTCGTGGTGGTTGCGGTGAGGCGGGGGAAGCGGGCCGCCCCCGCCCTTACCCCCTTACCCCCTTACCTGCGCCAGGGTCGGCCCGCCCTTGCTGCACCCGCCCGGCCCGGCCCGGACCGGGCGGCCGTTCGTGCTCACCGTGGCCGTATTCCCGCCGGCCGGCGAGGCTGCCTTCACGCGGCCGCCGTCTCCAGTCCCGGAGTGGCGTGGTCCGCTGCGGCCGGCGCGTTTCCCGCCCGTACCGGAGGCGCCGAGGGCTTCGCCTCGGAAGCTCCCGGCACGAGGGTCCGCTGTGCGGTTCCGGTCATACGGTGCCGGCGATCCAGCCGACGGTTTCGGTGGTGTGCGTGCCGTCCGCGGTGACCTTGCCGTGGGCGTGGAGTTCGTTGATCCGGATCTTGAAGCCGACGGTGGTGACGTCGGCGATGCGCAGCCCGGGCGTGTCGGGGCCGTTGAAGGTCTGGACGAACGGGACCACCACCACCGTGGAACCGTCGGGGAACGCCGCCGGGAAGGTGACCTGCGTGAAGGAGGACGTGTCCCCGCCCACGGTCGCGACGGGGTGGGAGGAACTCAGCTGGAGTTTGCCGGTCTGGAACATGCTCACGGGCATCCGCCTCTCAGCAATCGGTACCGGCGGGACCGTCGACCGGCCTCGCGGTACCGGTGTTTCGGCCGCTTCTCGTGAACCGGCCAGAGAGGAACTGCCCACAGAAATACCCGTTTACCGGCCTATTCACCTCTTCAGCTGTTCTTTCCGGGAAGAACCCCGCTCACGTCCGTCGGGATGCTGTATCGGCAGGCCGGCTGCGATCCCGGCGCGGCAGCCGCGGGGGTGCGGTGACCCGCTTCCTGATCGCCGACAGGCAGCGGCCGCCGGCCCGCTCCAGGACGAAGGGGTCGGTGCAGGATCCGGTGTCCCCGGACAGCACGGCCACGGGGCAGGCGATGAGTTCCGCGATGGCCGGCAGCAGCCCCGGCGACGGCGCCACCTCGGGCGCGAGCCGCGCCGCAGCGGCGTCGTGGCGTCGTGGCGTCGTGGCGTCGTCTGAGGTCTCCACGGCGAGGAGGCAGTCGACGCCGAGCCGGACCAGGGGCGGTGGCGGTGGCGGTGGCGGTGGCGGTGGCGGTGAGGAAACGGTCCGGGATACGGGCAGCTCCCGACGTACGGTCGCCGTGCCGATCACGGCGACGCCTCAGCGGCCTCGGACGATCACCCTGCGGACAGGCGCGGGCGAGCCCAAGGGCGTCCTGGGCAAGCTCGCGCCCGTCGGCGGCTGCGACGTGGCGATGGGTACGCGTACCGGACCCCGGCGGTCGGTACGGCCTCCTCGCCCACCGCGGCCCGGAGGCCCGGGCACGTCGCGCGGTGATCGGTCGCGTGCCCCCGTCGCACGTACCCGCGGGAGTGCGTCGGGGCCGTGGCGGACGGCTCGTCAGGAGGAGTCGGCCCCGTCCGCCCGGGACTCGGGGGCCGCAGGGGTCTGGGGGTCCGCGCTGGACTCGGAATCGGCCCGGGACGCGGGGTCCGTCCGGGACGCGGGCGGACCGGCGAACTCGCAGCGGACCTCGACGACTCCCTCGACCACCTGGGCCAGCCGGCCGACGACGGAGGCGAGGTCGCCCTCGCCGAGCGTGCCGCCGAGGGTGACGACCCCGTCGTCGACGGCGACGCGTACCCCCCGGAGGGAGCCCGCGAAGAGACGGTCGACCAGGCCCTGGACGTCCGCCGCGATGTCCTCGTCGGGGCGGAGGAAGACCTTGAGGAGGTCCGCCCTGCTGACGACGCCCCGCAGTACGCCCCGGCCGTCCACCACGGGCAGCCGCTTCACCCGGTGCCGGGCCATGAGACGGGCGGCGTGGGGCAGGGTCGCCGCGGCGCGGACCGTGATCGGCGGAGCGGTCATGAGGTCCCCGGCCCTCACGACCCCGGCCCTCACGACCCGGTCCCCCGCGGCGCTACCCGGCCGCTGCTGGTCCACGGGCGCCGGATCGGCGCCGCGGAGTTCCTCCCTCCGGAGGAGGTCGGCCTCGGAGACGACCCCGACCACGCGCCCGCCGTCGTCGACGACCGGGACCGCGCTCACCCGCCACCGGCCCATGGCCGCCACGACCTCCTTGAACCGCGCGTGCGGGGCGACCGCGACGACGGTCCTGGTCATCACGTCCTCGACGGAGTACGGAGCGGAAGGCGTCACGGTGTGCCTCGCAGAGGAGCAGGCTGCCGACAGTTCGCGGGCGGACCCGGCTTCACGGTCACCCGCGAGCACTGTCACACGCAGGGGCCGCGTCCCGGATGGGCCGACAGGGGTCGCCTCAGGGCCGTCCGGCCCAAGCGCCGCCCGCTGCGCCCGGGAGACCCTGTCGGTGGAGGTACCCGAGGGCGGGGAGGGCGAGAAGGGCGAGGAGGGGGCGCGGCCGGGACGCCTCGTCCCGTACCGCGCGGACGGGCAGCGGGACTCGCTCCGCCGCAGGGCCGCAGGGCCGCACGAGGCTCCGCGGGACGGCCCGGGGCCGCGCCCGGCCGCCTGTGGTGCCCGGGCCCCACGAGGAGAGGTGTACCAAGATGCCCAGCACACCCGCGCACGGCTCCGGGGCCGCTGCGCCGTCGCACTCGCGTACCGACCTCGGTCGCCGGCTCGCGGCCCGGCGCGAGCAACTCGGCCTGAGCCGGGACGACGTGGCCGAGCGCAGCGGTGCCGCCGCCAGCTACGTCCAGTACCTGGAGGAACGGCCCGCGGCACCCGACCCGGCCGCCCTGCGGCAGATCGCCGCCGCCCTGGAGACCACGGTGGCCGAACTGGCCGGAGGGAAGGCGGACCAGCCGCCGGGGCCGGGCGCCGCCCTGCGGGGTGCCGAACTCGCCGAGCTGGACGAGGCGGAGTGCCGGACCCTGATGGCCGGCCACGGCGTCGGGCGGATCGGGGTGCTCACGCCCGAGGGGCCGGCGGTGGTGCCGGTCAACTATGTCGTCGACGGAGCCTCCGTCGCCTTCCGCACCTCGCTCGGCAAGGTCCCGTCCTTCGCCGCGGGAAACGAGATCGCCTTCGAGGTGGACCGTATCGACGACGCCTTCAGCAGGGGCTGGAGCGTCCTCGCGGTGGGGCGGGCACGGGCCGTCACCGACGAGGACGCGATCCGCCGGCTGACCGGACTGGCCCCGACGACGCCGTGGGCGGGAGGTTCCCGCGACCTGTGGATCGAGTTCGCGCCGTCCCGCGTCACCGGACGCAGAATCGTCGCCCCGGACGGCTGAACCGGCACGTCCGGACGGTGTGCCGGCCAGTGCGCCGGACAACGCGCCGGCCAGTGCGCCGGGCCCCGGCCAGTGCGTCGGGCCCGGCACAGCGCGCCCCGGATCGCGGCGGAACGACATCGGACATCGCGGCAGCGGCGTCAGGCCCGCGGGAGCAGCGCGGGAGCAGCGCGGGAGCAGCGCGGGAGCAGCGCGGGAGCAGCGCGGGAGCAGCGCGGGAGCAGCAGAGTACGTCAGGCCATCTCCAGCACGTCCTCGACCGGGCGGCGCGCGGACCTCGGGCCCTCCGGGCCGTACCCGAGTCGGATCACCATTTGTACGTGCCCCATCGAGGAGGCGGGGTCGCGCAGGGCCCAGCGCAGCTCGGGCCATTCCAGGGCCTGCGACGTCAGGGACGTGACCAGGCCGTCGAGAGTGGCCTGCAACAGCACCCGTTGCAGTGCCTGTCCGGCCGTGAGCCAGTCGGCGGGGCCGTCGTGGGTCGTTCCCAGCAGGGCGAGCTGGGGGCGCTTCTCGAACGTGGCGCTGCCCCGGCCGACCACCGTCCGGCCGGCGGCGAAGTCCCTCACCGGGGCGGTGACATCGTGCTGCCGGGGGCCGAAGGCACTCGCGGGGACGCCCTCCCCCGGCGGGGTCGCGCCGCCCATGCCGGTCCAGCGCCGCAGCTCCTCCCGCGCCTCCGGGTCGAGCGACTCGCGGCTCTCCGCGTCGTGGAGCAGGTGAAGGACCTCCTGGACGTGCCAGGCGCCGGGCACTTGGAGCCGTGCGCCCTCCGTCCGTGCGGCGGCACGCAGTCGGTCCAGCACACCGGTGGGGATGCCCTCCCCGGTGAACGGGAAGCGACTGGTGCGGCGCCGGTGAATCGCGGGGTGGAGCGCGGCGAGGTCGTCGTCCTGCCGTACCGGGCGGTCCAGCCGCACCTCCGCCAGCAGCCACGGATCGGCCGGGTCGGGGAGCAGCACGGTGTACGGCTCCCTCCCCGCGGAGGCGGCCGCCACCCTCAGGTTGAACAGCGCGGCGCCGCAACCGAGATGCAGCGCGCGGTGGTCCGGGTCGGACTTCGCCATGGCGCGTTCCGGATCGCCGAAGAGGCGGATCGCGCAGCGGGCCGCGAGGTACCGGAACCGCCAGGGCTGGGCGTTGTGCACGGACGGAGCCGCCGTGGCGTCCCGGACGAGGGAGGTGACGACGGTCGTCTCGAGGGGTTCTGCGGTCATGAAGGGCTCCAGGGCCGGAGGTCAGTCATGGGCGATGACGGCCACCGGAGCGGTGGCGTGGTGGAGTACGGCGTGGGCGACATGCCCCAGATGCCCGCCGACCGGAGGGCGCCGGATGCGGCGGCCGACGGCCACGAGACCGGCGTCGGCGGCCTCGTACAGCACCTGCTCGGCGGGGGCCCCGACCAGGACCCTTTCCTCGGCCTTGACCGACGGATAGCGCGCCCGCCAGGGGCGGAGCCGCTCGCTCAGCTCCTCGGCGACGTTGTCGGCCGCCTCCTGGCGGACACCGGGATCGAGCTGCGGCGCGTAGCTGAACGCGAACGGCAGCGACCATCCGTGCACGGCGCGGACGGAGCACCCCCGCCGTGCGGCCTCTTCGAAGGCGAAGGCGAGCAGCGGGTCGGTGTCCGCCCGGACGTCCACCCCCACCACGACATCCCGGTTCGGGACCGGGGCCGCCGGTGGCGGGACCGGCTCGCCCGGCGGGCGCACCAGCACGACCGGAGTGACTGTGAGCCCGACCGTCGCGATACCGACGGAGCCGAGCAGGAACCCCCCGACCACGCCGCGCCCGCGCGACCCGAGAACCAGCATCTGCGAGTCGGCGGCCTGCACCGACAGGACCGCGGCGGCCCTGCCCGGCATCCGGCGCGCCGACACCGGGAGGCCCGGATAGCGCCGGCGCACGTCGTCGGCCACCTCCTCCAGCACCGCGCCGGCGCGGCGGCGCAGTCCCTCGGCCCCCACCGGGCCGGCGTTCTCCAGCCGCTCGAAGGCGGGCGCGCACGGCACACCCGCCCAGTCCTCGACGTGCACCAGACGCAGCGGCGCCTCTCTCAGCACGGCCTCACGCGCCGCCCAGTCCGCGGCGGCCCGGCTCTCCGGAAACCCGTCGACACCCACGGTCACAGGGGGAGTCATATCCGTGCGCCTCCTTTCGGGCCGCGACTGCGGCCACGTCCATCGCGGTCGGGCCGGCAGGTCCGCCCGACCCCACCGGATACGCCCTCCCTCTCCGCGTTCGCCGCTTCCGCAGCTCCCACCGCGTTCGCCGCTTCTGCTACTCCCACCGCAGTCGCCGCTTCCGGCGCTTCCGGCGCTTCCGCCGCCTCCGCTGCTTACCAGGGGTTCCTTCTCCACGATGCGACGGCGCGGCGGCGACCGCGAGAGGCCGAACGGTCCCCCGGCGGGACCGATAGCCCCGTCCTCGGGCGGGCTCCACTCCGCGGCGCCCGGACACCCGGCTGACGGACACTTCGATGCCGTGCCGTGTCTCAGCCTCGTGGCCGCCGGGCCGCCGGGCCGCCGGGCCGCCGGGCGGCGGGGTGATCGGGGTCCGGGGTCCGGGGTCCGGGGTCCGGGGTCCGGGGTCCGGGGTCCGGGGTCCGGGGTCCGGGGTCCGGGGTCCGGGGTCCGGGGTCCGGGGTCCGGGGTCGAGCGCCCTGTCCAGATCCCGCCTCAGTTCTCGGAACGGGCGGCGCCGGCGGTCAGGTCCAGACGGATGTCCACCACGCCCTCGACCGCGCGGACGGCCCTGGCCAGCAGCGGAATCAGGCTCCTGTCCCTCAGGCCCCCGCGGAGCGTGACCACACCGTCCGTCACGGACGCCTCCACCCCCGCCGCAGCCGGAAGGTCATCGAGCACCGTGCGGCGGATCTCCCCGGCGAGTTCCTCGTCCGTGCGCAGGAACACCTTCAGCAGGTCGCTGCGGCTGACCACGCCCTCCAGCACACCCACCCGGTCGACGACCGGGAGCCGCTTCACACGACGCCGTGCCATGATCCGCGCGGCCTCCGCGATCGTCGCTCCCGGATGGACGGTGACGGCGGGGCTCGACATGAGTTCGCCCGCGGTCACGGCACCCGCCTTCCACTGGTCGGGGCGTGCCCCTTCGCCGAGTGTGGGGGTGTCCAGGCGGTACTCCTCCTTCGGCAGGAGGTCGGCTTCGGACACCACTCCCACCACCCTGCCGTCGCCCTCCACGACCGGCAGGGCGCTGACCTTCCACTGGTCCATCACCTCCACGATCTCCTTGTACGCGGTGTGGCGGCCGACCGCGAGCGCGGTGTGGGTCATGACGTCGCTCACGGTGCGCGGGGAACCCGGGGAAGCCGGGGAACCGGTCATGGCGGTGCCTCCTCCTGCTGCCGGCGGCAGTCCTCCCGGGCACGGGAACCGCCGCTCCGAAAGCGGGCTGCACGGTGAGCGGACGCGCTGCCTCGCCCGGCCCGGCAGCGCGGTGCGGTTCGGTGCGGTTCGGTGCGGTCGTCGCACGCGCCCTCCTCCGCCCACGCTGGCCCCCGCCGAGACCCGGGTCCATGGGCCGAACGGCCCTCGGGCGGGGCCGCCCCGCCCGTGCAGAGGCCGCACTCCGGCCTACCCGTGGATCTCGGCCCCGTGAGTACACGACCCCATGTACAAACGCCCCATGTGAACACCACCCACATGTATGCGACCCATGTGCAGGTGACCCATGCGGGCTCCGGGCTAGAGACAGGCGTACGCGATCCGATCCGCGCGGGCACGACTCGTGCGGGCACATCGAGTCGGGCACTTTCCCACGGTCCCACCGTGCTCCCTCACGACCGGTCCCTCCCGCCCCGCCGCTCCCCCTCGGGAGACATCTCCCACCACGCCGAGGAGGAGCAGGTCCCCACTCCACCGCCCTCCGCCCCCGACTGGACGGGCGCAGCCCCGCCCGCGGCGGCTGGGCGTCCGGACGGGCGCCCGCGCGGACCGGCCGACGGAACCCTGCCCACCGCGGGAGACGGGTGATCCAGGGACGGTGGCCGGGTGGGACCATCGGGCCCCGCTACGGGCTGTTCGGCCCCTGGGGGGCGGGTTCGCGCGGCGGTTCACTGGTCGTGTCACAACAACAAGACCGAGGAGGCCGGATCATGGCTGTACTCGCACGGAAGCAGAGGTTCCCGTTCTCCGACCTGCCGGACTGGTTCGAGGACTTCCCCGCCCGGTTCAGCATGCCGGGCATGGCCGATCTGCACAGCATGAGGATCGAGGAGTACGCGGAGGGCGGCAGGTACGTCATCCGCGCGGAACTCCCGGGCATCGAGGTGCAGGATCTGGACGTGACCGTGGAGGACGGCATCCTCTCCGTCAAGGCGGAACGTACCGAGCGCGAGCTGGACAAGCACCGCAGCGAGATCAGGTACGGATCCCTCACCCGTGCCATCGCCCTGCCGAAGAGCGCCGACGAGAACGACGTCCGCGCCGAGTACACGGACGGCATGCTCACGGTGAGCGTGGGGATGGGCGAGGAGAGGACGGAGCCCAGGCACATCGAGATCAAGCACGCCGAGTGAACGGTGCGGCGCCTGCCGCCACGTCCGGACGGGCCGTCGCACGGCGATCCGTCCGGCGGCTTCGGAACCTCGGCCACGGACAGCGCTCGGCGCTCGTACGAGGCCCGTCCACGGGCGGCGCGGAGCATGGCGCCTGACCGCCGTACGCGCCGAGCGCCGAGCGCCGAGCGCCGAAGGACGATGCCGTCGTGCCGGATCTCGCGCCCCTCGGCCCATGCGCACTCCCCCGCCGCGATGCCGCGATGCCGCGCTCGTACGCGCCCAGGCGAGGACGGCGTACAGCCGCAGCGCCGGGGCAGGGCAACGGGCAACGGGCAACGGGGGCAACCGGAGGGGAACCGGAGGGGAACCGACCAGAGGCACCGGAGGGGACCCGCCCATGGAGTCGATCCTGACGGCCGACGGGATCATCCGGAATGATCGCCGCTCCACCGACGGCCGCTCCACCGGTCGGCCGCACGCGCCCGATCACTCCCCGCGCCCGATTCCCCGGGGACCGATCACTCCCCGGGCCCGCTCACTCCCCGGGCGGGTCGATACGGCGTCCGGTGATGCGCCGGGGCTGGATGGAAACCCACATCTCCCGCTCGCCGCCCGCCCATGGCCGGGTGTGTGCAGCCTCGGTCAGCCGCCGTACCGCGCCGGGTTCCGTGACGTGCCGCGCCGGGCCGACGACGAGGACACTCCAGCCCCGGCTGGCGGTCTCGTCCAGATGATCGACCTCGAACGCCACCTCGCTGCCCGCGGCGGCGGCGGGCACCGATCCGGGCGCGGACCGGAAGGCGATCCGGTCGTCGATGACTTCGTAGTTCACCGGCACGACCGCCGGGCCGTCCGGGGTGGTGACGGCGACGCGGCCCACCCCGTGGGTGGAGAGCCGGGCGCGGCATTCGTCCGTGCCGAGTTCGCGGAGCCGGGGACGGAGCAGGGCACGGCCCTGTCCCGGTGGCAGGTCGGTGCCGCCCCCGCGGAGCGCCTCCACACTCGTGCCCAGCGCGGCGGCCAGACGCGCGAGGGCCGCCAGCCCGGGGTCGGCCGGGCCTTCCTCGAGGTAGGCCAGGTACTCCGGCGCCATGGCGGCGCGGCCGGCCACGGTGACCCGGGTGAGCCCCTGCCGCTCGCGTTCGGCGGCCAGGCGCGCGCCGATGCCGGATGTACCGGGACCGGCAGGCTCGTCCGGCCCAGGTCCTCCGGTCGCCGCGCCCGCCACCGTGCCCGGCGCACGAGCGCCCGCCGCCGTCCCCCGCGCACTGCCGCCCGACGATCGACCGCCAGGCGCCGCGCCCGGCCCGGAAGGCCGTGGCGCGGCCCCGGGCTGGTGTTCGGGATGCTGCGGATGCTCAAGATGACGGAGCCGGGCGTCGGCCCCGGGAAACACCAGCGTCACCTCGTCCGTGTCCGACCAGCGCACGTCGTAGGGAGGTGTTCCGTCCTCGTGATGGAGCCCGACGATTTCGCCCTCGCGCCTGGTGGCGCCGGTCGCAGGACTCTGGACGACGAGTCGGTCGCCGAGGTGCGCTCGCATGGTGGCCGCCGTTTCCCCAGACTGTTCCTGTATCCAACCTGCCACTCGCGGCGGGTCGGCGCACGGGCCGGAGGGCCCTCGTCTCGGGGCCGGTCGGACCGCCCCCGAGACGGCCGGGCGCGGGCACGGACCGCCCGCCCGAGGGCGGGCCGGGTCCCGGCACTCCCGGTACACGACCCTGACCACCGTCACCAGACTCGAAGGGACGGGTGACATGCAGCACCGAACGGTCGCGGAACTCATGACCCGGCACGTCGTCCGGGCACGGCACGATCTGCCGTTCAAGGAGATCGTCAAGCTCCTGTCGGACAACGACGTCACCGCCGTGCCGGTGGTGGACGAGCAGGACCGCCCCATGGGGGTGGTCTCCGAGGCGGACCTGCTGCGCAAGTCCGCGGACCAGGAGGACCCGTCCGGCCGTTTGCCGATCCCGCGTCCGGAGGCATGGGAGAGGGCCAAGGCCGAGGGGATCAGGGCCGAGGAATTGATGTCGGCCCCCGCGGTGTGCGCGCGCCCGGAGTGGAACGTCGTCGAGGCGGCCCGCCTCATGGAGGTGCACGGCGTCAAGCGGCTGCCCGTCGTGGACGAGACGGACAGACTCCGGGGCATCGTCAGCCGGAGCGACCTGCTGCGGGTCTTCCTGCGCCGCGACGACGCCATCCGGGAAGAGATCACCCGTGACGTACTGCGGCAGACGCTGGGCCTCGCACCCTCGGCGGTGGCGGTCGACGTACGGGAGGGCCAGGTCTCCCTGGACGGATCCGTCGAGTCCAGGAGCCTGGTCCCGATCATCGAACGCCTGTGCAGAAGCGTGGACGGGGTGGTCTCGGTCTCGGCGAAGGTCACGTACCGTACGGACGACACCGGGAGGAGCGCCGCGGGCATGTGACGCCCGCGTGCCCGGGGAGCCGGCCATGGCGGCCTCCGGAGTCAGCGCCGCCCGCACGGGCCGCCGCCGCCCGCACGGTATGGGGACCGCGCGCCCGGTACCGCCCCCGACCGGCTCCTCCACCACACGACACCCGGCACACGCCGGACCGGTCCTCCGGGTGTGCCGCGGTCACGGGTCCGCGGCGGGCGCGCGCCCGGTCACCCGCGGAACCACGCGTGTGTGGCGAGTTCGGGGCGGACACCGCGCCTCACCCGGGCGAGGACGACCGCGGTGGACATCAGGCCGACATGGCTGATCGCCTGCGGGAAGTTGCCGAGGAAGGAACCGTCGGACGGGTCCACCTGTTCGGGCAGCAGCCCGAGCGGGCTCGCGTAGGAGCACAGCCGTTCGAACAGTTCCGCGGCCTCGTCGACACGGCCCTGCCCCACCAGGTTGTCGGCCATCCAGAAGCTGCACAGGAGGAAGGCCCCTTCGGGCTCGTCCACGCCGTCCGGAGAGACTCCCGGGAGGTAGCGGTAGAGCAGGCCGCCGCCGGCGCCGAGGGTCTCCGCGACGGCTCGCACGGTGGCGGCCATCTTGGGGTGGTCGGCCGGAACCACCCGTCTGAGCGGAAGGGCGAGCAGGGAGGCGTCCAGTCCGCCTCCGCCCAGATGCTCGGTGAGGGCTCCCGCCTTCTCGTCCCACGCCTGCTCCAGGATCCGGCGGGCGAGGCTCCGGGCGTCCCGCCGCCACCCCTCGGCATCGCCGGGCAGACCGAGCCGCCAGGCCAGGCGCGCCGCCCGGTCGAGAGCGACCTGGCACATCGCGGCGGAGTAGGTGAAGGGCCTCCCCGGCGTACGGACCTCCCAGATGCCCTGGTCGGGTCGGCTCCACGCGGTACGGGCGCGTTCGGCGAGCTGAGCGAGGTGTTCCCACCGCCCGGGGTCGAGGCGCCCGCCCGTCGCGGCCCACTGGAACGCGCAGTCGAGCAGCTCGCCGTACACATCGTGCTGCACCTGCCGGGCAGCGGCGTTGCCCCAGCGCACCGGGGCGGACCTCCGGTAGCCCTCCAGGTACGGGTCCTCCACCTCTTCGGGCGGCGGCAGCCCGTCGACGTCGTAGAGGACCAGGGGCTGTGTGCCGCGGCTCGCCGCGTTCAGCGCCCAGTTCAGGAAGCCCTTGGCCTCCGCGGGCAGTCCGATGCGCCGGAGCGCGAAGACCGCGTAGGCGGTGTCCCTGATCCAGGCGTACCGGTAGTCCCAGTTCCTGGATCCCCGGAGGTACTCGGGAAGGGAGGAGGTCGCGGCGGCGATGATCGCTCCGTTCTCCATGTGGTCCAGGAGTTTCAGGGTGATCGCCGAACGCCGTACCAGGTCGGGCCGAGGCACGTCCGTCACGACGTGGGAGGCCCATCCGCGCCAGACGCGGGCCGTGGCCTCCAGGTGTTCGCGGGCTCGGGACACCGGGTCACCGGCGGGCCGCACACCGTTCCACACCAGGGACACGACCAGTTCGTCCCCCGCCTCCAGCACGACCGTGCCGGAGGGGCCCGGCAGGGGCCGGGACGCGTGGAACCATGCGGTCGGTACCCGGTCCGGCCCCCGCAGGAGCCACCCGTCACCGCTCGGCTCGACGGCGTGGCCGGGTCCGGGCCGCAGCTCACAGCGCAGTTCGACGACGCCCTGCGTGACACGCATCCGGCGCAGCAGCTCCCCGCGGCCGGCCCGCGCGTCGTCCTCGAGCCTCGCTCCGGGCTCGAGCAGGAAGGCGTCGGTCAGTTCGGCGGCGCCTTCGGGCCCCCACATCTCCGTGACGAGCACGGCAGTGTCGGGCAGGTACCTCTGTCTGCTCGCTCTCAGCCGCGACGGAGCCAGCAGCAGCGCCCCGCCCCTGCGGTGGTCCAGGAGGGAGGCGAACAGCGGAGGCGAGTCGAAGCGCGGTACGCACATGAAACTCACGGCGCCGTCCCGGCCGACCAGTGCACACGTACGGCCGTCGCCGACGATGCCGTGGTCGGCGATGGGAAGGTAGCCCTGGGCACGTTCCACCGGGCGCCGGTCCTCCATGAAAGGGACATACCCACAATCGGCCTTGCCGCCCCGGCCGTCCGCCGAGGTGCCGCCCCGGCCGTCCGCCGAGGTGCCGCTCCGGGGCACGGAGAACGCCCAGGCGCGTTGCGGACGGGCTCCCTCCGCCATGGCCTTTCGGACAGACGGACGGCGGCACTGGTCGGGTCTCGTCCCAGGTCTTCGAACAAGCCGCAGGTCAGGGCCGACCGGTCAAAGTCCGATCTTCGACGCACAAGAGGGAAGCGCGCTTGCCCGTGACGGATCCGGCTGCGAGCATCCCAGCGCGCGCTACGGCGGCCGGAGCACGGGCCAGACTCCGGTCGGCCCCCCACCCGTTGGTTCTGCCCGTCGGACGACCAACACAGGAGTGCCTTCCCATGCTGCGCTCGAAACTCCGGTCCCTGCTCGTCGGCGCCGGCTCGGCCCTCGCCGTGGCGGGTGTCGCCCTCGCCCCCACCACGGCGTCCGCCGCACCGGCGCTCCCTTCGCACACCCCCGCAAGCGTGTCCGAGACCGCGGTGGCGTCGTCCGCCGACGGGTTCTGGTCGTGCACGATCCCTTCCGGCTACACGTACACCAACACGCAGAACACGCTGAACTGCTCCACCGGCGGCGGATTCCGCACCATGTACTACGTGCAGCCCCCGTCGGACGGCCTGTGGGCCTGCACCACCATGCCCGGCTACACGTACACCAACACGCAGAACACGCTGAACTGCTCGACCAGCGGCGGGTTCCGCACCATGTACCTTCTGCGCGCCCCCGAGACGGGCCTGTGGGCCTGCACGGTCCCGCCCGGCTTCACCTACACCAACACGCAGAACACGCTGAACTGCTCCACCAGCGGCGGATTCCGCACCATGTACTACCTCAGGGCTCTGTGACGTCTCACTCCGGGGCGCTGTGACATCCCGCTCCGCGCGCCCGCTCGGTCGGCGCGCGGGGCGGAACCCTGCGAGGGCCGCTCCGCGGGCCGTCGCGGTCGCGGCCGAGAGACCCCGGTTGGGCCCACACGCAACCGCACCCACCCGCACTCGCCCGCAAGCGCCCGCACGCCGGTGATCGTCGCGACCCAGATGATGGATTCCCCGCACCCACCCGCACGCGCCCGTAGGTAACCGTAGGTAACCGCACATGCCCCCAGGTGGCCCTAAGTGTCCATTTGCGTCCGCAGGTGTCCGCACGGGCATCCTGCCGTTGCACGGCAACGTGCACGCGGGCGAGACGGCCTTCTCGGCGCACACGTGAGATCATCGACAGGACGGCAGGGGGTAGACCCCTGGTGAGGGACTCCGGGGACTGCACGGGGCCCGCCCGGCACAGTCCTCCCGCAGGCCTCTCCTCTCGGGCAGCCGACGCTGCCACCGAGGCGCGAGGAAAGGAGGCGCTGAAGTGGACTGCTACGAGTGCCACTTCCACAAGCTCAGGACGACCGCGGTCGCCGTGTGCCGCGAGTGCGGTGTGGGCCTGTGCGGTGAGCATTTGTACCTCGACACACAGACCGTGCACGGCGATGCCGGGCTCGGGAAGACGACCGGCGACATCCCGGCCCGCTGTGTGCTGTGCTCCGTGTGCCGGCGCGCCGAGCACAGCGTCTGGCGCGCGCCGCAGGCGACCCGGCAGCACGTCTAGCGAGGCGACCGGGGACTCCGGCACGCAACCTGCGGCAGCGGGCGCGAGAAGCGGCTGCCGCGCCACCGGCCGGCGACCGGCCGCCGCGAGGCGGGCCAGGCTCCCGCCGACGGACCGCGCCGGACGCGGACCCCGCCCATCGGCCGTGACGCGGACCCCGCCCATCGGCCGTCAGGTCGACGAAGACGCGGACCGCGGCACCGTCGCAACGCGGCGGTCCGTGATCCACGAGCCCGGAGGTGCTTTCCATGGATTGGTGGGTCTGGCTGATCATCGCGGTCGCCGTGCTGGTCGCGGTGGCGTCGTCGGTTGTCGCCCTGCAGGCACGGCGCCGCAGCGGCAGCGTCATCGCCGGCGGCCGCAGGTCCCAGGGCGGCGGGAAGGGCGGACGGACATGAGCACGTATCTGCGCGCACGGGAGATCAGCCAGGAGCCGGTGGTCACACTCGCGGGCGAGGACGTCGCCCGGATCAAGGACGTCGTCTTCGACCCGATGCGCGGCTCCATCACCTGCTTCACGCTCAGCGGCCGGGGACTGCTCGCCGGCCCGCTCAAGCGCGCGCTGCTGTGGAAGAAGGTCCACGCACTCGGCCCGGACGCGGTGATGATCAGGGACGAGGACTCGCTGGAGGAGGACGACGAGGCGGCGAGGGAGCGGATAGAGGCGCCGGGCGGGGGCAGCGTCATCGGCGCCCGCGTGATGACCGAGGAGGGGAGCGCTCTGGGCACGATCACCGACGTGATCATCGAGACCTCCGGGACTCCCAAGGTGATCGGGTACGAGGTCGGCCCCACCGCACGGACGGGGCAGACGGTCTTCCTGCCGGTGATCAGACCGAAGTCCGTCTCGGAGGAGATGATGGTCGTACCGGCGTGCACGGCCGATTTCACGGCCGGGGACCCCGCCGGCCTCCCCGCCGCTGCCGAGGGCCTGCGGCGACGACTCGAGCAGGAGGCATGATGCTGTTCAGCACCGCTCAGGGGCGCACCGTGATCGCCCTCTCGACCGCGGAACGGCTCGGGACCATCACCGCCTGCACGATCGCGCCTTCGCCGGCGCACATCTCGTCCCTCCACCTCAGGACCCGCGGGCGCCACGGCCACGTCATGCTGTGGAAGAACGTCCAGTCCTTCGGCGAGGACGCCGTGACGGTCCGTTCGGCCGAGGGGCTGAAACCCGAGAAGGAGCTGGAGTCCGCCGAGGAGGCGCACAAGAGTCACGACCCGCTCGGCAAGCGGGTCCTCACGGAGGCCGGGGAGAGCATGGGAATCGTCGAGGACATCGACTTCGACGAGAAGGACGGCAGCCTCCGGGCACTGCTCACCACGGAAGGGAAGGTACCGGGAGACCGACTCAAGGGGGTCGGCGGCTACGCCGTCGTCGTCCGACGCCCCGGATGAGACGCGCGGGTTCTCGGGACCGCGGCCCGTCCACCGTCCGCCGTCCACCGTCCGCGACGCGGCGTGAAGAGGCGCGGCGTGAAGAGGCGCGATGCGGCCCGAACAGGCGCGGCGAGCGAGCCGTGGTGCCGCCCGAGGAGGGGCGTACGGCGTGCCGAGGGGCGCGGCGCGGCTGGCACCGCCACGGCGTCAGCGGACCGGCGCCAGCCCGCCGCCGCCCGGGCCCGGTGGCCCGTCGGCGTACCTCGGGCAGGACGGTTCCCGGCAGGGACCGGGTCTCCACCGGGGCACATAGAGCCCCATCGTCTTGTGCCGCCGGACCTCCGCGGCCACGGGGCGGCGGCACACGGGACACACCCGCGCGCCCTGCGGTGTCGTCGCGTCCTCGACGGGGTCCATGAACCAACGATAGAGCGCGGGATCGGCGCCCTCCTCACGAAGCGGGATCGGCGCCCTCCTCACGGGTGGGAGGCTCCGCCGTCTCGCGGCGGGTCGCTCCCGTCCGGTGCGTCCCGCCGCGCGGAATGCGCCTCGTCCCCGGCCGTACGGCGGGAAGGAGGGCGGCGCAGGCTCAGCACGACGGACACCGCCAGCACCACCGCGATCACGGCGAGGCTCACCGGCGAGGGGATCTCCGGGACGCTGCTGCTGAACAGCTCGTGGGACGCCTGCAGGATCAGCTTCACGGCGATGAAGGAGAGGATCAGCGCGAGGCCCGTGCCCAGGTGGTGGAACCGGTCCAGCAGCCCGGCGAGCAGGAAGTACAGGGCGCGCAGGCCGAGGATGGCGAACGCGTTGCTGGTGTAGACGATGAAGGTGTCGTCGCTGATCGCCAGGACGGCGGGCACGCTGTCCACGGCGAAGATCAGGTCGGCCGCCTCGATCGCGACGACGACCGCGAGGAGCGGGGTGGCGACCCGCCGTCCCCCCTCCCGGACGGTGAACCTCATCCCGGCGTACTCGTCGCGCACCGGCATGACCCTGCGCAGCAGGCGCACGGCGAGGCTCCTGCCCGGGTCGAAGCTGTCCTCCTCCTTGAGGATCTTGTAGGTGCTGTAGAAGAGGGCCAGGGCGAAGGCGTACAGCACCGCGGTGAACCGGCTGACCACGGCCACGCCCGCGGTGAGGAAGACGCCCCGGAACACCAGGGCGCCGATGACGCCGAAGAACAGCACCCGGTGCTGGTAGGCACGGGGGACCCGGAAGTAGGCGAAGATCAGGGCGAAGACGAACAGGTTGTCGACCGAGAGGCTCTTCTCCAGGAGCCAGGCGGTCGTGTACTCCACGCTGGGCGTCGTGCCCAGGACCAGGAAGACGACCCCGCCGAAGAGCAGGGCGAGGCCCACCCACACACCGCTCCACACGGCTGCTTCCCTGAACCCGATGACATGTGCCTCGCGGTGCGCCAGCAGGTCGACGGCCAGCGACACCACCACCGTGACGGCGAACGCCGCCCACAGCCAGATCGGCACGTCCAGCACGAAGGCCCCCTCGCACGGGCGGGGGTTGAAGTGGGTCCTCGTGATGAGTGTGCCGCAGCGGCCCGGGCTTGTCGCCCGCGCAGCGCCGCTCCGACGGCCGGCTCCCGGTCGCCGGGACAACCGTCCGGCTCGGCACGACGGCGTCGAGGGGGCGAGGGGGCGAGGCGTGCCGCGGTGTGCGCCCGCGCGGGTCGCGGGCCACGGGCTGTGCGGACGGCCGCCTGCGGCGACAGGGTGGCCCGAGCGGCCCGACCGGCCCGGCCGACCGGTGTGCGGGGGCATGTCGGGATCCGTGCGGGCGGGAGCACTTCCGTCGGCTCGTAAGCACGCCCGTCGGCTCGCGGCACGGGGCCGCGCCACCTGAGCCGCCACCCGGAGCCGGCCCCTGCGCCGGAGCCGCCACCTGCGTACGGGGTCGCCACCTGCGTACGGGGTCGCCACCTGTGTGCGGCGAGCCGGGGCCGTCCCTTCTCCAGCAGCCCGCCCGCGACCCCGCACCGGAGCCGGACCGCGGGATGCGGACCGCGGGATGCGGACCGCCGGATGCGGGGTTGCGGGATGCGGGGTTGCGGGGCCTTGTGCGGAGTCGGTACGGGGCGGGTGGTGCGCCGGGGTCGGCTGCCGGCGGCGGCTTCCCGGCCTCACCGTCCCGCGGGTGGCACGGGTTCCTCGGCGGGCCGGCCGCTCAACCGGTCCCGTCTCCGCGCAGCATTCGGCGCTGGGCCAGGCGGTCGAGGTCGCCGGCGGTGATGACGCCGACGAGGGTCCCGCCGTCCATGACGAGGATCGGCAGGCCGCCGCCCCGGGGCCGCACGTTCTTGAGGACCTCCTCCAGCAGGTCGCCCGGCGCGCATGTGGTGCACCGGGACAGGGGGACGGCCACATCGCGCAGGCGCAGCGTCTCCCGCCGGGCCGCCGGGATCGCGGAGAGCCTGGGCAGTTGGAGCAGGCCGCTCGGACGGCCCTCGAAGTCGAGCAGCGGCACGTCCGAGTGGCGACCGTGCGCGGGGGAGCCCGAGGGTTCGTCGAAGTAGCGCTGCACGGTGATCCAGTCGGGGGCCGTCTCGACGGGACCGGCCATGACATCCGCGGCACGCACACCCCCCAGGACCCTGGTCAGGGAAGCCTGCCGGCGCTCGGCGTTGGCGACGACGATGACGAAGAACCCGAGGACGGCCAGCCACAGCCCGCTCCACGAACCGCGCAGCACGGCCAGCCACCCGACGGCGACGAGCAGGATGCCGAGGATCTGCCCGCCGCGACCCGCCGCCCGCTCGGCGCGCTCCCGGTCTCCGGTGCGCCACCACATCAGGGCCTGCACCACCCGGCCGCCGTCGAGCGGTGCCGCGGGCAGAAGGTTGAACACGGCGACGAGGAGGTTGACCCAGCCGAGCCAGAGCAGCACGGCGGTGGGAACCGCCCAGCCCGGTCCCGCGGCCAGTCCCATCCCTGCACCGAGTGCCACTCCCCCGACGGCCAGGCTGGTGAGCGGCCCGCTCACGGCGACGAGGAAGGCCGCACCCGGTGCGGACGGCCTGTCCATCCGGGTCACGCCGCCGAGCGCCCACAACGTGACGTCGTGGACCGGGATGCCCTTGCGCCGGGCGGTGAGTGCGTGTGCGGTCTCGTGCGCCAGCAGGCTGAGGAGGAGGAGCAGGGCGCCGGCGAGTCCGGCCACGGTGTAGGCGGTGGCCGAGCGTCCCGGGAGCCAGGCGGGGAGCGTCTGGCTGCCCAGGCTGTACCCGAAGAGGACGATCAGCAGCGGCACCGTCCAGTGGACGCTGAGCGGCACTCCGAAGACGTGTCCGATCCGGAGTGAGTTGTTCATGGCCGCCTCCTGTCCGTCCGGTCCGGGGCCGCGCGCAGCCGGACGGGCAGGCGGACGTCCGCCGCGGTGCCCGGGCGGCGTCCGCGGGGCGGTGTCCCCGGCGCGAAGCGGGGCTCGCTCTGGGTCGGCACTCCCGTGCCGGGTCCTCGCGGGGTCCCCGGGTCCGGATCGGCCCTCTCCGGGCTGCCGTTGAGAAGAGCGGTGAGGAAGAGTCCGAGGATCGCCGTGACGGCGATCAGGGTGAGCGCGGTCATCCCCCGGTTGCGCCGCTTCCCGGTGTCCGCGGGGCCGGTCCCCGGGTCCGCCTCCCGTCCGTCGGCCGACCGTTCCCGGGGCTCGTCGGTGAACTGCCGGTTGAGGGCGTCCATGGTCGCCGCCAGCCCCGGATCGTCCCGGGCAAGGCGCCGTTCGAGGTGCGCGAGGATGCGCCCGTCGTCCCTGCCGGAGTTCATGCCACACCCTCCGGAAGGGCGCGGACGAGCGCTGGAGCGGACCGGGTCCGTGGCAAGGCGTACACCGCCTCGCTCGTCGTCGCGTGCTTCTCGACTGGCCCTACTCACCGATTACCCGTGCGCCCCGGCCGGACCCGCGGCCCGCGGGGTGGCGAAGGCCGTCTCGGCCGCCGGTTCCTTGCCGACCCTCGGCAAGGAACCGGTGGGAGGGGAGGCTGGACGGTGGCCGGGCGACGTGGGCGGCGGGCCGCGCCGAACCCGCCGGTGCGCCGGTGCGCCGGTGCCGTGCGCGCCACCGGGGCCGGGGCGTCCTCGGCGGAGCGGCCGGAGCGCCCACCGTCCGCTGCCCACTGCCCACTGCCCACTGCCCACTGCCCACTGCCCACTGCCCACTGCCCACACCGAGGACCGTTCAGCCGCGAGAGAAACTCCCGCAAGGGTAAAGAATTAACAAAGCGGGCATAACCCTGGACAACCTCGTCCCGGAGGAGGTGGCCGCCGTGGCCCAGGAACTCCTGACCGTGCTGGCCCTCGCGGGCTCCGGAGCCGTGCTGTACCTGGCGGCCGCGGCCCGAATCGTCAAACAGTACGAGCGAGGGGTGGTCCTGCGCTTCGGCCGGCTGCGCGAGCGTGTACGCACCCCGGGATTCACCATGATCATCCCGGGCGTCGACCGCATGCACAAGGTGAACATGCAGATCGTGACGATGCCCGTACCCGCCCAGGACGGCATCACCCGCGACAACGTGACCGTACGCGTCGACGCGGTCATCTACTTCAAGGTCGTCGACCCGGCCGACGCGATCATCCGTGTCGAGGACTACCGCTTCGCCGTCTCCCAGATGGCCCAGACCTCGCTGCGCTCGATTCTCGGCAAGAGCGAACTCGACGACCTGCTCTCCAACCGCGAGAAGCTCAACCAGGGCCTGGAGCTCATGATGGACAGCCCCGCCGTCGAGTGGGGTGTCACCATCGACCGCGTGGAGATCAAGGACGTGTCCCTGCCGGAGACCATGAAGCGCTCGATGGCCCGGCAGGCGGAAGCCGACCGCGAACGCCGAGCCCGCGTCATCAACGCCGACGCCGAGTTGCAGGCCTCCAGGAAGCTCGCCGAGGCAGCCGGCGCGATGGCCGACCAGCCCGCGGCCCTGCAACTGCGGCTCCTCCAGACCGTCGTGGCCGTCGCCGCCGAGAAGAACTCCACTCTCGTCCTGCCGTTCCCGGTGGAGCTGCTGCGGTTCCTGGACCGGTCCACGCCGAACCGGCCGGCGGCACAGGCGACGGCCGGAGCCCAGGCGCTCGACCCGCAGCGCGCCGAACCCTCCGGGGACTCGCGCCCGTCGCAGAGGGAGACACCCGAGCGGGCGGAAGCGGCCGAGCGACCGCCGGGGCAGCGCTCGACGGCGAGCATGGACAAGGTCCGGCGCCGCTCCTGATGCTCCTGAGCACCGACGGCGGCACGCCAATGCCTGCGTACGCACACGTGGTTGGGTGCGTTCCGCCGCGGCGGCGACGAGCCCGTGCCAATGCCTGCGTACGCACGCGTGGTTGAGGTTCCGGAGCCGCTGACCCCCGTCCGGCGGCTCCGGAACCTCCGACCGCCCTAAGGGCGGTCGGCTCTGGGCGGCGCCGCTCAGCGCGGCGGGCGGCGGCCGGCGAGGCCGGTTCCCCGGCCCTGCCGGGGTGTTCGCCCGGCGCCGGTGCGGGGCCGCTCCTCCCGGGCGTCACCGGGCTCGGGGCCCGCCGGGTTCCGTACGCACGCCGCGCGAACCGGACCCCCCGGCGTCGCGGCACCGGCACCGGCACCGGCACGCGCACCCGCACCCGCACCCGCACCCGCACCCGCACCCGCGAACTCCAGGTACACGGCCATGGCTCCCCCTCACCGCTCCGCCGAACCGTGCGCACCGCCACCGGCGCACAGCGTTTGCCAGGGCCCGGCAGTGGGAACTCCCCATCGCCTGCGCCGTGCACACTCTGACAGGTCGGCGACTCTGTCGGCATTGCCGGACTCCGGCAATCTTTGGGTGTCGTCGATTCCGACGCCCGCTCACGGCCCGGGCCCGGGAGGACATGCCCCCGCCATGGCCCGCGGGCCCGCCCGCCGGCCCGCGGCCGGAGACCGCGGGTCTCCCCCGGGGGCGCCCGGCCCGGGCCGTCCCGGCCCGAGCCCCTCCGGGGCCGGCGGCACCGCCCGGCGGCCAGGCCGCGGCAGGCGGTCGAATTGCCGCACCGACACGGTCGCCCCGGCGTACGGGGGCCCCGCGCCTCCTCGGACGGGATCCCGCCCGCGAGGACTCCCCCGCGGACGGCGAACCCCACGGCGACCGGCCGGGACCGGACGGCCGGCACGCCTCGCGGGTCCTACGGTGCCTGCTCGCGGGTCCTACGGCGTCTGGTAGGTGCGATCGCAGGGCGGAGAACCATCCTCGTACCAGATGTACCGGACCCACCAGACGTACCGGACCTACCAGACGTACCAGACCTTCAGACCTTCAGACCTACCGGATGAACCGGACCCGCCGGACACACCTGGGCTGCTCCCCCGGCGCGGCGAGCGAGCGCGGCAGCAGTCGCGGGCCGGGAGGGACGTTCACGACACGCCCTGACGGTCGGCCCAGCCCAAGGGGTACATCGCGCTGTCCGCGGCAGGTGCGCTCGGCTCGCCCCCCGCCTCGTTGAAGGCGGTGAGCGCCCCGACCAGCGCGGCACGCTGCTCGCCGGCCATCCGCTCCACGATCGTCGCGATCTCCCGTCGGCGCCGGTCGGTGACGTCCTCGACGAGAGCGCGGCCCTCGGGCGTGAGCCGCAGTACCGTCTCCCGGCGGTTCTCCGGATTCGTCTGCCGGTCCGCCAGGCCGGCCGTGATCAGGCGGTCGATCATGCGCATCGCCGTGGAGGGGTTGACGCCGAGCCGCTCGGCCAGCACCACGAGCTTGGCCGGCCCGCGCGTGGAGAGCACCACCAGGAGCCGGAACTGCGGCAGCGTCACCCGGTCCTCGACAGCGGCCAGGGAGCGGGCGGAGACGGCGACCAGCAGCCTGGACGCCGTGAGCACCGCGCGCGTCACGGCGTCGACGTCGTCGACGTGCTGTTGCCCTTGTTCGGTCATAGCCCTTTTCTACCCTCTGCCGTCGCGGTACCCGCCGCGCCCGGCGCCCGGGGGGCCGTGCCGCCGATCACATCCGCCCGGTGGTAGCGGAGCAGCAGCATGGCCGCATCGTCGTGGAGCGGCCCCTCGGCGTGCTGGACCAGGTCGCCGCGCAGCGCCAGCAGGGCGGACTCGGGGTCGGGGTCCGCGAGCAGACCGCCGCGCTCGCACAGGGGATAGAAGCGGTCCGCCGGGTCGCGGGCCTCGGAGACTCCGTCCGTGTACAGGAGGATCTGGTCACCCGGCGCGAAGTCCGCCCGGTACGGCACGGGGCCTTCCGCCCCGTGCAGGCCGAGACCCAGCGGCAGCGCGGGCAGCGGTGGCTCCGCGAAGCCGACCCGGCCGTCCGGCCGCAGGAGCATGGGCGCGGGGTGGCCGTAGTTGAGCAGTGTCACCGTCCCGTCGTTGCCGACCTCGGCCACGACGGCCGTCACGAACTTCTCGCCCTGCAACTCCCGGTCGGCCACCCGCTCGAGTCTGGCGCCGACACCCGCGAGGTCCGGCTCGTCGTGTGCGGCCTCCCGGAACGCGCCGAGCACGAGGGCGGCGGTCTCGACCGCGTCCAGCCCCTTGCCCTGGACGTCCCCGACGATCACCCGCACGCCGGTGGGCGACGCCACCACCTCGTACAGGTCGCCGCCGATGCGCGCCTCGGCGACGGCGGAGGTGTAGGAGACCGCCACCCGGAGGGGGCCGGCGCTGCGCGGAACGGGTCTCAGCAGCACCCGCTGGGCGACCTCGGCGATCGACCTGACGCTGGCCAGTTCGGCTTCCCGCCGCTGCCTCATCACCGCGGCGACCAGCCCGGCCACGGTCACTCCCGCCACGGACGCCAGCGCCGTCCAGCCCCTCCGGCCGTCGAACAGACCGTCGTAGAGGCCGAGGGTGAGGCACAGCAGCATCGCGATTCCGCCGATCAGGGCCGTCCGGCGCCAGCCTCCGACCAGCCCGGCGAAGGCGGGGCCCAGGGAGACGAGTGGGAGGAACCCGACGGCCGGGCCCGCCGTCACGTCGACGGCGGTGACGACGGCCATGACGCCGTACGGGAGGACGGTCAGCACGGCGGAGCGCCGCGGAGTCGCTTCGGGCATGACGGGATCCCACGGTGTACGAGGGGCGGTGCGGGCGGCTGCGAGCGAGGGATCCGGCACCACCGCGGACCGACGCTTGATTTAGCCTATGCAAAACTTACCCTCCCGAAGCATTTCGGGGAGGTCTCGTTACAGAACCGACAGCCACCACGGCGCGGCCGCCTGAACCGGAGGTGCATGTGAACCACTCCGCTCCCCGACCCCGGCGCCCCGCCCCACCGGCCGGCTGGCGGCGGCGGGCCGCACGGCTGCCCGTCAGGCTGTTCCGGATAGGCCTGGGTCCGCTCTTCGGGGGACGGCTGCTGCTGCTCGTCCACACCGGAAGGCTGACCGGTGCCGCGCGCACCGCGGTTCTGGAGGTCGTCGAGCACACGGCGTCCCCGTGCTCGTGGACGGTGGCGTCCGGGTACGGCCCCGAAGCCCAGTGGTACCGCAACCTCGGGCACACCCCGCGGGCCACCGTGCAGTCCGGCAGACGCTTCCACGCCGTGACCGCCCGGTTCCTTCCCGCGGAGGACGGGGGCCAGATCATGGCCCGCTACGCCGAGGCCCGACCCCGTACGGCCGCGCGCCTGTGCGCCTACCTGGGACTGGGCGCCGACGGGACGCCGGAGGGGTACCGCGAGGCGGGGCGGCTCATCCCCTTCGTCCGGCTGGAGTGCGACCCGGCGTGCCACCGCCCCCGCGGCCGCGGGCGGGCGTCCGGCGGCTGACGCGGCCCCGGGCCGGCGGCCGGCGCGGGCTCCGCGGGGGCCCGGGCCGCGGCGGCGCGGGAGAGCCTCCCGCCACCGGTGAACGCGCCCGCCGCCTGATCCGTACTGCTGACTGCGCGCCGTGCCAGCCGCCGTACAACAGCTCCCGGGCGACCTGAACGAGCAAGTACTCCATGCCGACCGGGAGGCATCATGCGTTCCAATCGAAGCGCAGCCGCATCCACCACCTCGAGGACGATCGGGGTGGTCCTGGCCGTCTGCGCGGTCATCGCCACCGTCCTGATCGTCACGCGGGGAGGCGACGAAGAGGCATCGGCCTCGCAGACACCCGCCGGGACCACCGCGCAGAACGGCTACGGACAGTCCGGCACCGAGGGGTACGGGCACTCCTCCGACGCCGGGCACGGCGCGGCGGCCGAGGGCAGCGCGGCCCAGGGCGGCCAGGCGGAGCGGTCCGGCCCCCAGCCGGTGACCGAGGTGGACAAGACCTTCCTGGTCGCGGTCCGGCAGGCGGGCCTCTGGGAGATCCCCGCGGGCCGGCTCGCGCAGACGAACGCGTCCAGCGAAGCGGTCAAGCGCGCCGGGCTGCACCTGATGGACGGGCACAGCAAGCTCGACCAGCTGGTCCGCGAGGACGCCGAGATCCTCGGCGTCCCGATCCCCGACCAGGCCACGCCGGAGCAGCAGGGCTGGGTCAAGCAGATGGAGAACGCCCGGGGAGCCGAGTTCGACCGCATCTTCGCGAACCTGCTGCGCGCGTCCCACGGAAAGATCTTCGCCACCATCGGCGAGGTCAGGGCCGCCTCGCAGAACGACCTCATCCGCCGCCACGCCCGGCAGGCCAACCAGACGGTGCTGGACCACCTGGAGGTCCTGGAGGACACCGGCCTGGTCGACAGCGCGACCTTCGCCGAGGTGGAGGAGGCCGTGACGCCGAAGTAGGCGCGACCAGCCGGCCGCCTCGGCGCAGCGGTACTGGATCATTCCTTTGCACTGTGCAATCCTGCGGGGGGCGGTGCCGACTCGCCGGAGGAGCGGACCCGCTCGCCCGTGAGGCGCGCGAGCGGGTCCAGCCGTGACGCTCGGCGGCGCGGCGCCGCCCGCCGGCTCCGGACACGCACTCCGGCCCGTTCCGGGCCGCGCAAGGAGGTGCGGTCCGGAGCCGGACCTCCGCCGGACGTTGCCGGGAGGCGGCGGCATCCCACCCCTGGTGTTTGATTTTGCACTGTGCAATACTTTCGTCCGAGGAGGGCCCGTCAACAGGCAGGCCCTGCCGGGGAGCTGAGGCACTGGCACGGTGACGCAGCCTTCACGCGCCCGTCTGCTGCCGGCGGCCCTCCTCGCCAAGCACGGGGCACGCGCCCTGCCGGCGGCCACACGGCCCGGCGGAGGCGGGCGGCCGCCGTGCACTGTGCGCTCGCCCGTCCTTCGGCAGAATGACGGTATGGCGATGGGCGAAGAGCCCCGAGGCACGCGCTCCGCGGAGCGTCCCGACGCCGGCCCGCCGGGGGCGGTCCGGGGCGGTGACGCACTGGAGCGCCATCACCGGCTCCTCGCCGAGACGGCTTTGAGCGGAAGGCCGCTGTCCGGCGCCTCCCTCCAGGGCCTGCGGGAGCTGGGTGCCGCCGCGGCCGACCGGGGCACCACGCTCCATGCCGTGCTCGACGAGTACTTCACCGGTGCCCGCCGGGTCTGGGCCGGTCTGGGGTGTCCTCAGGGCGGCGACCGCTCTTCCGGGCTTCGCGAGACGGCACAGGCGTTTCTGCGGGCGAGCGGCGAGTCGGCCGTGGCACTGAGCGAGGGCTACGAGACCGCCCACCGGGCGGCGATCCGCCGGGAGGAGGCGAGCCGGCGCGAGTTCGTCGACGACCTCCTGGAGGGGCGCACACCGCTGGGCCGGCTGGCGGAGCGGGCCGAGCGCTTCGGCCTGCGGCTCGTCGGGCCCCACACCGTCAGCGTCGGGCATGCCGGGGAGCGCTTCGAGGCGGGCGACGCCACGACGCGGTACGTCGAGGACGCGCTCACCACCCGGTTCGGGGTGGAGCAGGTGCTCATCACCACCAAGGACGGTGTGCTGGTCTGCGTCGCCTCGGGCTCGGGGACGCAGGTTCCCGAGTTCTTCGCCGGACAGGCGGCGAGTGCGGTCGCAGGACCGTGCCGGATCGCCGTGAGCCGGCCCAGAACGGGCCCCAGCGGCATTGTCCGCTCCTACCGGGAGGCCCGCCGGGCCCTCGACGTGGCCCGCCGGCTGGGCTTCACCGCATCCGTGGTGCGGGCCTCGGACGTCCTGGTGTTCCAGGTGCTGGAACGGGACCGGGCAGCGATCACGGATCTGGTGAGCACGGTCCTCGGGGGCCTCGAACAGGCTCGTGGAGGCCCCAGCTCACTGCTGGAGACGCTCGCCGCGTACTTCGCGACCGGATGCAGCAACACCGGCACGGCACGGCGGCTGGGACTGGGGGTCCGCACCGTCGGCTACCGGATCGCCCGGGTGCACCAGCTCACCGGCTACGACCCGACCGACCCCGACCAGCGGTACGTCCTGCAGACGGCGGTACTGGGAGCCCGCCTCCTGGGCTGGCCGGCGACTCCGCTGCGGTCCGCCGACTGAACGGCGCGCCTGAGCACCCGGGCCGACCCGCCCGGGTGCTCAGGTCGCCGCGCGGCGGCCGCCCGCCGCGGGAGCGGCGGGCGGTGCCGCCCCGGGGACGCCCCGCCCCGGCCACTCGCCGACCGCGCGGGGCACCGGGTGGCCGGAAGGCGCACGGGTGACGGCCCGTCGGGCCGCCTCCGCCACCGTGTGCCTCGGTCAGCAGATGCGCGGCAGTTGCTCCCCGAGCGGCAGGTCCACCACGCGCGTTCCGCCGAGCCCGGTGCGGGCGACCACCATCCCGGGATGGTCCGCCACCGCCTCGCCGATCACCGCCGCCTCCCGTCCGAGCGGGTGGGCGCGCATGGCGGCCAGCACGGCGTCGGCGTGCGCCCGGGGGACGAAGGCGACGAGCTTGCCCTCGTTGGCGACGTACATCGGGTCCAGCCCCAGCACGGCGCAGGCGTTCGCCACCGGGGCCGGGACCGGAACGGCCCGCTCCAGGACGACGACCCCGGTACCGGAGGCCGCGGCGATCTCGTTGAGCGCGGCGGCCAGTCCACCGCGGGTCGGGTCGCGCAGGACGTGCAGGTCCTCCGTGACCGCGAGCATGGTCTCGACGAGGCCGGCGAGGGCGGCGCAGTCGCTCTCGATCTCGACCCCGAACTCCAGGCCCTCGCGCACACTCATGACGGCCACTCCGTGGGCGCCGATCGGACCGCTGACGATCACCACGTCACCGGGCACGACGCGCTGCGGCCGCAGGTCGACGCCGGGCGGGACCAGTCCGATGCCGGAGGTGTTGATGAAGACCCCGTCGCCGTGGCCCGCCTCGACGACCTTGGTGTCGCCGGTAGCCACCTCCACTCCCGCCGTGCGGGCCGCCTCGCCGAGTGCCTCGGCCACCCGCCGCACCACCCCGGTCTCGACGCCCTCCTCGAGGATGAACCCGCAGGAGAGGTACGCCGGGCGGGCACCGCTCATGGCGAGGTCGTTGACGGTGCCGTTGACGGCGAGGTGCCCGATGCTCCCGCCGGGGAAGAACAGCGGGCGCACCACGAAGGAGTCCGTCGAGAACGCGAGCCGGGCGCCGCCGAGTTCGACCGTCGCGGAGTCGCCCGTCACGGACAGTGCGGGGCCTCCGTAGGCGGGCGCGAAGACGTCGCGGACCAGTTCCGCCGACAGGGCGCCGCCCCCGCCGTGGCCCATCACCACCCGGGGCCGTTCACGCAGGGGAAGGGGGCACGTCCAGGCGAGGACGTCCGGCGCTTCGGTGGTCTCAGACAACGGGACTTCCCTCCGGGTGGCGCGACGCGGCGGACGGCAGGTCCAGCCGCCGGTAGAGGTAGTAGGCCGCGCAGGCGCCCTCGCTGGAGACCATGGTGGCCCCCAGCGGCGAGCGCGGGGTGCACACGGTGCCGAACGCCTCGCACTCGTGCGGCTTCAGCAGGCCCTGGAGCACCTCCCCGCTGCGGCAGGCCGACGGTTCGCGGGTGTCGATGCCGGAGACCCGGAAGCGGTGCTCGGCGTCGAACTCCCGGTAGCGGGGCGAGAGCCGCCAGCCGCTGTCGGGGATGACGCCGATTCCGCGCCAGGCGCGGTCGGTGACCTCGAAGACGTCGTCCAGCATCGCGCGGGCCGCCGGATTCCCCTCCGGCCGGACGGCGCGGGGGTAGGCGTTCTCCACGAAGTGCTCGCCGCGCTCCAGTTGCAGCACGGTGCGGCGCACGCCCTCCAGGATGTCCAGCGGCTCGAAGCCGGTCACCACGACGGGCACCCGGTGCCGTGCGGCGAGTTCGGGGTACTCGCCGGTGCCCATCACACTGCACACGTGTCCGGCGGCGAGGAATCCCTGCACCCGGCAGTTCGGGGACCGCATGATCGCCTCGATGGCGGGGGGCACCCGCACATGGGACACCAGCAGGCTGAAGTTCGGGATGCCGAGCCTGCGGGCCTGGTAGACCGTCATGGCGTTGGGCGGCGCGGTGGTCTCGAAGCCGATGCCGAAGAACACGACCTGACGGTCGGGGTTCCGCCGGGCGATGCGCAGCGCGTCGAGCGGCGAGTACACCACCCGTACGTCACCGCCCTCGCCGCGCACCTGGAAGAGGTCGCGGCCGGTGCCCGGCACCCGGAGCATGTCGCCGAAGGAGCAGAAGACCACCCCGGGTCGGGAGGCGATCTCCAGGGCCTTGTCGATGACCTCCAGCGGGGTGACGCAGACCGGGCAGCCGGGGCCGTGGATCAGTTCGACCTCGTCCGGGAGGAGCTGGTCGATGCCGTGCCGGATGATGGTGTGGGTCTGTCCCCCGCACACCTCCATCAGCGCCCACGGCCGGGTGACGGCGGCCCGGATCTCGCCGAGCAGCCGCTCCGCCAGCGCGGGGTCCTGGAACTCCTCGATGTACTTCACCGCCGGGCCTCCTCGCGCGAGGGGCCGAACCCTTCGGACCCGCCCGCCCCACCCGGGCCGTCCGGGTGGTCCGGGTGGTCCGGGTCGTCCGGGTCGTCCGGGTCGCCGAACTCCTCCTGGAGCAGCCCGAGGTTCTCGAACAGTTCCAGGGTCCGCCGGGCCGACTCCTCGTCCAGCCGCTGGAGCGCGAAACCCACGTGGACGACGGCGTACTCACCGACCCGGAGGTCGGGCAGGTACTCCAGGCACACCTCCTTGACCACCCCGCCGAAGTCGACGGTGGCCATCCGGGTGCCGTCCCGGTCCTCGACGTCCAGCACCCTGCCGGGTACCGCAAGGCACATGCCTCACTCCTCGCTGTCGTGCCGTGTACCGCTCGTTCGTCCCGTGCCTCCCGCGGCGCGGGCGGCCACGACGAGCTGACCGAGCGCCAGTCCCCCGTCGTTCGGCGGGATCCGGTGGTGCCGCAGTACGGTGAAGCCGTCCTCCCGCAGGCCCGCGGCGCACGCCGAGGAGAGCACCGCGTTGGCGAACACACCCCCGGTCAGCGCGGCGGTCCGCAATCCGTGCCGCTCGCGTGCCAGGGCGCAGACCCTGCGGACGAGCACGGCGACCGCGGCGTGGAAGCGCGCCGCGATCACGGGCACCGGGATGCCCGCCCGCACGTCGCCTGCGACGGCAGCCAGGACGGGGGCGGGATCTGCGGCCGCCGCGGTGGTGGGAACGCCGCCCGCCGGACGCAGTCCGAAGGCGTACGGCTCCCCGTACCCGCCGTCCGCGAGGACGGCGGCCGCCTCGAGTTCGATCGCGGCCTGCGCCTCGTACCCCGCGATGTGGCACACGCCCGCGAGGGAGGAGACCGCGTCGAAGAGGCGGCCCATGCTCGAGGTGTGAACGCAGTTGAGGTTCCGCTCCAACTGCCTTCTCAGCAGCGGAAGTTCCTGCTCAGGGCAGGCCGCGGTGCAGGGCAGATCGCCGCTCCAGCCGATACCGGCCGCGCGCAGATGGGCGAGGGCCGTGCGATAGGGAAGCCGCACGGCCGCGTCACCGCCCGGCAGGGGGACGTATGCGAGGTGTGCGAAGCGGTGGAAGCCGTCGTAGTCGGCGAGCAGGAACTCGCCGCCCCACACGGCGCCGTCGTCCCCGTAGCCGGTGCCGTCGAAGGCGACGCCGATCACGGGGCGCCCGCCGTCGAGCCCGTGTTCGGCCATCGCGGAGGCGATGTGCGCGTGGTGGTGCTGGACGTGCACGACGGGCCGGTCGCCGGCGGCGCCTCGGGCCCAGCGTGCGGAGCGGTAGCCGGGGTGCCGGTCGGCGGCGAGCAGCTCCGGCCGCACTCCCGTGATCTCCTCCAGCTGCTCCTCCGCGCGGGCGAAGGCGTACTGGGTGGCGAGGTCGTCCATGTCGCCGATGTGCGCCGACAGCCACGCCTTGCGGCCCCGGCCCAGGCAGAAGGCGTTCTTCAGGTCCCCGCCGACCGCGAGGGCGGGGAGGACCGGCACCGGCAGGGTGACCGGCAGCGGGGCGTGCCCCCGGGAGCGGCGGAGGGTCAGGAGTTCCCCGTCGCAGACCCGCACCACCGAGTCGTCGCAGGGGACATGGATGGGGCGGTCGTGCAGCAGCCAGGCGTCGGCCAGGTCCGCCAGCCGCTCCAGCGCGTCCCCGTCGTCGGTGACGATCGGCTCCCCCGCCACGTTGCCGCTGGTCATGACGAGGAGCCGGGGGCCGGTGTCCTCCTCTCCCGGAAGGCCGAGCAGCAGCTGGTGCAGCGGTGTGTAGGGAAGCATCACGCCGAGGTCGGGGCTGCCGGGTGCCACCCCGTCCGCCGGCCACGGGACTCCGGGCGGGCCGTCCGCATGCGGTACGCGGCGGCGCATCAGGACGATCGGCCGCACGGGGCCGGTGAGCAGTTCCCGCTCCTCGGCCCCGAGGTGGACCAGCTGCCCGATGTCCCCGATGTCCCGGGCCATCAGTGCGAACGGCTTGTCGCCGCGGGACTTGCGGCGGCGCAGCAGTGCCACGGCGCCCTTGTTGCCGGCGTCGCAGGCGAGGTGGTAGCCGCCGAGGCCCTTCACCGCGAGGATCGCCCCGTCGGACAGCAGTTCGCGGGCCTCCCGGACCGGGTCGGCGGCAAGCGGCCCGCCGAGGCTGCGGTCGTCGGGGTCCGGCGCGACCACGTGCCGGGGGCGCAGCCCCGGAGCGGCGGGGGCCACGATCATCCGCAGCCGCGGCCCGCAGGAGGGGCAGGCCACGGGCTGGGCGTGGAAGCGCCGGTCACCCGGGTCGGCGAACTCCCGGGCGCAGTCGGGGCACATGGGGAAGCCGGCCATCGTCGTGTGTTCGCGGTCGTAGGGCAGGCCGGTGACGATGGTGAAGCGCGGACCGCAGTGCGTGCAGGTGACGAAGGGGTGCCGGTGGCGCCGGTCGGCCGGGTCGGCGAGCTCCCGCAGGCAGTCATCGCAGGTGGCGGTGTCCGGGGAGACCAGGGTGCGGACAGGCCCGTCCCGGTCCGAGGCCAGGATGAGGAACCCGCTGCCGCCGGTGGCGGGGACCTGCTGGTCGTGGACGGACTCGACGACCGCGAGCGGCGGGGCGTCCTCGGCGATCCGGGCGCAGAAGCGGGCGACCGCGAGCGGGGTGCCCTCGACCTCGGCGACCACGCCGTCGCCGGTGTTGGTCACATGGCCGGTCAGCTCCAGCCCGGTGGCCAGGCCGTGGAGGAACGGGCGGAAGCCGACCCCCTGCACGACGCCCCGCACGGTGACCCGGCGCCGCTGGACCGGCGCGGGTGCGGCGAACCCGGGCCGGGAGGCGGCCGGGCCCGGCGCGGAGGTGGTCACGCCCGGGCCTGGGCCATCACCGGCATATGGACCGCGGTGCCTTCCGCCGCGGCCAGGGCCCGGTCGAGCAGCACTCCCGTGCCGGCGCCGGTGCGGGCGGAGGTGAGTGCCACGTCCACGCCCGGATTGACCTGCTCGACGTTGGCGCGGAAGGCGGCCTCGTCGAAGCCGACGGCCTCCGCGATATCGGTCTTGGTGACGATCACGAGGTGGGCGAGGCCGAAGGCCGTCGGGTACTTCAGCGGCTTGTCCTCGCCCTCGGTGACGGAGGCCAGCACCACCCTCAGCGCCTCGCCGAGGTCGTAGGAGGCGGGGCAGACGAGGTTGCCGACGTTCTCGACGAAGACCAGCCGGGTGCTCTCGGCCGGCCAGCCGCGGAGGTGTCCCGCGAGCATGTCGGCCTCGAGGTGGCAGAGACCGTCGGTGAGCACCTGCTTGACGGGGAGTCCGGAGCGGGCCAGGCGCACGGCATCGTTCTCGGTCGCGAGGTCGGCCGTGAGGGCCGCGGCGGTGACACCCCGCTCCCGCGCCAGCAGGAGTTCGGCCTCGAGCAGCGCGGTCTTCCCGCTGCCGGGGCTGGAGAGCACGTTGACGACGGCCGTCCCGCGCGCGGCCAGTTCCCCGCGCAGGATGCCGGCCGCCTCGTCGTTCCTGGCCAGCACCGCCTGTTGCAGTTCGACGACACGGCACATGCGTCAGCCCTCCTGGGAGATCGGTTCGCGGACCCCGGGGTCCGCGGGGTCGTCGTGCCACTCCACGGCGGCGATCCGCAGCTCGCGGCCGGACACCAGCTCCGCGGTGGCCCGGCCGCACACCGGGCAGGCCAGCCGCGGCGGCACGCCCACCGCCCACTCGCCGTCGCACGGGGCGCAGCGGGCGCGGGCCCGGACGGTCTCGACGGCGAGTCGGGCGCCTTCCACGGCGGTTCCGGCGCAGGCCAGTTCGAAGGAGAAGGCGAGCGCGTCGGGGACCACTCCGGCCAGTTCACCGACCAGCAGGCGCACGGTGCGCACCGCGGTGACGCCCTGCGACCGCGCCGCTTCCCCGACCTGGTCGACGACGGCGAGCGCGATGGACATCTCGTGCATCGGTCTCCGTCCTGGGCGGCGGTGGTCCGGCTGCGCCCGGGGCGGGCGCGGCCCCGCCCATTACAGGGGCCCCCGCCGGGCCGTTCCGACCGGCACGCCGACGGCGCCCGGTCGCGTCCGCCGTTCGGTGCAGCGGCCCCCGCGGCCGGGCGGGCGGCCGGGCCCCGCCGTTCGGCGGGGCCGGGATCGCCCGGGTCGCGCCGAGCGACCCGCGGGGTGACGACCAGGGCGGGTGCCGGCCCTCGCAGCCGCGCCGCCGGCAGAGTCGCCACAGGTGGGGCCGCGAGTCGCGCCCGTCCCGCCGGTCCCGCCGAGCGGGGCGGGGATTCGGAGGGGGCGAGCCCCACGGGACACACCCTGCGGGCACGGGGACCGGGCCCCGCGAGCCGCGCCGCCCGGACCACACTGCCCGCCCGTACCGCCCTGGCCGGGCCGGGCGGGCCATCATGTGCGGGCCGAGCAGGCCGGGCCGGGCGAGGAGGTGCGAGCCGAACAAAGGCCGACAAGGCCTGTCGAGAAAGGACAAGGCAGGCCCAGCCGGGCGTCACATCCTGCGGATGCGCAGATAGCGCCTGAGGTCCGGGAGGAGTCCCCTCACGAGCGCGACGACCGCGGTGGCGGCCGCGGCTCCGCCGATGACCTTCTTGATCATGGGTGTGCTCCTCCTGTGAGGCCGGTCCGTGCCGGGGCTGACTGGTGCACCAGGTCCGTGATCATGCGAACGGCTCCCGGTACGGCGGCGGCGACCCGCGGGCTGAGTCCGATCCCCTCCTCGACGCAGGCGGGCTCGCAGCCCACGACGAGGATGCGGCGCGGCGGCTGTGCGCCGGTACCGGCGCACAGCCTGTCCAGCAGGGCGAGTACGGCGTCGGGGGACATCCCGTGGCCGTCGAGGACGCCGGTGTCCGTACCGGTGACCGTGCTGATGTCCGTACCGGTGACCGTGCCGGTGTCCGAGGGGACGCCGGTGCCGCCGTCGCGATCCGGCTCGATGAGGTAGAGCGTGCCGGGTTCCCCGCCGCGCGCCGTCGCGTCGACCAGGACGAGGGTGCCGTAGCCGTCGAGCAGCCGGTAGGCGAGGTGGACGCCGCGGATGCCGATGTCCGCGACCTCGACGTGGTCCGGCAGCGGTCGCCCGGCCAGCGCGCGCACGGTCTCCACTCCGAAGCCGTCGTCGCCGAGGAAGATGTTGCCGGCGCCGGCGACGAGGGTCCGGGGGCGGTCCCGCCCGGTGGCGTTCACGCTGTCTCCAGGGGTTCGACCTCGTCGGGCTGGAAGTAGAGGAACCGGCCCTGTTCGCGGCGGATGTCGGCGCCCGGGTCGCCCTCCACGGTGACCGCGATGTGCACACCGCCGTCCACGTCGTGCAGCACGGCCTCGACCAGGGCGGTGCGGCCCTGCAGGAACAGGTCCTGCGCGTCGCTGCGCCGCAGCCCGGGCCGCAGCGCGACCCGGCTTCCCGCGCCGACGGCGACGCCGTCCACCACCACCCGGTCGTGCTCCGGGTCGACACCGGTGTCGGCGCCCGGATCCCACCACGGGGTGTCGGGGCGGGCGGTGCCGTGGTCGGAGGGGGCGGACGGAGCGAGGCGGTCCTCCCGCGGCGCGGGGCCGGTGGCCTCCCGCAGGCCGCGCACGGCGCCGTGCAGCCGCTCCAGGACCTCCGCCGGCATGGTGTCGGCGAGTTCGACGACGGCGGCCGCACGCTCGTCGGTGCCCCTGGCCTCGCGTTTCTCCTCGTCCGTGAGGGCCGCGGTGCGCAGGGCGAGGATCTCGTCGATCTCGGTGGCGTCGTAGAGGGCGCCGGGGCTCTCCGGTGCGATGGCCGGGTGGTCCTCCAGGATGATCGGCGAGGACAGCACGAGGTCCGTCCGGCCGGGCTCTCCCGCGAGTACGGGCCAGGTGTGGAGGTTGCGGCAGGCCGCGACGGCGCCCTTGGCCCACTCCGGCGGGCCGGTCATGGACAGGAACGCACCGCGGTCGAGGCAGAGCAGCAGATGGCTGGCGACCAGTGAGTGCGGCAGGGCCGCGTCGCGGTCCCCGCCCGGTCCCGGCGCCCAGTCGCAGATGTTCTCCACGACGGCCGTGAGCCGCGTCGTCCGGTAGGGGCCGTCGAGTCCGGCCGCGGAGAGCCGTACCATGCCGCTGATCTCCTCGCGGCGGCGCAGCAGGCGGCCGACGGTGCGTCCCTCGCCGTCCAGGACCGGTTCGGTCTCCCGGCGGGCCGGCCGGGTGAAGGGTACGGTGACGCCCTCGCCCGCCAAATCGGCTACCGGAATCGTCAGTTCGACGCGTTCCTCGACACCCTCGTCCCAGGGCACCAGGACCCGGTCGTCCAGGTGGAGTCGGGGAACCGTTTCGAATCCGCCGTCCGGGAGGACTCGTTGGACGGTGCGCCGCCTGGCGTGCAGGAAGCGGACCTCCACCGCGAGGTTCGCGCCGGGCCGGGGTTCCATCAGGCACTCGGTGCGCTGGAACACGTGCTCCACGCCGCGTGCGCTCCACGCGGGCGGCACGAGCACCCCGAACTGCCAGCGCAGCCTGTTCTTGGCCGCGGAGGCCCGGTACGGGTACAGCACATAGCCCTCGAACAGGACCGCGTCGGCGACCTGGCGCGCGGTGGCGAGCCGGGCCTCGATCGCGGGGGCGAAGGCGGCGGTTGAGGAAGCGGCGGAGGCGGGGGCGGTCACGGGGCGGTCCTTCCGCCGGAGGCGTCGAGCAGGGCCTCGACCGTGGACTCCCAGGTGGGCAGGGCCCGCCGCGAGCGGAAGGCGAGGAGGGCGTCCATGGTCGCGCGGGGCAGCCTGATCCACCCGCAGCCCGGGAAGTGCTGGTCGAGCATCTCCTGCCAGACCTTCACCGGCATCCGGAAGGCGGCCTCCCGGTCCCAGGGAACCGGTTCGACGTGGAATCCTCCGGCGCCGGTGAACGCGGTGCCGGAGAAGAGCATCAGCAGCGGCACCTCGCCCTCGGTCAGGGCGCGGGCGTAGCGGGCCGCGGCGACGTCCATGTCGTAGGTGCAGGGGACGGGCAACTCGGTCTCGGTCTCGCCGGTGAAGCCCGGCACCATGTGGGAGACCTGCGCGAACTGCACCGGGTGCAGTGTGCTGCCCCAGCGGGAGCGTGTCCCGAAGAGGTCCTCCAGTCCCCCGGCCTCCGCGTCGGAGTAGCCGCGCCGGGCCGGTTCGATGCGCAGCTGGCAGCGCAGGGCGAGCGCGTGGACCCTGGTCCCGGGTGTGGCGGTGACGCGCAGCCGGAACACGAGCGTCGGCCCGGCGGCGTAGGGGTCGGCCCGTACGTCCGTGCAGTGGAAGGTGAATTCGGTCATGCCCGGCTCCCCCGGAGCGGTGTGGCCCGCCGTCGCACGCGGTCGAAGAAGGCGTCGAGTTCGGCGCGGGCCCGGGGACCGCCGTCGAAGCCCTGCCAGGTGAGGCGCATCCGGCCCACGAGTTCGTAGGTGGTGTCCACCGGCACCAGGTGGCACTCGGTGCGGCCGCCGGAGCGGCGCAGCAGCAGCGCCTCCACGTCGGGTTCGAGCATCCCGGCCAGTCCGGTGGCGGACAGCACCGTCTCCCAGGCGGACGGGTCCGGCTCGCTCTCGGTGGCGCCGGCCGGGCTCGGGTAGAGCGCGACGGGCCGTCCGAGCGCGGAGTTGTGGAAGAAGAAGGCGACGCCGACGGGGATCCGCAGCAGTTCCCAGGTGGTGTCGTCGATGCGGTGCGCGGGATCGGTGAGGTGGCGCGAGGGCACGGCACGGAAGCGGCCCCGGGACGCGCCGGTCCGGTCGAGGAGTCGGGTGCACGGACCGCAGGCGCAGGCCAGCGCCCGGTTCTCGGTGTCCACGAGGTGCCGGTGCGGTCCGTCGGGGAGCGCCGCCCCGCAGAGTTCGCAGCGCTCGGCGCGGGGCGGCCGGGGGGCCGTGAACCGGCGCAGTCCGCGTCGGTCCGGGGCGGCCGCGGACCGCCCCGGCCCCGTCGGGGGCGCGCTCACCGCGCGGTGGCCGGTGCCCGGCCCGCGGCGGAACCTCCGCCGGGCGGTCCGGCGCCGATCTGCAGCAGGGCCGGTTCGCGGGTGACGGGCTCCAGTTCGACGGCCGTCACCTCGGGTGCGAAGCAGGCGAGTGCCTCGGCGGCCGCCTGCCGGGCGACCTCCCGGGTGCTGGGGCAGCCGCAGCCGGTCGAACCGGTGAGGCGCAGCCGGAGGACTCCGGTGGTCTCGTCGAAGCCGGCCGATTCGAGGGAGTGCCGGACTCCGCGCAGTGCCCGGGTGATCCGGGTGGGCACGTCCTCGGGGTGCAGATCGTGCAGGACCAGCAGGCTGCTGACGAGTTCGTCGCCGAGCAGCCCGTCGAGCGGCGCCGGGGGGTGTCCTGCGGCGGACGCGTCGTCGCCGGGCCGGCCGAGCAGTTCCACGGTCCTGGCCAGGGCGGCGCCGTAGAAGTCCATGAGGACCCGGACCAGTTCCTCGGCGGCCGTGCACGCCCGCTCGTCGCCGCCGGCGGCCAGCCGGTCGAGGATCTCCTCGACCCGCCGGCCCGCCCGCTCCGCGCTGACCGTGCCGGTGACCGGGCTCATCCGGCGAGGCCGCTCAGGCCGGTGGGCACGTGCATCGACTTCACGGTCCTGCCGTCGCCGACGTACATGTGGACACCGCAGGGCAGGCACGGGTCGAAGCTGCGGACGGCCCTCATGATGTCGATGCCCTTGAAGTTCTCCGGGGAGTTCTCCTCGAAGATGGGCGTGTTCTGCACCGCGTCCTCGTAGGGGCCGGGGGTGCCGTAGGTGTCGCGGGTGCTCGCGTTCCACGGGGTCGGCGGGTACGGGTGGTAGTTGGCGATCCTGCCGTCCCTGATGACCATGTGGTGGGAGAGGACGCCCCGGACGGCCTCGGTGAATCCGACGCCGATGGACTCGTCGGGCACGTCGAACTTCTCCCAGGTCCGGCTGCGTCCGGCGCGTACCTCCTCAAGGCCCTTCTCCGCGAAGTGCAGCGCGACGGCGGCGGCGTACGCCTGGAAGTAGGTGCGGGCGCGGTTGCGCTCCAGGGCGTTGCTCCACTGCGGGATCTTCCACTCGAAGGTGGTCTCCGGCTTGGTGAGCGAACGCGGCAGGTTGATGACGACGCTGTGCCCGGTGGCCCTGACGTAGCCGATGTCGACGAGGCCGGAGAGCGCGGTGGACCAGAGCCGGGCGATGGGGCCGCCGCCGGTGTCGAGCGGCAGGTGGTCCTTGCCGTCGAACCAGCGCGGGGACATCACCCAGCTGTACCTGTCGGCGAAGTCGCGCTTCTGGGGGGCGGGGATGGTGTGCTGGTTCCACGGGTGGCGCGGGTCGACCGGGTTGCCGAGCGGGTCGTGGGTGACGAACTGCTCCTGGCCCTCCCAGTCCTCGTAGTACGAGCTGCCGAGCAGGATCCGGATGCCGAGGTTGATCTGGGTCAGGTCGTTGGTGACGAGCTTGCCGTCCACGACGACGCCCGGGGTGACGAACATCCTCCGTCCCCAGTCGGTCATGTTGGCGTAGGTGAAGTCGCAGTACTCGGGGTCGTTCAGGGCGCCCCAGCAGCCGAGCAGCACGCGGCGGCGGCCGACCTCCTCGTAGCCGGGCAGGGCCTCGTAGAAGAAGTCGAACAGGTCGTCGTGGAGCGGTACGACCCGCTTCATGAACTCCACATACCGCATCAGGCGGGTCAGGTAGTCCGTGAAGAGCTGGACGGAGGCGACCGTGCCGACGCCGCCCGGGTAGAGCGTGGAGGGGTGCACATGGCGGCCCTCCATCAGGCAGAACATCTCCCGGGTGTAGCGGCTGACCTGGAGGGCCTCGCGGTAGAACTCGCCCTCCAGCGGGTTGAGCGAGCGCATGATGTCGGCGATGGTGCGGTAGCCGTGCTCGGCGGCGTGCGGGGCCTCGGTGCGCTCGGCGAGTTCGAGGACGCCGGGGTTGGTCTCGCGGACCATCTTCTCGCAGTAGTCGACCCCGACCAGGTTCTCCTGGAAGATGTTGTGGTCGAACATGTACTCGGCGGACTCGCCGAGGTTGATGATCCACTCTCCGAGGTGCGGCGGCTTCACCCCGTACGCCATGTTCTGCGCGTAGACGGAGCACGTGGCGTGGTTGTCGCCGCAGATGCCGCAGATGCGGCTGGTGATGAAGTGCGCGTCGCGCGGGTCCTTGCCGCGCATGAAGACGCTGTAGCCGCGGAAGACCGACGAGGTGCTGTAGCACTCGGCGACCCGCTTCTGCTTGAAGTCGATCTTGGTGTGGATGCCGAGACTGCCCACGATCCGGGTGATCGGATCCCAGGACATCTCCACCAGGCCGTCGCCGGCCGCCTGTGTCTTCGGTGCCATCGTGTGTGCGGTGCCCTTCTTCACGTCTTCGCGTCTTCGCGTCTTCACGTCGTCACGTCGTCACGTCGTCACGTCGTCACGTCGTCACGTCGTCAGGTCGTCAGGTCGTCGAGCAGGAGGGGGTGCCGGGGCCCCGGAGCGGGTTCACATGGGCCACGGGGGCCGGTAGCCGGTGGTGATCCGGTCACCCGGACGGCGCCACTTGGGCTCCTTGTCCACGGCCTTGGCGGTGATGTCGCGGAGCCTGCGGACCACGGCGCCGTAGGCGCCGCTGGCGGTGCTGGAGAGCTTTCCGCCGGGCGGCTCGTCCATGAACGGCATGAACTTGTCGGGGAAGCCGGGCATGGTGCAGGCGATGCAGATGCCCCCCACGTTGGGGCAGCCGCCGATCCCGTTCATCCAGCCGCGCTTGGGCACGTTGCACTTGACGACGGGCCCCCAGCAGCCGATCTTCACCAGGCACTCGGGCGAGTCGTACGTCCCGGCGAACTGGCCCTGCTCGTAGTAGCCCGCCCGGTCGCAGCCCTCGTGGACGGTCTGGCCGAACAGCCAGGTGGGACGGAGCTTGTCGTCGAGCGGGATCATCGGTGCGGAGCCGGCCGCCTGGTACAGCAGATACGTGAGGGTCTCCGCGAAGTTGTCCGGCTGGATCGGGCAGCCCGGGACGCACACGATCGGGATGCCCGCCCTGGACTTCCAGTCCCAGCCGAGGTAGTCGGGCACGCCCATGGCACCGGTGGGGTTGCCCGCCATGGCGTGGATGCCGCCGTAGGTGGCGCAGGTGCCGATCGCCACCACGGCGAGGGCGTTGGGCGCCAGCCGGTCGATCCACTCGCTGGTGGTGATGGGCTGGCCGGTCTCGGGGTCGTCGCCGAAGCCGCACCAGTAGCCCTCCTGCTTGATCGACTCATTGGGCACGGAGCCCTCGACGACCAGCACGAAGGGGTCGATCTCCCCGCGCTCCCCCTTGAAGAACCACTCGATGAAGGTGTCGGCACCGCCCACCGGACCGCACTCGAAGTCGATCAGCGGCCAGTGGACCTGGATCTTCGGCAGCCCCGGCAGGGCACCGAGGACGATCTCCTCGATGCTCGGCTGCATGGCCGCGGTCAGCGCGACCGAGTCCCCGTCGCAGCTCAGTCCGGCGTTGATCCAGAGGATATGGATCGGCTTGTCCTCGGCGGTGGCCGCGTCGGACGAGGCCGCGGCGTCGGCCGCGGTCGGCGTTCCTGCATCCATGGGGCATCTCCCGGGGATATGCGACAGAAGATCCTTCTCGGGCTTTCGTCCCTTGCTAACAGGTGGCCGTTGCCGCTGCCACCGAGGCCTCCTCCGGCCGGGCGCCCGCCGCGGGCTCCTTCCGTACGAAGGCCCGCCGCAGCCGGTGGTAGGGCGCGGCCGGGTCCGAGAACGTCCGCCGCATCCGGGCCAGCTCGTCCTCGCGGTACGCGGCCAGGGGCCGCACGGCCTCGTCGCGCTCCCGCACGGCCTTCTTGGCCGCGATCCGGGACTGGGTCGAGGGATTGGGGGCCAGGCGTGCCGCCATCCGGGCGACCTCGCCCGGGAACTCCTCCGGACCGCATTCGACGACCCGCTCGACCAGGCCCTGGCGGAGGGCCGCGGTCGCGGTCAGCGGCAGGGCCTGGGAGGTGAGGCGTTCGGCCATGGGACCGCCCACGCGGCGGGGCAGAGAGTACGTCCAGTACTCCGAGCCGTACAGGCCCATGAGCCGGTAGTGGGGATTGAGGACCGCTCCCGCGCGGCACCAGACCTCGTCGGCGGCCAGCGCCAGCATCACCCCGCCCGCGGCCGCGTTGCCGCCCACGGCTGCCACGACGAGCCGGTCCGTGGTGGTCAGCACGGCCTCCACGAGATCGTCCATCGCGGTGATGTTCGCCCAGGACTCGGCCGCGGGGTCGGCGGCCGCCTCGATGACGTTGAGGTGGATGCCGTTGGAGAAGAAGTCCCGGGCCGCCCCGAGCACCAGCACCGAGGTGGGCCGGGAGCAGGCCACCCGGTAGGCGTCGAGCAGCCGCCGGCAGTGGTCGGTGCTCATCGCGCCGCCGGGGAAGGAGAACGACAGCACCCCGACGGGCCCCTCCTCCCGGTAGCGGATGTCGCTCCAGGTCCGGCGGTGGCCGCCGAGGCAGAGGGGCGCGGGGAGATCGGTCAGCGGCGGCAGCAGCCGCCCCAGCGCCAGGGTGGCGGGCAGCTTGAAGGACCGCCCCCCGGCGTCGCGGCGGGGGCGCAGCTCGGGGATCCACACGGCACCGTCCGCGGTGGCCCGGCACAGGGCTCCCGCCCTGGTGGCGAGCAGTTCGCCGGGGCGGCCGCGCAGCCGGTCCTCCGGGTGCCCGCCGTGGAGGAACCACTCGCCGTCGAGCAGTTCGTCGAGCACCCCCGGCTGGGAGTCCGCGGCACGCAGCTTGCGCAGCACGGTCTCGGTGGAGTCGTCCTCCCAGGAGATCCGCCGGAACTCCTGGCGGACGTACGGCCTGGCGCACACCCGGCCGCCCCCGGCGCTCTGCGGCCGGGGCACATGGGTACCGGAGGCGAAGCGGTCGACGGCGAGGAGGACGGCGGTGACGGCGGCGTCGGAGACCTCGCCGCGGTAGAGGTCGCTCTTGGCGAGCGGTGGGAGGGCGACGTTCGCCGCCGCCCAGACGTCTCCGGCGTCCATCTCCCCGTCGGCCTGCAGGACGGTGACGCCCCAGACCCCGGCGTCCTCCTGGACCGCGTAGTCCAGGGACGACGGGCCTCGGTCGCCCACCGGGCCGGGGTGGACGACGAGGCAGGTGTGCCGGGTCCAGACGTCGGCCGGGATGACCGCCTTCAGCAGGGGCGCGAGCACGAGGGCCGGCTCGTGCCGCCGGACCGCCTCGCGCACGGCGTCCCCGTCCGGGGTGCGCTCGACGGCGACGGTGTGGCCCCGGTCCCTCAGCTCCGCGTGGACGCGCTGGGTGAGGCTGTTGTAGGCACTGGCGACGAGGAGGATGCGCATGACGGCCTTCCACCGGATCCGGCGGCTGGGCCGTGCCGCGCGGCGGCGCCGCCTGCCCGGAGGGCCAGGCGGGACTCCGCGGGCGCGCCCCAGGGCCGGCGGGGAGTCCGGCCGACTGCGATGCTCCGGCACGGCGGGGCCCCGCACCCGGTACGGAGCCGCGGGGTCACTCGAAAGCGACCCCGTGCGGGACCGATCGGCGGCGCTCGGAACGCGGTACAGCGCTGCGGAGCGGGCGGTTCCGCGGCCTCCCGGTCCGGGACGCGGCCGGGGTCTGCCGGACCGGGTGCGGACGACGGTGCGGACGACGGGTGCGGACGGCCAGCTCGGATGACGGGCCCGGACGACAGGCCGGACGACAGGGGCCGACGACGGACCCGGGCAGCCGGACGACGGGCCGGACGACAGGCGCCGACGACGGACCCGGGCAGCCGGGCTCGCGCACCCGGACGGTGAGTTCGCCGGTCCGGACGACGGGCGCGCGACCGGTCGCCGGCTCGCGGGCCGGAGGACCGGGTGCGGACGACGGTGCGGACGACGGGTGCGGACGGCCGACACGGACGACGGGTGCGGACGGCCAGCTCGGATGACGGGCCGGACGACGGGCCGGACGACAGGCGCCGACGACGGGCCGGACGACAGGGGCCGACGACGAACCCGGGCAGCCGGACGACGGGCCGGACGACAGGCGCCGACGACGAACCCGGGCAGCCGGACGACAGGCACCGACGACAGGCGCCGACGACGAACCCGGGCAGCCGGACGACAGGCACCGACGACAGGCGCCGACGACGGGCCCGGGCAGCCGGACGACGGGCCGGACGACAGGCGCCGACGACGGGCCCGGGCAGCCGGGCTCGCGCACCCGGACGGTGAGTTCGCCGGTCCGGACGACGGGCGCGCGACCGGTCGCCGGCTCGCGGGCCGGGCCGCCGGGACGCGGAGCGTTGCACACCGTCGTGCCCGTACCCGGCTCCCGGCGGTGGGCGTTCACCTGGCCGTCGACCGGTTCCGGCCGCGTGCCGGCGGGAACCGTACGGTGCCGTTCAGGTGTCCCCCGTGGGGAGGACGGCGCGCGCGGCCGGCCGTGGACTTCGGCCGCGTCCGCCGAGGGGGTGGGATGAGCGCATGGACGGTCCCGGGATACACCGAGTCCCGGGAAATCGGTTCGGGCGGCAGCGGACGGGTGGTGCTCGCCGTCCACGACGCCACCGGCACGCCGGTCGCGGTCAAGTACCTCGCCGAACGGCTGCGCCGGGACACCGCCTTCGTCCGCGCCTTCCGCGCGGAGGCACGGCTGCTGAGCGGGCTGGACACCCCGCACGTGGTCCGGCTGTACGAGTACGTCGAGTGCCCCGGCGGCGCGGCCATCGTCATGGAGCTGGTCGACGGGATACCGCTGCGCGCCCTGCTGGCCAGGGAGGGGGCGACCGGCGTGGCACCGGCCCTCGTGGTGCTCAAGGGGTCCCTGCTGGGGCTCGCGGCGGCGCACCGGGCGGGCGTCGTGCACCGCGACTACAAGCCGGAGAACGTGCTCGTCGCGCCGGACGGCTCGTCGAAGCTCGTCGACTTCGGCATCGCCGCGGGCCGGGGCAGCACGCCAGGGGTCGCGGGCACGCCCTCGTACATGGCGCCGGAGCAGTGGAGCGGCGGACCGGCCTCGCCCGCCGCCGACGTGTACGCGGCGACGGCGACGTTCTTCGAGTGCGTCACCGGTCGCAGGCCGTACTCCGGCGAGAACTTCGCGGAACTCGCCCTCCAGCACACCAGCGCGCCCGTACCCGTCGAGGGGGTTCCGGCGGAGCTGCGCCCGCTGGTGGTGCGCGGGATGGCGAAGGCGCCCCGGGAACGGCCGGAGACCGCGGAGGCGTTCGTCGCGGAACTGGAGTCGGCCGCGTGCGCTGCCGCCGGGCCCGACTGGGAGGAGCGCGGCAGGGGTGAACTCGCGGCGCTGGCGGCACTGCTGCCGCTGCTGTTCCCGTCGGCGGCCGCCCCGCCCGTCTCCGTCTCGGCGCGGGCGTCCACCTCGCTGGGGCGCGGCCGCCGGTCCGGGTGGCTCCGGCCGGACCCGCGGGGTCTCCTCGCCGCGTCGCTCGCGCTCGTCCTGGGGCTGCTGCTGGTGATCGCGGCGCGGCCGGCCGGCGGGAGTCCCGGCGGCACGGTGGCGGAGGCGGTCGCCACGACCAGCGCGGGCCCCTCCGCACCGGACGCGGCCGACGGCCCCCCTTCCGCCGCACCACCGCCGACCGCCGGCTCCGCCTCCCCTTCCTCCACCTCCTCCGCCTCCTCCACTTCCTCCCCCTCCTCTCCTTCCTCCCCCTCCTCGTCGGGCTCGTCGGGCTTCCCCTCGGCCTCGCCGTCCCAGGCTCCGCCCGCGGCGACCGGCAGCCCGTCCGGCCCCGCCGCCCCGCCCACCGGGCCCTCGACGGCCCCTCCGGGCGCCTCCGGCCGCCCGCCGGCCCCGGAGCCGACGGAGCCGCCGGCGGGGGCGGTGACGTCCGTGTCGATCGAGTCGCTGCGGCAGACGGGTACGGAAACCGCCGAGGCGACCGTCGAGGTCGTCACGGACGGCGCCGGGCCCGTGCGCATCGCCCTGGAGTGGGCGACCGCCGCGGCCAAGGGCGGCCCCGGCACCCCGGACGGTGCCCCCGGCGGCATCGAGCGCAGCGGCGCGACCCGGTACACGCTCGTCGTCCGGCACGTGTTCCGGAACTCGAAGGCCTGCTACTGGCGGCTCACGGCGGCCGCACCGCCCGGCTCCGGGAACGGCGGCTCGCGCCAGGAGATCCTTACCAGGAGGTGCACGATCGGATGAACGGCCCGCACCTCCCCTCCCGCGACCCGTCGCCGCCCTCCCCCGCTCCCTCGCCGTCTCCCGGCGGCGCGGGGCACGGCCCACCGCCGGACGGGGACTACAGCGCCACCGCCCTGGCGAGTCACTGGTCCGAGCTGCCCGACACGCCCCCGGACGCGGTCGAGGGCACGGTGCTGCGCTTCGGCCCCGGAGTCACGGCTGCCGCCCGGGAGAGGTACCAGCGGGACGGGACGAGCGCGGTATGGCGCTCGGGCACGCTGCCCGGCGCCGCCGCGGGGCAGGCCGCCACCGGAGCGCCACGGCAGCCCGGACCACTCCGCTACGCCCCGGCGGCGGCCATCCTGCTCGCGGTCCTCCTCCTGCTCGGCTGGCAGCGCTACGGACCCGGCCCCGCGGTCCGGGGAGTCACGGTGGACACCGATCCGGCCGGCCCGGGCTGCGACGGCACCGCCGTCGTCACGGCCGTGGTGCGCACCGACGGCAGGCCGGGCACCCTGACGTACCGCTGGGTGCGCAACGACGGCACCGGGTCCGAGGAGCTGACGGAGCGGCTGGCACGCGGGCAGGAGCGGGCCACGCTGCGTCTGCTGTGGACGTTCCGCGGTGAGGGCGCCTACCGGGCCCGTGCCTGGCTGCGTCTGAGCCCGCCGTCCGGGCACGACGCGTCGGCGGAGTTCACCTACTCCTGCGGCTGAACCGCTTCTCCGCACGTCCGCGGCCCGACCGCTCGCCCCGTCGGGGCCCGGTACGACGCGCCCTGTGGGACATCGGGCCGCACACCTTATGGGACGCGTATGGCCCGAGGGGGCCAAGCGGTGCTAGAAAGGACAGCGTGATCAGGCCTGTCGACCGATTGCGGGGCGTGTCGGTGCGGCAACTGATCGGCAAGCGCCCCAAGAGCGTCGCCGGGCAGGTATTCGTCCTCCAGGTGGCGGTCGTCGTCCTGCTCGTCCTCGGCACGATCCTCGCGCTGTTCCTGCAGACCCGGCACGACGCGGACCGCGAGGCCCGCAACCGTTCCGTCGCCGTCGCCGAGGCGTTCGCCCACTCCCCCGGCCTGCTCGCCGCCCTGGAGTCGCCCGATCCCTCCGCCGTCCTCCAGCCGATCACCGAGGAGGCGCGGAAGCGCGCCGGTGTCGACTTCATCGTCGTCATGGACACCAACGGAATCCGCTACACCCACCCGCTGCCGGAGCGGATCGGGAACCGCTTCGTCGGCACCATAGAACCGTCCCTGCGGGGCGAGGTGCTGCTGGAGAGCGTGGACGGCCCCCTCGGCAAGGAGGTGCAGGCGGTCGTCCCGGTCAACGGCCCGGACGGCAAGGTGGAGGCGCTGGTCTCGGCCGGTCTGACCGTCCGGAACGTGACGGGCGCGGTGAACCGGCAGCTGCCGGTCATCCTGGGCGCGGGAGCCGCCGGTCTCGCCCTGGCGACCGCGGGCACGGCCATGGCCACCAGGCGCCTGAAGCGCCAGACCCGCGGCCTCGGCCCGGTCGAGATGACGCGTATGTACGAGCACCATGACGCCGTCCTCCACGCGGTTCGGGAAGGCGTCGTGATCGTCGGCGGGGACGGCACCCTCCTGCTCGCCAACGACGAGGCCCGCCGGCTGCTCGGTCTGGGCCCCGACTCAGAGGGGCGGCCCGTGCGCGGGCTGTCCGGTCTGGAGCCGTCCACGGCCGAGCTGCTGGCCTCGGGGAAGCCGGCCACGGACGAGGTGCTCACGGCCGGGGACCGGCTGCTGGTGGTCAACCAGCGTTCCACCGACGGCCCCAGCGGTCCGCTGGGCACCGTGGCGACGATCCGCGACTCCACCGAGTTGCAGGCGCTGACGGGGCGGGCGGAGGTGGCGCGCAAGCGGCTCCAGCTGCTGTACGACGCCGGTGTGGGCATCGGCACGACGCTGGACGTGATGAGGACGGCCGAGGAACTGGCCGGGGTCGCGGTCCCCTCCTTCGCGGACTACGTCACCGTCGACCTCGCGCGCCCCGTGCTCGACGGGGAGGAGCCGAACGGATCCGCGGGCGACATGCGCCGCATCGCCGTCAGCGGCATCCGCGACGACCACCCGCTCTACGAACGCGGCAGGCAGATCGCGTTCCTGCCCTCCACGCCGCAGGCGCGCGGGATGGGTACCGGGCGGGCCGAGGTGGTACCGGACCTGTCCAGGGCGCTGGGCTGGCGCGCGCAGGACCCCGAGCGGACGAAGGCGATCGTCGAGTACGGCATCCACTCGCTCATCACCGTGCCGCTCCAGGCCCGCGGTGTCGTCCTGGGGGTCGCCAACTTCTGGCGCTCGGAGAAGCCGGGTCCCTTCGAGGACGACGATCTGTCCCTCGCCGAGGAGCTGGTCGCCCGGGCCGCGGTGTCCGTGGACAACGCCCGCCGGTACACGCGCGAGCACGCGCTGGCCGTGACGCTCCAGCGCAGCCTGCTGCCGAGGGTGCTGCCGGAGCACAGCGCCGTCGAGGTGGCACACCGCTATCTGCCGGCCCAGTCGGGGGTTGGCGGCGACTGGTTCGACGTGATCCCGCTGCCGGGCAGCCGGGTGGCCCTGGTCGTCGGCGACGTGGTGGGGCACGGGCTGCACGCGGCGGCGACGATGGGGCGGCTGCGGACCGCGGTGCACAACTTCTCCACGCTCGACCTTCCCCCCGACGAGCTCCTGGGCCACCTCGACGATCTGGTCGGCCGGATCGACCAGGACGAGATGGGTCCCGGCGGCAGTCCCGACGGGCCGGCGATGACCGGAGCCACCTGCCTTTACGCGATCTACGACCCGGTATCGCGGCAGTGCACGATGGCCCGGGCCGGGCATCCGCTGCCGGCGCTCGTCCGCCCGGACGGCAGCGTCGAGTTCCCGGAACTCCCCGCCGGTCCGCCGCTCGGGCTCGGTGGCATGCCGTTCGAGAGCGAGGTGCTCGAGATCCCCGAGGGCACCCGGCTCGTGTTCTACACGGACGGGCTCATCGAGGACCGCAGCCGCGACATCGACGTCGGCATCGAGATGCTGCGCAGTGCCCTCGCACACACGGACGGGACGCCGGAGCAGATGTGCCGGGGGGTCCTGGAGGCGCTGCTGCCGGCCCGCCCGAAGGACGACGTGGCGCTGCTCATCGCCCGTACCCGCGCCCTCGGCCCGGACCGGGTGGCCGAGTGGGACGTGCCGTCCGATCCGAGCGCGGTCGCCGGGATGCGCGCGGCCGCCGTCGCGAAGCTGGCGGAGTGGGAGCTGGAGGAGATGGCGTTCGGCACCGAGCTGATCCTCAGCGAGCTGCTCACGAACGCGATCCGCTACGGCATCCAGCCCATCCGGGTGCGGCTGCTGTACGACCAGGGCCTCACCTGCGAGGTCACCGACGGCAGCAGTACCTCGCCGCACCTCCGGTATGCCGCGACGACGGACGAGGGCGGGCGCGGGCTGTTCCTGGTGGCCCAGCTGTCCGAGCGGTGGGGCACTCGGTACACGTCCGAAGGCAAGATCATCTGGGCCGAGCAGCCGCCGCCGGGCGGCACGCCGGGCAGGGGTGCCGACGAGGAGTCCCTGCTGCGGGTCTTCGACACCGAGCTGCTCTGAGGGGGTCCGCGGCCGCCGCCCGCCGGTGCGGGGACCGGTGCGGAGACCGGTGCGGTGGCCTGCCGGGGCGCCGCCTCCGGTGTCCCGGCGCCGTTCATCCCCATACCCGCCCCAGGAAGCCGCGCAGGTAGCCCGCGACGACGTCCAGGTGGCTCTCCAGCAGGAAATGACCGCCGTCGACGAGGTGCACCTCGGCGTCCACGGCGTCGCGGGTGAAGGCCAGCGCGCCCGCCGGGCCGAAGATCTCGTCGTTGCGGCCCCACACGGCGAGCACCGGAACGCCGCTGGTGCGCAGGAAGTCGTGCAGCGGCGGGTAGAGCGGGCGGTTGTTCCGGTAGTCGCGGAACAGCGCGAGCTGGACCTCGTCGTTGCCCTCTCGGGAGACGCGGGAGAAGTCGTGCTGCCAGGTGTCCGGGCTCACCAGACTCGGGTCGGGCACGCCGTGCACGTACTGCCGGCGGATGGCGTCGAGCCCCAGCGCGGTGCGGACGGCGGCTTCGGTGCCGGGTCCGGGGTTCGCCCCGTACGCCCAGACGTCGGCCCAGAAGGACTCGACGAAGCCGTCCTCGTAGCCGTTGCCGTTCTGGGTGACGAGGGCGGAGATGCGTTCGGGGTGCCGGAGCGCGAGGCGCCATCCGATGGGGGCGCCGTAGTCCTGGACGTACAGGGCGTAGCGGTCAAGGCCCAGTTGATCGAGCAGTTCGGACGTGAGTCCGGCGAGGGCGTCGAAGGTGTAGTCGAACTCCCGCGCGAGCGGCGCGTCGGAGTGGCCGAAGCCGAGATGGTCCGGCGCGATGACGCGGTAGTCGTCGGCGAGCAGGGGGATGAGTCCGCGGAACATGAACGAACTGGTCGGGTAGCCGTGCAGCAGGACGATCGCGGGGGCGTCGGCCGGACCGGCCTCGCGATAGAAGATCCGATGGCCGCCGACGGTGGCGGTCCGGTGGTGCACCGAGGGCATGTCTAACCCCTTCAAGCGGTTGAGACGGTTAGTTTCATCTCAGACGAACATGCGATGATCTAACCTGTCAAGTGACTCGATGTAGTGAGAATCGGTCCGGCCGGAGAGGAGTGGCGACCGATGGACGCGCTGTTGGACCTGCTCAACAGCAGGCCGCTGGTGAACGGCGAGGAGCAGGACGCGCTCGGCGACCCGGCCGGCGGCGCCCGCTGGGCACGGGAGCACGGCGGCCAGGGCAGCCGAGCGGAGCTGGAGCTGCTGCGCGAGGCACGGGACGCCCTGCGGGACGTCGTGCGGGGAGAAAGCCCACCCGCCGTGCTGAGGCCGCTTCTGGACGGGGTCCACCAGATCCCGGAGATCGCCTCGGACGGCCTTCGGTGGACGCTCAGGACACCCCCGCACGCCCGGCTGGCCGTCGAGATGGTCCTCGCCTGGGCCGGCGCCGAGCAGCAGCTGCCCGGCCGGCTGCGCCCCTGCGCCAACGACGAGTGCCGGCTGTTCCTGCTGGACCGCAGTCGCGCCAACCGCGCCCGCTGGTGCTCGATGGCCGTCTGCGGCAACCGGGAGAAGGCGCGCCGCCACTACGCACGCACCCGCTGACGCCTCGGCCGAGGACCGCCGAGCGGGGCGGCCGGCTGCGGAGGGCGGGGCTCAGGCCACCGCGCCGAGGGTGTCCACCAGCCGGCGGCGCGCGGCACGGGCCGCGGGCAGCGCCGCCAGCGCGATCGCGCCGAGGACCGCGGCGGCCGCGAGCAGCACCAGGTGCAGCGCCGACGGGGCCTGCGCGATACCGGCGCCGATGCCGCTGGAGCGGCCCTCGGTGTCGATCAGCCACCGCGCCAGCGGGACCCCGAGGCCCGCGCCCGCCACCGCGGCGGCCAGCGCGGTGCAGCCGACCGCGGTCACGGTGACCGCGGTGATCTGGCGGGGCGACAGCCCGATCGCCTTCAGGGCGAGCAGGTCGCGCTCGCCGTCCCGCACACTCCCGCCGATCGCGGTGGACAGCTCCGTGAGACCGATCAGGGCGAGCACGGCGATGAGGCCGGCGACGACGCCCCGCATCGTGGAGAGCCGGTCGGCCGGGCTGGTGACCTCGTGGATGTCGAGCCGACCCTGCGAGGCCTCGGTCAGTTCGGCGCGCACCCCGGCCGGGTCGGCTCCCGGCCGCAGCTGGAGCTGGTAGAGGGTCGATCGCAGGGCGGGATCGTTCTCGCGGAGGGTGTCGAGCGAGGTGGAGATGGTCCGTCCGCCGTTCTCCGGTTCGATGCTGCGGCCCACGATGTGCAGGATCTGGGGATGGCCCCCGACGGTCATCCGCACCCAGTCCCCGACCTCGACTCCGAGCAGATCGAGCAGGCCCTGCCCGGCCACCGCCTCGTCGGGACCGTCGGCGGCACGGCCCTCGACGACGGTGAACGGGTACGGCCGCTCGCGGGTGCCCAGGCCGCGCAGCGCGATCGTGCCGGTCTGGCCGGGTACGAGTGCCGCCGCCTCGACGCCCGGGTGGGCGGCCACGACCTGCGGGTGGCCGTCGAGGAGCGCCGCCGCCTCGGGGGCGGTGAGGCCGCCGCCGGCGCGGGCGGTCAGGGCCGAGGGCAGTCCCAGGTGCTGCGGTTCGCTGTCGAAGCGCGCGATGGTGGTCCATGCGCTCAGCGCCACGGTGATCAGCAGCAGCGGCAGGGCCAGCCGGACGACGGTGGCGGGGGTCTGCGGTCCGCGGGCGAAGGCCCGGTGCCAGCCGAGGACGAGGGCCGGGGGCAGCCCGAGCCCGAGAGCCCTCCGGGCGGGGCCGGACAGCCCGCCGCCCGGGGCCCTCCCGGCAGGGAGCACGGGCACCGGTGGCACCCGGCCGGCCCGCCAGGCGGCGAGTCCGGTGGTGGCCGCGATGAACAGCACCGCGGCGACGGGTACGGCCGGCAGTGCGGCGGTGTGCCCCGGCAGCCCCTGCCAGACGCCGACCGCTTCGCCGAGCCGGCCGGGCAGGGCGCTGCCCAGGGTCTCGATCAGCACCGTGGCGACCAGGGCGCCGAGCACCGCGAAGGCCAGGTGCTGCACCAGGAAGACGCGCACCACCTGTCCGGGGGTGAAGCCGATGGCCTTGAGTACGGAGATGTCCCTGAGGTGGCCGCGGACCCGGGTGCTGATGGCGCCGTAGACGGCGAGCGCGGCGGCGAGCAGCGCGCCCAGCCCGAAGAGCCCGAGGACCTGGCCGAGCAGCCGGGTGTCCCCCTGGGCCTCCGAGCGGGCCTGCTTCCAGTTGGACACGTCGGTGACCGCCCCGGCGCCGAGCACGGTGACGGCGCGCTGGACGGCGTAGTCGGTGTCCTCCGGGTCGGCGAGCAGCAGACCCACGACCTGTCCGGGCCTCTCACCGGCGGCATGCACCCGGGCGGGCAGGGCCCAGGCGATCCCGGGGCGCTCGCCGGGGCGGTAGCGCGGTTCGGCGCTCTCGGCGACGCCGACGACGGTGAGGGTGCGGCCGGTGCCGGGGAGGGCGAGGCTGTCTCCGGGGCCGGAGACGAGCGCGCGGGCGAGGCTGCTCTCCAGGACGACGCCGTCGGGCGTCGCGGGGGTGAGCCAGCGGCCGGAGGTGACCAGGGGGCGGCCGGTGGCGGGGGGTTCGGCTCCGGCGCCGCGGAGCTCGACGGACGCCCGGGCGCCGGGCGAGGCCACGGTCGCCCTGGAGGTGGGGAAGGGGCCGGACACGGCCCGCACCCCGTCGAGGGCGGCGAGCCGGCCGGGGTCGGCGGTGGGCCCGGTGCTGATCCAGACGTGGGCTCCGTGGGACTGCGCGAAGACCCGCTGCCAGGGGTTGGTCGCGTAGCCGAAGAGCGCGGCCGCGAGCAGCAGTGCCGCGACGATGCCCGCGGTGGCGGAGACGAGGAACAGCGCCTCGCCCCGGTGGGTGCGCAGATCGGCGTGCGCCCAGCGCAGGGTTGCCCGCACGGTCAGTCCCTCAGTTCGAGGACGCCGGACAGTCCGGTGCCCCGGGCAGGAGCGCCGCCCAGTTCGGCGTCGTCGGCTATGCGGCCGTCGAAGAAGCTGACGACCCGGTCGGCGGCGCTGGCGAGCCGCGCGTCGTGGGTGACGAGCAGGATGGTCTGGCCGCGCTGGTGGAAGCGGGACAGCAGGCGCATGACCTCGCGGGTGCCCTTGCTGTCGAGGCTGCCGGCCGGCTCGTCGGCCAGCAGCAGCCGGGGGTGGTTGACCAGGGCGCGGGCCAGTGCGACCCGCTGCTGCTCGCCGCCGGACAGCTCGCCCGGCATGCTGCGGGCCTTGCCCTCCAGTCCCAGCTCGGCCAGCAGCTTCTCGCGCTCGGCCCGTGCCTGGCGGGCGCCGGTGCCGGCGAGCAGGGCGGGCAGTTCGACGTTGTCGGCGACCGTGAGGTTGGACACCAGGTTGAAGAACTGGAAGACGATGCCGATCCGGCGCCGCCGCTCCGTCGCCCACCGGGCCTCGCTGTAGGAGTCGGTGCGCTCGCCGTCGAGCAGGATGCTTCCGCCGTCGGGGCGCTGCAGCCCGCCGAGCAGGTGCAGCAGGGTCGACTTGCCGGCCCCGGAAGGGCCCGTGACGGCGACGAACTCCCCGTGGCGCACGGACAGGTCCACCCCGCGCACGGCATGGGCCGGGGCGCCCTCTCCGTAGTGGGTCTTGACGAGGCCCTCGGCGCGCAGGAGCGGGGTGCCGGAGGCGTCGTCCGGGTCGGCGGTGCGGCTCATTCCAGCCCCTCCAGCTCCTCCTGGCAGCGCTCCAGCCAGTCGAGGTCGGCCTGCAGGTGCAGCATGGCCCCCTCGATCAGGAGCTGGGCGATGCGGTTGTCCCGGTCCTCGGTCGCGGACAGCTTCGACAGGTTGCGCATGGTGTTCAGGTACTCGCGTCGCTGCTTGTTGATGAGGGCGATCTGGTCGGCGAGCCCGGTCCTCGGGGCGAGGGCGAGCTTCATGAAGAACTCGTCCCGCACCCGCGGCTCGTCCGCCGTCTCCTCGAACCAGGCGCGCAGCGCCTCCGTCCCGGCGTCGGTGAGGCGGTAGATCCTCTTGTTGGGCCGGCTGGACTGGGCGACCTCCTCGCCCTCGATCAGTCCCGACTTCTCCAGGCGCCCGAGCGTCACATAGATCTGGCCGACGTTCGGCTGAGGGTACGCGGCGCCCAGCAGTTGCTCAAGGTCCTGCTTGAGTTCGTAGCCGTGCGCGGGCCCCCGGGACAGCAGGGCCAGCAGGGGCAGACGCACGCGCGCTCCCCTCCTCCCCGTTGTCCGCCAGCAGGCCGAGGGCGGTCCGCCGCCGTCCCGCGGTGTGGCCCGGATCGCTCTCGTCATCCGATACGGGCCCTAGTATCGCCCATGCCTAACGGGTATACATGCCCTGGACGCGGTCGACGTGGACCGCGCCGGTGCGCGGGAGGAACCCATGCGGTGGATACGTGCCGCCGGCAGGGGGCTCCTGGTCGCGGCGGTGGTGCTCGCGGGACACGTCTCGGCGGGCGCCGGGGCGGACCCGGGCTCCGCCCGGGGCGGCGGGCGCGGCCCGATGACGCTGGCCACCGCCGGCGACCTCACCGGCTACCTGGGCCCGCTGCTGGAGGGCTGGAACCGCGGCCATCCGGACGAGCGGGTCACCCTGGTCGAGCTGCCGGACGCGGCGGACGAGGCGCGGGCGCAGCTGGCCACGGGCCTGCGCTCCGGCGACGGCCGGTACGACATCCTCAACATGGACGTGGCGTGGACCTCGGAGTTCGCCGCCGCGGGCTGGATCGCCCCGCTGGAGGCGGACCGGTTCCCGGTCGACAGCTTCCTGCCGCCGGTGCTGGACACGGCGAGGTACGGCGGACGGCTGTACGCCGTGCCGTATGTCACGAACGCCGCGATGCTCTACTACCGCAAGGACGTCCTCGACCGGGCGGGCGAGACCCCGCCGCGCACCTGGGCGGAGCTGGAGCGCCAGGCGCGGACGCTCGCGCCCCGGCACGGGCTCGGCGGCTACGCGGGGCAGTTCCTGCCGTACGAGGGCCTCACCGTCAACGCGACGGAGGCGGTGTACTCGGCCGGGGGCTCCATCCTCGGCGACGACGGGCGGGTCGCCGCGGACTCCCCCGAGGTCCGCACCGGTCTCGGCTTCCTCGCCCGCGGGGTGCGCGACGGCTGGATCCCCAGGGAGGCGCTGACCTACAAGGAGGAGGAGTCCCGGCAGGCCTTCCAGGACGGCCGGCTGCTCTTCCTGCGCAACTGGCCCTACGCGTACGCCGGGGCGTCCGGTGCGGACTCGCGGGTGGCGGGGAAGTTCGGCGCGGTGCCGCTGCCCGGACCCGACGGGCCGGGGACCAGTGTGCTCGGCGGGTCCAACCTCGCGGTCAGCGCCCGCGCCCGGCACCCGGAGTCGGCGAGCGACCTGATCGCCTACCTCACCAGCGCGCCCGTGCAGCGCATGGTGCTCACCGAGGGCGCGCTGCCGCCGGTGCGGGCGGAGCTGTACCGGGATCCCGGACTGATCCGGCGGTTCCCCTATCTCCCCACCCTGCGGGCCAGTGTGCTGTCCGCGGCCGCCCGGCCCAAGAGCGCGCGCTACGAGCAGGTGAGCCTGGTCGTGCAGGCCGTCGTGCACGACGTGATGGCGCAGCACCGGGAACCCGGCGAGTCGGCGCGCCGGCTCGCCCGTGAGCTGTCGGCGGTCACCCGCCGGGGCTGATGCCCGGCACGCCCCTCCTGCCACTCACTTACCTGTTAGGTAACGGCATCACATCATCCTGACCGCGAACGGCGCGGTGATTTCCGGCATTTCCGGCAACTCTCCTCGCATTCCTGCACAACCGTTGACACCCTCTCGACCCAGCTACTTAACATGCATACATAACCGCGACCTTCTGGTCGCGGGCACCCTTCACGGAGAAACAGGTCAACGGGTGACGCTCACAGCCACGGCCGGCCACGGCCTCCCGCACCGCCTCCCGCACCGCTGGTGGCGCGACGCGGTGATCTACCAGGTGTACGTCCGCAGCTTCCTGGACAGCACGGGCGACGGGATCGGCGACCTCGCCGGAGTGCGCGCCGGACTGCCGTACCTGAAGAAGCTCGGCGTCGACGGCATATGGCTGAGCCCCTTCTACCCCTCGCCCCAGCACGACCACGGCTACGACGTCGCCGACTACTGCGACGTGGACCCGGTGTACGGCGACCTGGCCGAGTTCGAGCTGCTGATCACCGCGGCGCACCGGCTGGGCATCAGGGTGCTGCTCGACATCGTCCCCAACCACTGCTCCAGCGAGCACGCCTGGTTCCGCGCGGCCCTCGCCGCCGGCCCGGGAAGCGCGGCCCGCGCCCGGTTCCACTTCGCCGAGGGCCGCGGCCCCGGCGGTGACGTGCCCCCCAACAACTGGCACGCGATGTTCGGCGGCCCGGCGTGGAGCCGGGTGACCGAGGCGGACGGCAGCCCCGGCCAGTGGTACCTGCACATGTTCACGCCCGAGCAGCCCGACCTGAACTGGCGCGCCCCCGAGACCGGCGCCCACTTCGAGCAGGTGCTGCGCTTCTGGCTGGACCGGGGCGTCGACGGCTTCCGCATCGATGTCGCCGCCGGCCTGTTCAAGCACCCGGAGCTGCCCGACTCCCCCGATCCGGAGGCCGACGCGCGCACCCGCGACTCCGTCAACCCCCTCGCCTGGAACCAGCCCGAGGTACACGACGTGTGGCGCCACTGGCGGTCGGTGTGCGAGGAGTACACCGACCGCGACGGCCGGGAGCGTCTGCTGGTCGGCGAGGTGTCCGTGCCGACCGCGCGCGAGCACGCCCGCTACGTCCGGCCGGACGAGCTCCACCAGGCCTTCTTCTTCGACCTGCTGAGCGCGCCCTGGGACGCCGCCGCGTTCCGCAAGGTCGTCTCCGAGGCGATGCAGGACATCGCGGGCACCGGTTCCACCGTCACCTGGGTGCTCAACAACCACGACCAGGTCCGCACCGTGACCCGGTACGGGGAGTGCGGCACCGAGTCCAGCGGGCTCGGTTCGGCCCGCGCCCGGGCCGCCGCGCTGCTGATGCTGGCGCTCCCCGGCGCCGCCTACATCTACCAGGGCGAGGAGCTGGGCCTGCCCGAGGTCGTCGACCTGCCCGACGAGGTGCTCACCGACCCGATCTTCCGCCGCACCGGCAGCCGGGCGAGGATCCGCGACGGATGCCGGGTACCGCTGCCGTGGTCCGGCCACGCCTCGCCGTTCGGATTCACCTCCGGCGCCGAGGGAGCCAAGCCCTGGCTGCCGCAACCCGGCTGGTTCGCCCGGCACGCCACCGACCGCGCGCTCGCCGACACCCGCTCCTTCTGGCACCTCTACCGCGACGGGCTCCAACTGCGCCGCGGTCTGCCGCAGCTCGGCGAGGGCAGCCTGCGCTGGCTCGACTCCCCGCCCGACGTGCTCGCCTTCGTCCGGGGGGACGGGCTGGTGTGCGCCGTCAACTTCGGCACGGCCCCCGTACCGGCCCCCGTCCCCGGTGCGCCGCTGCTGTCCAGCGGCCCCTGTCCGACCGGGGCGCTGCCGGGATCGACCGCCGCCTGGTGGATCGGCGACGGGAGCACCGAGTGACCCCCGCCGTCCGCGCCCGATCACGCCCCCTCGAACGCCTGGGCCGCTCGCGGCCGTTCACGTCCGGCCGCACCCGCCCCCAGGCCGCACCCGCCCCGCAACCCCTTCGACGCTCCGTCCGATTCCCCGACCGGTAAAGGAAGTCCCGGCATGAACCCACGACGCACGATGCTCGCCGGATGCACCGCCCTGGCCCTCGCCCTCGGCGCGACCGCCTGCGGCGGCGACCCCGTGACCCCGTCCGGAGGCGGCGGCGGGTCCCTCGACGGCCAGACGATCACGGTCGCGGCCGTCTGGTCCGGCGCCGAGCAGAAGAACTTCCAGAAGGTGCTGGACGCCTTCACCGAGAAGACCGGCGCCAGGACGCAGTTCGTCTCCACCGGCGACAACGTCTCCACCGTCGTCGGCAGCAAGATCGAGGGCGGCAACGCACCCGACGTGGTGATGGTCCCGCAGGTCGGGGTGCTCCAGCAGTTCGCGAAGAGCGGCTGGCTCACCCCGCTGTCGAAGACCGCCGAGAAGTCCGTCGACGCCGACTTCGCGCCGGTGTGGAAGAACTACGGCAGCGTCGACGGGTCGCTGTACGGCCTGTACTTCAAGGCCGCCCACAAGTCGACGGTCTGGTACAGCCCGGCCGCGCTGGACCAGGCGGGCGTCGAGCCGCCCACCACGTACGCGGACATGCTCAAGGCCGGACGGGCCGTCTCCGACTCGGGCCTGCCCGCCTTCGCCGTCGCCGGCGAGGACGGCTGGACACTCACCGACTGGTTCGAGAACATCTACCTCTCCCAGGCCGGCCCGGAGAAGTACGACCGGCTCGCCGCCCACACGCTGAAGTGGACCGACCCCAGCGTGGTGGCCGCGCTCACCACCCTGGGCGAGCTGTTCTCCGACAAGGAGCTGATCGCCGGCGGCCAGAAGGGCGCACTCGCCACCGACTTCCCCGGCTCGGTCGAGAAGGTCTTCGGCCCCGACCCCGAGGCGGGCATGGTGTACGAGGGCGACTTCGTCGCCGGTGTCGCCAAGGACCAGTTCGGCAGGAAGATCGGCGAGGACGCCGACTTCTTCCCCTTCCCCGCGGTCGACGGCGGCAAGGCGCCGGTCGTCAGCGGCGGCGACGCGGCGGTCGTACTCGAGGACGGCAAGAACCAGAAGGCCGCGATGGCGTTCCTGGAGTACCTGGCGACCCCGGAGGCGGCGGCCGTCTGGGCCGGGGCGGGCGGCTTCCTCTCCCCCAACAAGAAGCTCGACCTGGCCGCCTACGGCGACGACACCACCCGCGAGACGGCCGAGTCGCTGATCGACGCCGGCGACTCCGTCCGCTTCGACATGTCCGACCAGGCCCCCGCGGCCTTCGGCGGCACCAAGGGCGCGGGCGAGTGGAAGCTGCTCCAGGACTTCCTGCGCGACCCGTCGGACCCGAAGGCCACCGCGGCCCGTCTCGAGGACGCCGCGGCCAAGGCGTACAAGGGCTGACGGACCATGACCGCAGTCACCACACCCGGCGCCGCCCCGTCCGCGGGGCGGCCCCGGGCCGCCGACCCGCGGCACCGCGCCAGGCGGCGACGGCGCCTCGTCGCCCTGGCCTTCGTGCTGCCGGCGCTGCTGCTGCTCGGCGCCCTGGTGGTCTATCCGGTGCTGTTCTCGGTGGGGCGCAGCCTCTTCGACGCCTCCGGCACCCGGTTCGTCGGCGCCGGCAACTACACCGAGATGTTCCGCGACCCGGCCACGCTCACGGCCGTGCGCAACAGCGCCGTCTGGGTCGTCGTCGCACCGACGCTGCTCACCGGGCTGGGGCTGGTCCTGGCCGTCCTGGTGGAGAAGGTCCGCTGGGCCACGGCGTTCAAGCTGCTGCTGTTCATGCCGATGGCCGTGTCCTTCCTCGCCGCCGGCATCATCTTCCGCCTCGCCTACGAGGAGGACCCGGACAAGGGCGTGCTCAACGCGGCCGTGGTCGGGGTGCACGACGTCTTCGCGGACTCGTCGTCGTACCCGACCGCACGCGCCCGGGACGGCGAGGGCCTGGCCAAGGCGCCCGACGGGTCCTACATCACGACCGGGTCCGCCTCACCGGGGGACACCCTCGCACTCGGGCTCGTGGGGGTGAAGCCCGCCGACCTCCCCGAGGACGCCCGCCCGGCGTACGGGGCGGCGGGGAAGGCCGGCGCCGACGCCCTGTCCGGCGTGGTCTACCTGGACTTCACCCCGGGCGGAGGCGGTGAGCGGGGCAAGCTCGACCGGACCGAGAGCGGGCTGCCGGGGATGACGGTCGAGGCCGTCCGGGACGGCAGGACCGCCGCCACCGCCACCACCGCGGCGGACGGCTCCTTCGCCTTCCGGGACCTGGCGGCGGGCTCCTACGCGGTGCGGCTGCCCGCGGAGAACTTCGCACCGCCCTACGAGGGGATCTCCTGGCTCGGGCCCGCGCTGGTCACCCCGGCCATCATCGGCGCGTACCTGTGGATCTGGACCGGGTTCGCGATGGTCCTGATCGGCGCGGGACTGTCCGCGCTGCCGCGCGACGCGCTGGAGGCGGCCCGGATCGACGGGGCCAACGAGTGGCAGGTCTTCCGCAGGATCACCGTCCCGCTGCTCGCGCCGATCCTGACCGTGGTCTTCGTGACGCTGGTGATCAACGTGATGAAGGTCTTCGACCTCGTCTACATCATCGCGCCCGGGCCGGTGCAGCAGGACGCCACGGTACTGGCGACCCAGATGTGGCTGGTGTCCTTCGGCGGCGGCAACGACCAGGGGCTCGGCAGCGCGCTCGGCGTCCTGCTCCTGCTGCTGGTGGTCCCCGCCATGGTCTTCAACGTCCGCCGCTTCCGCAGGAGCCAGTCATGAGCGCCGCCACCGACCCCGCCACCGGTCCCGCGAGCGGCGCCGCCACCGACCCGGCCGCCGCGAAGGCGCCGGCCGCCCCGAGCGCGGCGGCACGGGCCGGATCCGGCAGCCGGCTCGGCCGCTGGCTCGGCAACGGCGCGGTCCAGGCACTCCTGGTGGTGGTCGGCCTGGTCTGGATCACCCCGCTCGCGGGTCTGCTGCTGTCCTCCCTGCGCTCCGCCCAGGACAACGCGGGCAGCGGCTGGTGGACCGCCCTGGCCGGCCCCGGGCAGCTGTCGTTCGACAACTACACGGAACTGCTCGGCAACGCCGGGATCACCCAGGCGTTCTGGAACACCGTGCTGATCTCGGTGCCGACGACCGCCCTGGTCATCGTCCTCGCGGCGCTCGCCGGATACGCCTTCGCCTGGCTGGAGTTCCCGGGCCGGGACTGGATCTTCCTGCTCGTGGTGGCGCTGCTGGTGGTGCCGGTCCAGGTGGGACTGCTGCCGGTCGCCAAGCTCTTCGGCCAGCTCGGGCTGTTCGGCACGATTCCGGGTGTCGTGCTGTTCCACGTGGCCTACGGGCTGCCCTTCGCCGTCTTCCTGCTCCGCAACTACTTCGCGGACATCCCCCGCGAGATGCTGGAGGCGGCGCGGATGGACGGCGGCAGCGAGTGGCGCATCTTCACCCGGCTGGTGCTGCCGGTGGGCCGTCCGGCGATCGCGAGTCTGGCCATCTTCCAGTTCCTGTGGGTGTGGAACGACATGCTCGTGGCACTGCTCTTCGCGGACAGCTCGTCGCAACCGCTCACGGTGGCCCTCCAGTCCCAGGTACGGCAGTTCGGCAGCAACATCGACGTACTGGCACCGGGCGCCTTCCTGTCCCTCGTCGTGCCGGTGGTGGTGTTCTTCGCCTTCCAGCGGCACTTCGTCCAGGGGGTCATGGCCGGCTCGGTCAAGTGAGCGGCCGTTCGGGCCCGGCCGGTAGCCGTACGCGCGGCGTACGGCGGCCGGCCGGGCCCGCCGGTCTCCGCACGGCCGTGGCGCGTGCCGCACGCCCGCCGGCCCGGCCCGCGGTGCCCGGCCGCCGGTGTGACGGGCCGCGAACACCCGGCCCCTGACACCGGCGGCCCCCGCCCGTGGACGCCGGGACCCGTCGCCCCGACACACTCGTGCGGAGTAGGTACCACGGCCTGCCGCCCCCGGCCGCGTTCCACTGGGGGGATGCCACACCCCCAGCTGACGGTCGTCGTCCCCTGCTTCGACGAGAGCGAGGTGATCGACGCCTTCCACTCGGCGCTCGTCGCCGCACTGGAGCCCACCGGAGCGCGCTTCGAGATCTGCTACGTCGACGACGGCAGCGGCGACGGGACCGCGGAGCGGCTGAGAGCACTCGCGGCCGGTTCCCCGTGCGTCCGCTACACCTCCTTCAGCCGCAACTTCGGCAAGGAGGCCGCCCTGCTCGCCGGGATGCGGATGGCCCGGGGCGAGGCGGTGGTGCTGATGGACGCCGATCTGCAGCATCCCCCCGAACTGGTCCCCCGCATGCTGGAGCTGCACCGCAACGGCTACGACCAGGTCGTCGCCCGGCGCGACCGCGCGGGCGAGGGCGCGCTGCGTACCGCGCTGAGCCGCGCGTACTACCGGCTGGTGCGGCACTTCATGGACGTGGAGGTCGCCGACGGGGAGGGCGACTTCCGGCTGCTCTCACGCCGGGCCGTCGACGCCGTGCTGTCGCTTCCGGAGAGCGACCGCTTCTCCAAGGGGCTGTTCTCCTGGATCGGCTTCCCGACGGCCGGCTTCGCGTACCGCAACGCCGAACGGGCCGCGGGCCGCTCCAAGTGGGGTGGCCGCCGGCTGGTGGACTACGGCATCGACGGGCTGCTGTCGTTCAACACCCGTCCGCTGCGCCTGGCGATCCACACCGGCCTCTGGCTGTTCCTCTCCGCCCTGGGCTACGCCGGGTGGATCGTCGTGAACGCGCTGGTCGACGGTGTCGACACCCCGGGGTACGCGACGCTCATCACCGCCATCGTCGGCCTGAGCGGCGTCCAGCTCGCGACCCTCGGCGTGATCGGCGAGTACGTCGGCCGGATCTACCACGAGGCGAAACGGCGGCCGCACTACGTCGTGGCCGAGACCGACACCCCCGCCCCCGGTCACCCGGACGGCGTCCCCGCGGCGGCCGCGGCGCGGCCCCGGTCCCGGTCCCGGTCCCGCCGGTGAACGCCGCCGGCCTGCGGCAGTTCGCCGTCTTCGCGCTGGTCGGGGTGGTCAACACCGGGGTGTACTACGGGGTGTACGCGCTGCTGCTGAGGTGGCTGCCCTACCTGGCCGCGCACGCCCTGGCCTATGGCGTGGGAGTGACGGGATCGTTCCTGCTCAACTCCTGCGTCACCCTCCGGACCCGGCCGACGTGGCGCGCGTTCGCGCGCTACCCGCTGTCGGGGGCGGCCGGTCTCGTGGGCAGCGGGCTGCTGCTCCATCTGGCCGTGACCCGGCTGGGCGTGGACGAGCATCTCGCGGCGATCGCCGCCGGGGTCCTCGCCACGCCCCTGACGTTCCTGGTCGCACGCTGGGCGATCATGTCCGGGGCCCGGCGGACGGGGACGGTCACGGAACCCGCGTCGAGCGAGTGACCGCGTCCAGCCGGTAGTACTCGGCGACGCACCGGGCGGGCCAGGCGCGACGGCCCCCGTCGCGGAACGGTTCGAGCATCCCGGCGACCGGGGTCGGGGTGTACGGCGCCACCTCGGCTCCGCGGGCGGCCGCCGCGCGCAGCGACGCGTCCTGGCGGTCCCACCGCCCGGCCCGCACTCCCATGTCCTGGCCCAGGCGGTGCAGCGGTGGGGCCAGTCCCGCGGCGGACACGGCGCAGAGTGCCGCCGCGGTGGCCACCGCCACCGCCGTCCACGACCGGGCGGCGCGGCGGCGCAGCGCCCGGCCCAGCAGGGCTCCGAGGCCCGCGAGCACCAGGACGTACAGGAGCAGGTAGTCGTTCCAGGTCCGGGCGGCGGTGACGACGCGCGGGCCGAAGACCGGATAGGTGATGACGGTGCACAGATAGCCGGAGACGAGGACGGCGAGCAGGCCCGCGCAGGCGAGCGGCAGCGGGCGGCAGGGGCGCAGCACGGCCGTGCCGGTGCGGGAGGGGCGGACGAGCAGGCCGAGCAGCAGCCCGGCGGCGAGGACTCCCGCGTACTGCCAGGTCGTCAGGACGCTCTCCGCGATGCCGGCGAAGCCGCGGGCCGAGGCCGCCAGGGAGTCGGGGGCCACGACCGAGGCGGTGCCGGCGCCGAAGCGTTCGCGCCGGTGGCGGGACCCGGGCGAGGTGACGAGCACGGCGGTGCCGACGACGACCCCGGCGGCGCCGATCAGCGCCCAGGTCCGCAGGAAGGGCCAGGCCCGGTCGGTGACGAGCCGGCGGCCGAACAGCAGCAGTCCCCCGAGGACCACGAGTGCCACGACCGAGGTCTCCTCGGAGAGGGTGCCGGTGAAGACCCCGGCGACCGCCGCCGCGGCCAGGGCGGCGGCCCGGCCCCGGCGCGTCCCGGCCGCCAGCGCCGGGAGGACGGCGGAGCAGGCCAGTACCGGGGCCACGGTGTGCGAGACGGACCCCGCGGGCCAGTAGAGGGTCTTGTAGGTGTTGGGGGTGGCGAGGAGGAACACCGCGGTGGCCGTCGCGGCGACGAGCAGCGGGAGCCCGCGCGGGGACGACTGGCGGGCCCGGCGCAGTACGAGGGCCACCAGGGCCCACAGCACGGCCAGGACGAGCAGCGCGCTCAGGGCCGCGTACCACTGGTGGCCCGCCACCGGGAACCGGGCGTACAGGCCCACGAGCAGGCCGTTGCCGACCCGGCCGTTGTCGGTGACGTAGAACTTCCCGACGAGTCCGCCGATGCCCTGGTCGCGCACCACGGGCAGGAAGCACCACTCGTCGGCGCTGGGCCGCACATGTCGGCCGAGCCGGGCGGCGGCCGCCAGCAGCGCCAGCGGCAACGCGGCGAGGACCAGGGCGAGTGCGGTCACGGGCGAGGTGGGCGGCCACCACCGGCCGCCTCCGCCCCGGCCCGGCTGCCCTGAGGAGTCGCCCGGTTCCCGCGGAACGGTCGTATGAGATGCACCGACGGCCATGTCCCTGACTAGTTGCACGGCGACCGGGCGCTCAACCGCCCGGCGGTCATCCGGCTCAGCAAGAAGCCCCGATGGGATTCGGGCGGCCGCCGCGGGCGCGCGTCGCCTTGCCCGGGCGGGGCTCGGCGGTTCCGGTGTCCGCGCGGCTCAGGCGAAACGCACCGGGACGCGGTCGCAACCGCCGCACGGACGACACCCGAAACACACCGGAACGCGATCGCAACCACCACACCGACGACACCCGAAACACACCGGGACACAGTCGCAACCACCACACGGACAGCACCCGAAACACACCGGAACGCGGTCGCAACCGCCGCACGGACGGCACCCGAAACACACCGGAACGCGGTCGCAACCACCACACGGACGACACCCGAAACACACCGGAACGCGGTCGCAACCACCACACGGACGGCACCCGAAACACACCGGGACGCGGTCGCAACCACCACACGGACGGCACAGGCACCGCCGACGGCGGCCGTCCGGCGGTGGCACCGCTCGGCGGCTCCGGCCCGCGCGGCGCGGCGGGCGGCGGGCCGGCACGGCGCGGGCGGCGCCGGCGAACGGCGGGCCGGCACGGCGCGGGCGGCGCCGGCGAACGGCGAACGGCGGACGGCGGACGGCGGGTCAGGACCGTCCAGGCGGCTCCGGCCTGTGCCCGACATGCTCGCCCGGTGTCGCCAGTTCCTCGACCGCGTCCGCGGCCACCACCGCGCCGGCGGACCTCCGGCCGCGCCGCAGCCGGCTCTCCAGCCGGGCGGCGAACGACGTGAGCGCGAAGTTCAGCACGATGAAGATGACGGCGACCACGGTGAAGCCGGCGATGGTGTTCGCGCCGTAGTTGGCGCTCATCGGCCGGACCGACGCCAGCAGCTCGGAGAAGCCGAGCATCGCGCCGCCGAGGGCGGTGTCCTTCACGATGACCACCATCTGGCTGACGATCGCCGGGAGCATGGCCGTCACCGACTGCGGCAGCAGCACGTACCGCATCGTCTGGCCCTTGCGCATACCGATCGCCCTGGCCGCGTCCGACTGCCCGCGGGGGAGCGCCAGGATGCCGGCCCGGACGACCTCGGCCAGCACCGAGGCGTTGTACAGCACCAGACCGGTCACCACGGCGTACAGCGGCCGGCTGTCTGGGCTGATGTCGAAGAACGCGGCGTAGGCGGCGTTGGCGAACAGCATCAGGATCAGCACCGGGATGGCGCGGAAGAACTCCACCACCGTGCCCGCCGTGCCGCGCACCCACCGGTGTTCCGACAGCCGGGCGATGCCGAGGACCGCGCCCAGCGGCAGCGCGATGACCAGCGCGAGCGCCGCGGCGATGAGGGTGTTCTCCAGACCCGGCAGGAGAAACGTCGTCCACACCCGGGAGTCGGTGAGGAACGGCGCCCATTTGGACCACTCCAGCTGCCCCTTCCCGGCGAGGCCCGTGAACACCCACCAGGCCCCGGCGGCGAGGACGAGCAGAAAGCCCGCCGTGTACAGGGTGTTGCGCCGTCTGGCCCGGGGCCCGGGGGTGTCGTACAGGACGGAACTCATCGCCTCACCGCCACCTTCTTGCCGACCCAGCCGAGGAAGAGGCCGGTGGGGAGGGTGAGGACGATGAAGCCCGCGGCGAAGACGGCCGAGATGAGGATGAGCTGGGCCTCGTTCTCGATCATCTCCCGCATCAGCAGCGCGGCCTCGGGGACGCCGATGGCCGCGGCCACCGTGGTGTTCTTGGTGAGGGCGATCAGCACGTTCGCGAGCGGGCCCACCACCGAGCGGAACGCCTGGGGGAGGACGACGAGCCCGAGCACCTGGGTGAAGCCCAGCCCGAGGGCGCGGGCCGCCTCCACCTGCCCCAGGGGCACGGTGTTGATGCCGGACCGCAGTGCCTCGCAGACGAACGCGGCCGTGTAGGCGGTCAGTCCGAGCACGGCGAGCCGGAAGTTGATCACGGTGAAGGTGTCGGCGCCGAGGCTGACGCCCAGGGTCTGGAACAGGCCCAGCGACGTGAAGACGATGATCACGGTGAGCGGGATGTTCCGTACCACGTTGACGTACCAGGTGCCGAAACCACGCATCACGGGCACCGGGCTGACCCGCATCGCGGCCAGCACGGTGCCCCAGAGCAGGGAGCCGGCGGCGGACCACAAGGTGAGCTGGACGGTCGTCCAGAACGCCCCCGGCACGTCGTAACCCTGAAGGAAGTCGAACACGGTTGCGCCTCTGTGAGGTGGTCGTCTCGGGGTCGGCCGACGGCGTCTCAACCGGCGGCGTCTCAGCAGGCGGGGCAGGGCGGTCGGGCGGCGCCTCAGCCGGCCGGGGCGGCGATGCCCGGCGGGGGCTCGCTCCGGTAGCCGGCCGGTCCGAAGTTGGCCTCGACGGCCTCCTTCCACGCGCTGTCCCGGACCATCTTCCGCAGCGCCGCGTCGATGTCGTTCCTGAGTGCGGTGTCGCCCTTCTTCACACCGATCCCGTACAGCTCGTCGCTCAGTTTGAAGCCGCCCAGCCGGAACTTGTCCTTGAACTGGTCCTGCGCGGCGTAGCCGGCGAGGATGGCGTCATCGGTGGTCACGGCGTCGATCGTGCCGTTCTCCAGGCCGGTCAGGCATTCGGAGTAGCCGCCGTACTCCTGCAGCTGGGCCCGTGGCGCGAGCCTGGTCTTGACGTTCTGCGCCGAGGTGGAGCCGGTGACCGAGCAGAGCTTCTTGTCGTTGAGGTCCGCCGGGGACCCGATGGAGTCGTCTCCGGCACGGACGAGCACGTCCTGGTGGGCGAGGAAGTAGGGCCCGGCGAAGTCGACCTTCTTACGGCGCTCGTCGTTGATCGAGTAGGAGGCGACGACGAAGTCGACGTCGCCGCGCTGGAGCAGCGTCTCGCGGTCGGCGCTCTTGGCCTCCTTGAAGACGATGTCGGAGGGGGCGTAGCCGAGCTGCCGGGCCACGTACCGGGCCACGTCGACGTCGAACCCCTCGTAGTCGCCGTCCGGCGTCTTCAGGCCGACGCCCGGCTGGTCGAACTTGATGCCGACGGTGAGCTTCCTCCCGTCGTCCGATCCGCCGCCGCCCGATCCGCAGGCCGTGGCGGCGAGTGAGAGCGTGAGCGCCGCGGCGGCCGCGGCGGAGACCTTGCGAGGCTTCATGATGGTCATCCCTGGGGATCGCTGGAGGGTGCGGGGTCCCGGGGCGGCGCACGGGTGCGACGCGGGCGCCGGGCGTCAGTGGTGGAGGATCTTCGAGAGGAAGTCCCTGGCGCGGTCGGTACGGGGGGCGGTGAAGAACTCGTCCGGTGTCGTCTCCTCCACGATCCTGCCGTCGGCCATGAACACCACGCGGTTGGCGGCCGAACGGGCGAATCCCATCTCATGGGTGACGACCACCATGGTCATGCCGTCCCCGGCGAGCTGCCGCATGACCTCGAGTACCTCGTTGATCATCTCCGGGTCGAGGGCGGAGGTCGGCTCGTCGAACAGCATGATCTTGGGGTCCATGGCGAGCGCCCTGGCGATCGCCACCCGCTGCTGCTGCCCGCCGGAGAGCTGGGCGGGGTACTTGTCCGCCTGGGAGCCCACGCCCACCCGGTCGAGGAGGCCGCGCGCCCGCTCCTCGGCGGCCTTCCGGCCCTTTCCGCGGACCTTGATCTGGCCGAGGGTCACGTTCTGGAGGACGGTCTTGTGCGCGAAGAGGTTGAAGGACTGGAAGACCATGCCGACGTCGGCGCGCAGCCGGGCGAGTTCCCTGCCTTCGGCGGGCAGCGGCCTGCCGTCGATGGCGATCTCGCCGGAGTCGATGGTCTCCAGGCGGTTGATGGCGCGGCAGAGCGTGGACTTGCCTCCGCCGGACGGGCCGATGACGACGACCACCTCACCGCGTTCCACGGTCAGACTGACGTCCCTGAGCACGTGCAGCGGGCCGAAGTGCTTGTCGACGTGGTGCAGCTCGACCAGCGCACGGCTGCTCATGCCCGGGGTGAAGGGTTCCTCGCTCACGGCGGCTCCGCTCGTCGGCTTCATCGTCCATCCGCTCCGGGCCGTCCGCACTCCGGGAGCCGGGTGGCGTCCGCGTGCCCCGGGCCCGCCGACAACAGGGCGCGAGACCAGGGCGCGGCGCGGAGGCGCGACGCGGAGGCGCGACGCGGAGGCGCGACGCGGAGGCGCGACGCGGAGGCGCGGCGCGGGGTGTCCCGGACGCGGAACAGGCCATTGTCGTGCTCCCGCTGAGTGACGCCCCGGACACGTTGAGCGACCGGATGCGGAGTGCGCCTGCACCGCCGGTGTCCGGCGCATACGCGCCCAGGCGGACTGCGGCCCGGACCCGCGGTCCCGCTCGCGGCCGCGGCGGTTTCGGGCCGGGCGGTGCGCGAAGCGCACGGAGCGGGGCAGACGCGGGAGCCGGCACTCTCCTAGCCTCCCGGCCCATGCCCATCACACACCTGACACGCCTCGGCCGGCCGGCCGCCCTCGCCACGGCACTCGCCACGGCACTCGTCTGCGCGGGCGCGGCGCAGCCCGCCGCCGCCGACACACCGGACCTGGCCTTCACCGTCGACCAGCCGGTGACCACACCCGGCTCAGCCGTGTCGCTGACGATGACCCTGACCAACAACCAGCCCACGGACATCTGGTTCGTGTACCAGTCGGTCCAGCCGACCTGGGCGACCACCCAGCGCAAGGACCTCAAGTACAGCTTCGTGTCCTGCACCGCCGAGGGCGCCTCGTGCTCGGGCACCGGTTCGACCGGGCTCGGCGTCAACTACGAGATCCCGCTGGCCCCCGGCGCGTCCCGGACCGTCACGCTCACGTACCAGGTCGCCGCCGACTCCGGCTGCAACGGGACCATCGGCTTCTACTCGTACCTGTACTACGAGTACGACAACGGGCAAAGCACCAAGGACGGCATCCACACCCTCCCGGAGACCCGGGTGGACTGCGCGCCCGCGGAACCCGCCGGCGCCTGACCGGCGGACCCCGAGGAACCCGAGAACCCGAGGAACCCGAGAATCCGGGATCCCGGGGAGCCGTGAGCCGGGGCGTCCCGCCGGGCCTGCCCCGCCCTCCGTGGGGCGCCCGGCCTCCCGGAACACCCTGGCGGCCGCCGGGCCCACCCGCGCCGGCGGCCGCTGCCGGCGGTCCGCACACGCGCGGCCGTGCCGGCCGGGTGCGCGGACCGCCTCGCGGCACCTCCCAGGCGCATCGCCGGCACGTTCCAGGCACCGGCACGACCGGCTCGACCGGCACGACCGGCTCGACCGGCTCGACCGGCAGCAGAAGAACGCAGAAGAACGCAGAAGAGCGCAGAAGAACAAGGAGCACCACCCGCACCGGTGGCACCTCCCCGGCACCGCCTGTACTCGCGGCCTCCCGAACTCCCGGCCGCTGCGGCACTCCATGGCACCGTCGGCATCACCAACATCACCGACATCACCGGCATCACCGGCGCTCCTGGCCGAAAACACTCGTCCCCCAAGCCCGGCGTCTTGTCCATCCCCCCGGCCGCTGCGAGCGTCTGGCTCCGTACCCGCCGGGCTCCACGGCGTACGGACCGCTCCGCGCCGTTCGCATGGCACCTGTGCTTTTCCGTCAAGTTTCACCGTAGACGCACAGAACGCACACGCAGCCTCCACTATGTCTCGGGACAGGGCATAGCGGCACGGCGTTCCGGGGGGAGCAGCCGCGCCGCTGTGCCGGGGGTCATGGGGAGGGACACCACCGCATGAAGCGGATCCGCGTCCGGCGGACCTTACGCACGACCGCGCTCGCCGCGGGAGCACTCGCCATCGCGCTCGGCGGACTGCCGGCGTCGCCGGTACGGGCGGCCGAACCGGCGCCGAGAATCGACCTGAGGGTGCTCGTGGTGTCCGACGGGGGCCCGGCCACGGCCGCGATCGCCGCGGAACTCGACGGCGCGGGCACTCCGTACACGGTGGTCGATCTCTCGGACGCGGCGCGGCCCGTCATCGACGCCGCATTCCTCGCGGACGAGATCGACGGCCGGCCGCGCGCGAGGTACCAGGCCGTGGTGCTGCCCAACGACAACCCGTTCCCCGCCGGTTCGCCGGAGATGGCCGCCCTGGCGGCGTACGAGCGGACCTACGCGATCCCGCAGGTCGACGCGTACACCTACGCCCGGCCCCAGGCCGGTCTGGAGTACCCGGTGAACGGCGGGTACGCGGGGCCCGTGGACGGCATCACCGCGCAGGTGACCGCGGCCGGCGAGGCCGGGCCCTTCGGCTATCTCGACGGCTCCTTCGCCTTCGAGGACAACGACCCCTCGGTGGACGAGAGCTGGGGCTTCCTGTCCACGCCGCGGGCGGGCGCCGACTTCACCACCTACGTCGACGCCCCGCTCCCCGGAGGGACCGGCCGGGGCTCGCTCGTCGGGGAGTACCGGCACGACGGCCGCCGCGAACTGGTGGTCACCTTCGTGGCCAACCGGTACCAGCAGCAGTTCCGGCTGCTCGCCCGGGGGATCGTCGACTGGATGACGCAGGAAGTCCGGCTGGGCACCTCGCGCAACTGGTTCTCGGTCCACGTCGACGACGTGTTCGCGAGCGACGACCGCTGGGACACCGAACTCAACTGCACACCGGGGGACGTCGACTGCCGGCCCGGCGAGGGCACACCCGACCCGATCAGGATGACCCCCGGCGACGCCACGCACGCGGTCGAGTGGTCGCGGTCCCGCGACTTCACCCTCGACCTCGCGTACAACGGCGGCGGCAGTGTGGAGTACCGGGAGGAACACGGAGCCGACCCGCTGGCGGACCGGCTGACCGGGGAGCGCGACGCGTTCCGCTGGATCAACCACACCTACGACCATCCCTACCTGGGCTGCGAGCAGGACGTCAGCGTCGTGCCCTGGAAGTGCGCCGTGAACGCGGACGGCACCGTCCGCTACGTCGGGCGGGACGAGATATCCCGGCAGATCTCCGACAACCGCCGGTGGGCGGAGGGCGCGGGACTGCCGCTGGACAGCGGCGAGCTGGTCACGGGCGAGCACTCGGGGCTCAGGCTGCAGCCGCAGCAGCCCGAGGACAATCCGCACCTCGCCCCCGCGCTCGCGGACGACGGCGTCCGCTGGCTCGCCTCGGACAACTCCCGCGACCCGGTGCAGCGCCAGGTCGGTCCCGCGCTCACCGTCTCGCGCCACCCCATGAACGTGTTCTACAACGCGGGCCGCGAGGCGGAGCAGGTCGACGAGTACAACTGGATCTACACCAGCCGGGCCCAGGGCGGCAGCGGCATCTGCGAGGACTCGGCCACGACCACCTGCCTCGACGCCCCGCTCGACCCGGCGACCGGCTACCCGGACCACATCGTCCCCCTCGAGACGCGGATCGCCCTGGGCCACATCCTGGCCAACGACCCCCGGCCGCACTTCATCCACCAGTCGAACCTCGCCGAGGACCGCATCGCGTACCCGGTCCTGGACGGGATCCTCGGCCGGTACGCGGAGCTGTACGCGGACGACACCCCGCTGGTGAACCCCCGGATGAGCGAAGTCGGGGAGGAGCTGCGCGAACGGGCCGCGTGGGACGGCGCGGTGAAGGCCGGGCTGGTCACGGCGTACCGGATCGGCGACACGGTGACCGTCACGGCTCCGCCGGGTACGGCGGTCCGCGCCACCATGCCGGCGGGGACCACCCGGGTACTCCCGGACGGCCCGGCGGGCTTCGGCGAGCCGTACGCCGGCACCGTCTCCGGCAGCGTGCCGTCAGGAACCGGCCCGGACGGCGTGGCCCTGTCACTGCCGTCGGCTCCCGCTGCGGGAGCCCCGTCCTCCGGTCCCGCGCGGGCCACGGCCCCCGCTCCGGAGGGCCCGGTGCCGGCCGGCGCCGAACGGCCCGTGTCCCCCGGCGCCGAGCGCCGGCCCGCCGGCACCGAGCGCTGACCCGAACGACCCGGCCGCACCAGCTCGCCCCGCGAGGGAGCGGGTTCCGGACGCCGCACGCCGTCACCACACCAGGCGGGGCGGCCGGAACCCGCCGCAGACTCGCGCCCTCCTGCCGTGGAGCCCATCGATGCACGTATCGCCTCGTGCGCCGCGCCGAGCCGCGGCTCGCGTCACCCTGCTCACCGAAGGCACCTACCCGCACAGCCACGGCGGGGTGAGCGTCTGGTGCGACCAGCTCGTCCGCGGCATGCCCGACATCGACTTCGACGTCGTCGCGGTGACCGGCACCGGACGGGAGTCCGTCGTATGGGAGCTGCCCCCGCACGTCGCCGAGCCGGTCACGGTACCCATGTGGGGCCCCGCACCACCCGGTTCACCACCGCGGGGCCGGCGGGAACGCCGGTTGATGGCCGCGTACGAGCGGTTCCTCACGGCACTGGTGGACCCGGCCGCCGAGGACGGCTTCTCCCCCGCCCTGTACGAACTGGCGCACGCCGCCCGGGACGGGGCGCTCGGACCGGCGCTGCGCGGTGACCGCGCCCTGCGCGTCCTGACCGCCGTGTGGAACCGCCGCGGTCTGACCGTCCGCGAGGCGCGGCCCAGCCTCCACGACGCCGTCACCGCGACCGCGCTGCTGGAGCACGCCCTGCGTCCCCTCGCGGCCCGGCCGCCGGAGCGCGGAGTGGCGCACGCCGTCAGCGGCGGCGTCGCGGTGCTGCCGGGGCTGGCCGCCCTCGAACTCCACGGGGTACCGCTGCTGCTGACCGAGCACGGCGTCTATCTGCGCGAGCGCTACCTCGGCTACCGGACCGCTCCCTACCGCTGGCCGGTGAAGGCGCTGCTGCTCGGCTTCTTCCGGCTGCTGGCCGAGGAGAGCTACCGCCGGGCGGCCCTGATCACACCGGGCAACCGCTACAACCGGCTGTGGGAGGAGCAGGGCGGCGCCGACCCCCGGCTCATCCGCACCGTCTACAACGGAGTGGACCCGGCGGCCTTTCCCGCGGCCGGCCCGGAGCCGGAGCGCCCGACGCTCAGCTGGGCCGGGCGCGTCGACCCCATCAAGGACCTGGAGACCCTGATCCGGGCGTTCGCCGAGGTCCGCGCGGCCCTTCCCGGAGCCGTGCTGCGGCTGTTCGGCGGCATACCGAGGGGCGGCGAGGCCTACCGGGAGCGCTGCGAGGCCCTCGCGGCGTCACTCGGCCACGGTGACGCCGTGACCTTCGAGGGCCGGGTGGACGACATCAGGGACGCGTACGCCGCGGGTAACGTCGTGATGCTGTCCAGCATCAGCGAGGGCTTCCCCTTCACCCTGATCGAGGCCATGTCGTGCGGCAGAGCCACGGTCTCCACCGATGTCGGCGGCGTCCGGGAGGCCGTCGGCGACGCCGGGCTGGTCGTCCCGCCCCGCGATCCCGCGGCGATGGCGGCGGCCGCGCTGGAACTGCTGGCCGACCCCACGCGCCGGGCGGCCATGGGAGAGGCGGCGAGGCTGCGGGTGATCGAGCAGTTCACGCTCCGCCAGACCATCGACACCTTCCGCGCCCTCTACCTGGAGCTGTCCGTCCGCGGGACCCGGCTCGCCGACCCCTGGGGCACCCCCCTGAGCGACGAGGCCGCCCTGGGGAGCGTGGCCGGATGAGCGGGCCGATGGCTCTCGAACCCGACGGCGGGCAGGGCGACACGCTGGCCCTGCGGCTCGCCGCCCCCGACAGCACCCTGTCGCTGCGCCTGCCCTGGCGCCGACGGGCGCAGGACGACCCGGTGGACGTGCTGGCCGCCGAACTCGCCGAACGCATCGGTCCCGCGGTGCACTCCTACGAGGTGGCGGCCCTGCTGGAGTCCGAGGGCCTGACGGGCGAGCAGATCCGGGAGCGCTACGGGCACCCCGGCCTGTTCTCGCTCGCCGCCGACCTGTACCGGCGGGTGCCGCGCAGCTTCCCCGAGCCCCCGCGCGGGCCGGATCCCTGGGCGCCGGACCACGTCCGGTGCGCCCTGCGCGGCGCGCTGTTCGCCCTGCCGGGACTGGCCTACCTGCTCACCGCCGGGCTGTGGCACGCACCCCGGGGGGTGTACGCCCTGGTGGCCGCGGGCCTGCTGTCCTGGGCGTGGGGGCAGGCCCTCAGCCATCGCGCCTACCTGCGGCTGGCCGCGGGGCCGCGCGAGGCGGGCCGGACGCTGCTCCTCGGTGCTCCCCCGGGCGCGCTGCTCGCCTCGGCGGCCGCTCTCGCGGTCGCCGGGCCGGGACCGGCGGCTCTCTTCGGCGCGGGGCAGTCGCTGTACCTCGCGGCGGCCGGGGTGCTCCTGGTCCGCGGCCGGGAACTGCTGCTGCTCGGCACGCTCGCACCCCTGGCCGCGGGCGCGGCGGTGCTGCCGTGGTGGGACCCGGGTACGCTGCCGCGCGTCGCGCTGCCGGTGCTGACCGTGGTGCTCGCGGTCACCGCCGCCTGCCGGGAGATCCGGGGGATGCTGGCCGCGCCCCCGGAAGGCGGCTCCACCCGGCCACCGCTGGCGGCCTCGATACCGTACGGGCTGTTCGGGCTGGCCGCGGGCACCCTGGTGGTGTCGGTGGGCCGGCACCAGCCCTGGGCCGTCATCGCGCTGACCGTCAGCATGGGCCCCGCGGAATGGCTGCTGTACCGCTACCGGGGACTGTCGGTCGCGGCGCTGCGGGCCTCGGCGAACGAGGCCGTCTTCCGGCTGCGGTCCGCCCGGACGCTGGCCCTGTGCCTGGGCGGCTATCTGCTGCCGCTCGTCCTGGCGGCGCTGCTCACCGGCGCCGAACCGGCGCCCCTGCTGACCCTCGCCGCGCTGCTCTGGACCGCCCTGCTGCTCCAGGCGTTCGGCCTCGCCTGGTTCCCGGCCGTGGTCGCGCTCACCGCGGCCGCCGGAGTGGCCGCCACCGCCCTGCTCGGCGGCCCACCCGGCACCGCCTGGCCGCTGGTCTGCTGCGGCACCGCCACCGCGGTGCTCGTCATAGGCGCCGTGCGGTGCCTGGGCCGGCCCACCGCGCACTCCTGACCCCGATGCCCGCCGGGCCGGTGCCACCCGCGGCGACCGCCGCGCCGGGGCCACGGGCCCGCGCGGCCGCGGGCGGACCGGTCCGTCGCTCCCCTTCTCCACCAGCCGTCTCAACCAGCCGTCCCCACCCGTCGGACGCAACTGCCGTCCGCCACGCTCCCGCCACCGCCACCGCCACCGCCACCGCCACCGGCCCGACGCACCCCTACCACTGCCTCCGGCACCCCCACCGCACAGCCACAGACCGCACAGCCACACACCACACAGCCACACAGCCACACAGCCACACACCCGCCACCGCTCCCTTCAGGGAACCCCTCCGAAAGGAAGATCACTTGACAACCGCACCGCTCGCCGCCGTCACCGGAGCCGAGGGCTTCATCGGCTCCCACCTCACCGAGGCCCTCGTCGCCTCCGGCCACCGGGTCCGCGCCATGGCGCAGTACAACTCCTTCTCCTCCTACGGCTGGCTGGAGACCCTCCCCCAGGACGTCCTCGACCAGGTCGAGATCGTGCTGGGAGACGTCCGCGACCCCGGCTCGGTACGCGCGCTCGCCGAGGGGGCCGACACCGTCTACCACCTGGCGGCGCTCATCGCGATCCCCTACTCCTACCGCGCCCCGCACAGCTATGTGGACACCAACGTCACGGGCACGCTCAACGTGCTGGAGGCCGTCCGGGCGCTGGAGACCCCGCGGCTGGTGCACACCTCCACCAGCGAGACCTACGGGACCGCGCAGACCGTGCCCATCACCGAGGACCACCCCATCAACACCCAGTCCCCGTACGCCGCGTCGAAGGCCGGCGGGGACCGGCTGGCGGACAGCTACCACGCGAGTTTCGGCACCCCCGTCGTCACCCTGCGGCCCTTCAACACCTTCGGCCCCCGCCAGTCGATGCGCGCCGTCATCCCGACCGTCATCGGGCAGGTCGCCGCCGGGAACCACACGATCACCCTCGGCGGCCTCCGCCCCACCCGTGACTTCACCTACGTCACGGACACGGCGGCGGCCTTCCTGGCCGTCGGTACGGCACCGGCCGAGGCGGTCGTCGGCCGGACCCTCAACGCCGGTACCGGCGGCGAGATCTCCATCGGGGACCTGGTGGGGCTGATCGGCAAGGTGATGGGCACCGACCTGGACATCCGGGAGGACGAACAGCGCATCAGGCCCGCGGACTCCGAGGTGATGCGGCTGGTCGCGGACGCGACCCGGCTGCGGGAGGCGACCGGCTGGACTCCGGCACTCGACCTGGAGCAGGGCCTCGCCAGGACGGTGGAGTTCTTCCGCGACCCCGCCAACCTCGCCCGCTACAAGACCGGAATCTACAACGTCTGAATCCGGCGGACCACCGACCACCGTACTCACAGGGGGCTACCGTGCACGCAGTGATTCTCGCCGGAGGCAAGGGCATCCGGCTGCGCCCGTACACCACCGCGCTGCCCAAACCGCTCGTCCCGATCGGCGACCGGCACGCGATCCTGGAGATCGTGCTGCGCCAGCTGGCGGCGAGCGGCTTCACCAGCTGCACCATCGCCGTCGGCCATCTCGGCCACATCATCCGCGCCTACGTCGGGAGCGGTTCCCGATGGGGGCTGAGCGTCGACTACGCGACCGAGGAGAACCCACTGGGCACCATGGGGCCCCTGCTGACGATGCGGGACCGGCTGCCTGAATCGTTCCTGGTGATGAACGGGGACATCCTCACCGACCTCGACTTCGCCGACGTCCTGGGCCGGCACCGGACGGGCGGTTCGGCGCTGACCATCGCCACCTACGCCCGGAAGGTGCACATCGACTTCGGGGTGCTCACCACGGACGCCGGGAGGGTGGTCGGCTTCGCCGAGAAGCCTTCCATGGACTACCGCGTCTCGATGGGCGTGTACGGGCTGTCCCTGGACACGCTCGACGGCTACACCGCCGGGCTGCCGCTCGGCTTCGACGAACTCGTGCTCGACCTGCTGAAGGCCGGGAAACCGCCGCAGGCCTACGAGTTCGACGGCTACTGGCTGGACATCGGCCGGCCGGACGACTACGACCGGGCCAACGCCGAGTTCACCACGCACCAGTCACTGCTGCTCAAGGGAGCCTGAACCCGTCATGCGCATCCTCGTCCTGGGCCACACCGGGTACCTGGGCCGCCATGTCGCCGCACAGCTCGGCGCGCTGCAAGGCGTGCGGCTGTTCGGCGGCGGCCGGTCACCGGACGCCGACCTCCACGTCGACCTCGCCACGGCCGACGCGGGGCGGCTGGCCGAGAACCTCTCGGACCTCTCCCCCGACGCGGTGGTCAACTGCGCGGGGTCCCTCGGCGCCGACCCGGTGACCGACGCCGAGGTCAACGCCCGCGGCCCGGCCGTGCTGTGCGCGGCGCTGCTGCGGGCCGCGCCGACGGCCCGGCTGGTGCACCTCGGTTCGGCCGCCGAGTACGGATCGTGCGAGCCCGGCGTACCGGTGGCGGAGGACGCGCCGACCCGGCCGGCGGCCTCGTACGGGGCCACCAAGCTGGCCGGGACCGTGGCCGTCGCCTCGTCGGGCCTGGACGCGGTCGTGCTGCGCGTGGGCAACCCGGTCGGGCCCGGCGCCGCGCCGAAGAGCCTGCCGGGCGGCACCGCCCTGCGGCTGCGCCGGGCCGGCCGGGACCGGGACGCGGTCGTGCGCTTCGGCGACCTCTCCGCGCATCGCGACTTCGTCGACGTACGGGACCTGGCCCGGGCCGTCGCGGCGGCCACCGCGGCGGGGCCGCTGCCGCGGATCCTCAACATCGGCGGCGGCCGGGCCGTTCCCATCCGGGAGCTGGTGCGGGGGCTGGTGGCCGTGGCGGGGTTCCGCGGCCGGATCGAGGAGGCCGGCGCCGGGTCGTCCCGGTCCGCGGGCGTGGCCTGGCAGTGCTCGGACATCTCGGCCGCGCGGAACGCGCTCGGCTGGGAGCCGCGGTTCACCCTCGCGGACTCCCTCGCCGCGCTGTGGGCGTCGACCGGTGCCCCCGGGAAGGCGGACCCGGTGGCATGACGCTGCTCGTCCCGCTCTATGTGCATCCCGCGGCGGACCCGGAGGCCTGGGGGCTGGTCGCGGCCGCGGGGCCGCGGGTCTACGGGGTGGTACTCAACCCCGGTGACGGTCCCGGGGCGGCGCCCGATCCCGCCTTCGCCGCCGCCACCCGCACCCTGCGGGCGGCCGGCACACTCGTCCTCGGCTATGTCGACCTGGACTACGGGATGCGGCCGGAATCGGCGGTGACCGGCGATCTGGACCGCCACCGCGACTGGTACGGCCCCGACGGGTGCTTCTTCGACCAGGTGCCGGCCGACCGGTCGGCACTGCCCGGCTGCCGCCGGCTCGTCCGCGCCGCGCGGCAGCGGGGCGCGGGCACGGTCGTCCTCAACCACGGGGTGCACCCTGCACCCGGCTTCGCCCGGATCGCGGACCTGCTGGTGACGTTCGAGGGCCCGTGGCCGGTCTATCTCTCCTCCTTCACCCGGCCCCGCTGGACGGCCCGCCACCCGCCGGAGCGGTTCTGCCACCTGGTGTACGAGGTACCGACGGCGCTGGCCGGGGTCGCCGCCCGGGCGGCCGGGGAACGCGGGGCGGCGGTGTCCTGCGCGGTCACCGGCTCGCTGCCCAACCCCTGGGGCTCACCGCCGCCCGCGCTGTACGGGGGGGCGCGGTGAACCGCCGCCGCGTCGCCCGGCTGTGCCTGGTGGCGGCCGTGCTGCTGCTCGCGGGCTGCTCGGGCGGTGCGCCGGAGCCGGACGGAGCCCGCTGGCGGCCGCGGCCCGGCACCGCGTGGCAGTGGCAGCTCGACGGCCGCGCCGATCCGTCGTCCGCGGACGTGCCCGTGTACGACATCGACGGCTTCGAGAACAGCGCGCGCGACGTCGCACGGCTGCACCGGGACGGGCGCAAGGTCATCTGCTACGTCAACGCCGGTGCCTGGGAGCGTTTCCGTCCCGACCAAGGGGACTTCCCGGTCTCCGTACGCGGGCGGCCGAACGGCTGGGAGGGCGAGCGCTGGCTCGACATCCGCCGGCTGGACGTGCTGCGCCCGCTGATGGAGAGGCGCTTCGACATGTGCCGGGAGAAGGGCTTCGACGCGGTCGAGCCCGATCTGCTGGACGCCTACCTCAACGACACCGGATTCCCCCTCACCGCCGCCGACCAGCTCGCCTACAACCGCATGATCGCCCGAATCGCCCATGACCGCGGCCTGTCCGTCGGGCTGAAGAACGACCTGCCCCAGGTGGCGGAGCTGGTCGGGGACTTCGACTTCGCGGTCAACGAGGAGTGCGCCCAGTACGGCGAGTGCGCGAAGCTCACGCCGTTCATCGAGGCCGGGAAGGCGGTGTTCCACGTCGAGTACGCGCTGGCCAACCAGGACTTCTGCGCCGAGTCCCGGCGGCTCGGGCTGTCCTCCATGCGCAAGCGGCTGGAGCTGGACGCATGGCGCCGGCCGTGCTGAACGGGCCCCGCCGGGTATCCGGGTACCAGGTGGCCAACGGAACAACGGAACAACGGACCAGGTGGGTGACCAGGTGGGTGACCGGGCGGAACAGGTGACCAGCCCGGGTACCCGGCGGGCCGAGCGGCCCGTCCGAGCAGCCCGTCCGAGCGGCCCGTCCGAGCGGCCCGTCCGAGCGGCCCGTCCGAGCGGCCCGTCCGAGCGGCCCCTGCCAGCGGGGCCGGCCGGCGGGGCCGCCGGGCACTCAGCGGGTGCCCGGGGAGCGGGGTGTGCCCGGCGGGCCGCCCCCCGCCGAGGGCTCCCGGTCCGCCGGCCCCGGGGCCACGCCGGTGTCCTGGGCCACGCCGGTGTCCTGGGCCAGGAACTCCACGACGGCGAGCGCGAGGAGCAGCGCGAGGGCCAGCCCGACGACGACCCAGGCGGTGGGGTACGTCCAGAAGAGGTACGCCAGCACGGCGGCGGCGACCAGCACCCAGGTGATCCACGTCCGGTACCGCCGGACCCAGGGGCCCACGGGGCCGGTGCGCAGGCCCGCGCGGTCCGCCGTGGCCCGGGTGGCGGCGATACCCGTGGTCCACAGCTGCCGGGCGAGACCCGCGTACCGTCCCGGCCCCGTGAGCCAGGCGGCGAGGGCGACGACGACGCCGAGCATCACGATGTTGCGGATCGTGCTGCGCAGGAAGCGGACGAGCGCGTCGTACACGGCCTCCGCCGCGGGCTGGGACACGCCCTGGGGGAGGGAGTCCAGATAGGTCACCCGGAAGACCGTCAGCGCCACGCCCAGCAGCGCGGTCGCGACGGCGACCCCGAGCGCGGCCGCCACCAGGGCCCTGCGGCGGTGGGCGGCCAGGAGCACCCCGGCGGCGATCAGCACCACGCCCACGACCGGCAGCCAGGTGCCCGCGAGCTGGAGCAGCCGGAACCCGGTCTTGACCCGGCCGACGTCCTCGGACTGGAGGACGGTGAAGTCGGTGTGGATCTCGGGGATGTTCCCGGCGATGGTGAGCCCCCCGTTCACCAGTTGCTGCTTGACCTCCTCGATCACGGGCGCGAGGTCGATCTGCACCGCGTTGTCGGTGAGCACGATGGCGCCGCCGCCGCTGCCGGTCAGGGCCTTGACGACCGCGGCGTGGATCTCCCGGTTCGCCTCGGTCCAGATCCTCCGGAAGACGTCGGAGGCGACGACGTCCTGGACCCGCGCCTGGACGAAGCTGCGTACGGCGTTCTCCAGGGCGCCGCCGACCCCGCCGATCAGGGCGTCCAGCCGGGGGCGGTCGGCCGGGGCCACCTCCTCGAGCAGCTTGGGGATGTCGATGTTCTCCATCACGACGTCCGTGACCCGGGCCGCGACGGCGGCCTGCACGGCGGGGTCGGAGGCGAGCGGGGCGACGGTGGCGACATAGCGGTCGGTGTCGGCCACCTCGCTGTCGGCCCAGGCGGCGACCGCGCTCAGCGGGGCGAGGAGGCAGCCGAGGACGATCAGGACCGCGGCGAGGGCCGAGCGCGCCCGGTGCCGCGGCGGCCGGGACGGGGGCTGCTCCCGCGCCTCCAGGGCCGCGATCCGGGCGCGCAGCTGCTCCAGGTCGCGCCCCTCGGAGCCGGTGGTTCCGTCCGGCATGCGCACTCCTCCGCTGTCGGCAGGCTGACCACAGCAGACCCCGGGGGCCGGTGGGGCGCGAGCCGGGAGAGGCCGCTCAGGTGAGGCCCGACCCGCAGGCCCGACCCGCCCGGGCGGGTCGGGCGCCCCCGGGGCGCGGCCGCCACGTCCGTGCGTCCGCGCCCCGGGGCCGCGGCCGCCCGGGCCGGTGGCCGTGCCGGCCCGGGCGGCCGCGGGACGTGCCGAGTTGCCCCCGGCCCGTCAGGGGCGATCGTTGGTATGTGGACGGAGACGACGCACGACGGGAGTCGGCCATCCTCGACGCACTCTTCACACAGGCACCGTTCGGCCTGTTCCTGTGTGACGCCGAGCTGCGGGTCGTCCGCTTCAACAGCGCCGCGCGCGGGGTGCACGGCGTCCCTCCCGAGCGGATCCTGGGCAGGACCCTGGCCGAACTCGTCGACGGCCTCACGGACGAACCGGTCGTCGCGCTGGCGGAGGAGGCGCTGCACACGGGCGCGGTCGTCCGCGACCGCCTGTTCAGCGGCAGGCCCCCGGCCGACCCCGACCGGGACATGACGGTCTCGGTCTCGCTGTTCCGGCTGGAGGGGGCCGGCGGCGAGCCGATCGGCCTGGCGGTCGTCGTCGAGGACGTCACGGAACGGGAGGCGGCCCTCGGGCGGCTCTCCCTGCTGAACTCGGCCCGGGAGTCCATCGGCACCAGCCTCGACGCGTACCGCACGGCCGCGGAACTCGTGGACGTGCTCGTCCCCGGGCTCGCCGACGCGGCGGCGGTGGACCTCCTCGACGACGCGCTGCGGGGGCGGGCGCTGCAACCCGGTCCCGTGCCCGCGGACACGCCGCTGCGCCGGGCCGCTTTCCGGTCCGTCCTCGGCGACGAGCGGGGGCCGCCGAAGGGCGCACTGAACACCTTCGGCCCCCACACCCCGTACTCCCAGGTGCTGAACGACCTGACGCCGCGTCTGATCACCGGCGTCGACGCGGGCGACGCGTGGCTGGGCGCCGACCACTCGCGAGGGGACCCCATCGTGTCCGCGGGCGTCCACTCCCTCGTCGTGGTGCCGCTGACGCTGCGGGAGACGGTGCTGGGAGTCGCGGCGCTGTACCGCTTCTCGCGTCCCGAGCCGTTCGAGGACAGGGATCTCGCGCTTGCCGCGGAACTGGTGGCCAAGGCGGCCCTGCACCTCGGCAACGCGTGCAGTTTCGCCCGGGAACGCACCGTGGCCAGGGCGCTCCAGCAGGGGCTGATGCCGGGGCGGCCGCCGGAGCTGACCGCCGTGGACACGGCCTGCGCGTATCTCCCCGAGAGCGCCGGAGGCGACTGGTACGACGTCATCCCGCTGTCCGGCGCCAGGGCCGCCCTGGTCGTCGGCGACGTCGCCGGGCACGGCATCGAGGCCGCCGCCACCATGGGCCAGCTGCGCACGGCCCTGCGGACGCTCGCCCTGCAGGACCTGGAGCCCGCCGAACTGCTGAGCCGGCTCGACGAGACGGCCGCGTTCCTCACCCGGACCCGTTCGCCCGTCGGCCAGGGCGACGAGACGACGCACGACTACCTCGCCACCTGCGTCTGCGTCGTCTACGACCCGGTGTCCCGGGTGTGCACCGCCGCCCGGGCCGGCCATCCCCTCCCCGTGATGCTGGGGCCGGACGGCTCGGCGCTCGAGTTCGACGTACCCTACGGGCCGCCGCTGGGCGCGGCCGGCGCCGGCTACCCGTCCGCGACCACCGTGCTCCCGGAGTCCACCCTGCTGGCGCTCTACACGAGCGGCCTGATGAACTGCGGCGGCCGGGACGGGGCGACGTCCCTCGAGCGGCTGCACCGGATCCTCGCCCAGCCCGACGAGTCCCTCGGCCGGCTCTGCGACTCGGCGGTCTACGAACTGGTGCCGCGACTGCCGCGGGAGGACGCCGTGCTGCTGCTCGCCCGGACCCGCGCGCTGCCCCCCGACCGGGTCACCAGCTGGACGCTGCCCCGGGACGCCTCCGTCGTCTCCACCGCGCGCAGGCTGATCGAGCACCAGCTCCAGGCCTGGGAGATGCCGGACGCCGTCTCCGGCACCGAACTGATCGTCAGCGAGCTGCTGTCCAACGCGATCCGCTACGGGCAGGGCCCGATCAGGCTGCGGGTGATCCTCGACCGCTCGCTGATCTGCGAGGTGTCGGACACCAGCAGCACCTCACCGCATATGCGCCATGCCACCGAGACGGACGAAGGGGGCCGCGGACTGTTCATCGTCATGCAGCTCAGTGACCGATGGGGCACCCGGACCACCGGAGACGGCAAGACCATCTGGTCGGAACAGGTGATCCGGCACGGCCCCACCCGGTAGTGTCCACGCACACCAGAGCGACCGAGGGCGTTCGCCGCCCTCCGTCCTGACTCGCCCGGCGGGTCCCGGGCGGGACAGCATGGAGGGAGGACGGCCCTCGGCGGCTGCCCGCGCGAGGAGGCGGAACAATCGGTGACCAGGCATCGCTTTGCGTTCTGCGGGGCTGAGCTGGCCGCTGTCTACGTCCTCGCCGGCGGGGGCCGCGAGCTCCACCTCGCCGAGCTGACCGGCGACCGCGGGATGCTGTACGGCCTGCCGGCGATCACCGCCGTGGAGGGCCACTCCCCCGCCGCCGAGGCCTTCCGCGCCGGCCGCCCGCTGTGGCTCGACCCGAAGGAACTGGCGGCGTACGCGGAACTCGACCCCCACCACTTCCCCGGCCGCCGCGGGGAGGGTGTGGAGACCACGGCCCGGATATCGCTCGGGGCGCTGCCGCTGGGGCGGGGTGCCGGCGAACTGGGCTGCCTGATCGTGGCGGGCGACGTCCCCGAGGGCTTCAGCACCGACCGCCGGGCGCTGCTGGAGCTGTACGCCGACCAGGTCGCCGCCGGTCTGGAATCGGCCGCCGCCCGGGTGCCGGGCCGCGCACCGCCGCAGACGCAGCTCGTACAGGCCGCCCTGGTGCCCCCGCGGGGTGGCGCGTTCATCCTGGAGCTGAGCACCGGCCGCATGGAGGCACACGCGTATGTGCTGGAGCTGCTCGGCATACCCGCGGAGGAGTTCGACGGGCGGGTGGAGACCCTGCTGGCCAGCGCGGTCCCCGACGACATCCCGGCGCTGATGCAGATCGTCGAACCGGGGCGGATGTCCGCCGCCACCGAGCAGCTGGCCTTCCGGATACGCCGGCCCGGTGGCGAGCTTCGCTGGCTCGGCCTGCGCAGCCGGGTCGAGGTGAACGGCGAGGGGACGCCGGAGCGGGTGCTGGGCGTGGTGGCCGACGCCGCGTATCTGCGGCCCACGGCCGACGAGGTCTCGGTGGTGCAGCGGCTGTCGGCCAAGCTGGCGGGAGCGAGCACCATCCGGGAGGTCAGCCGGCTGGTGGTGGCCGCGCTCCACGGCCCCCTGCGGGCGAGCCGGGTCGCGGTCGCCGAGCGGGAGGGCGACCGGCTGGTGGTCACCATCCTGGACCCCCCGGAACCCGACGCCTGGCCCGCGGTCTGGCGCTCCGAATGGCGCTCCGACTGGCCGGACCTCTCGATCCACGACCTGCCCACGCTCGAGGGCGCGCTGCGCGAGGGGCATGTGAGCCTGTGGCCGGCGGGTGCGGATCTCGAACCGGGACTGGCGGAGATCGGGCGCGGCGGCCTGGCGGTGCTGCCGCTCCGCGCGGACGGGCGCATGGTGGGGGTGTGCCTGGTCGGGTGGGACGCCGAGCACCGGTTCGACCCGGACGAGCGGTCGCTGCTGACCGCGACCGCCGCCCTGGTGGGGCAGGCCCTGATGCGGGCGCACGCGCTGGACGCGAGGCACGAGCTGGCCACCATGCTCCAGCGCAGCCTGCTGCCGAGGAAGCTGCCCGAGCTGCCCGGCGGTGAGGCCGTCGCCCGCTATCTGCCGGCCACGGCGGGACTGGAGGTCGGGGGCGACTGGTACGACGTCATTCCGCTCGCCGACGGCCATGTGGCACTGGTGATCGGGGATGTGCAGGGGCACAGCGCGGGCGCCGCGACCATCATGGGGCAGATGCGCACGGCCGTCAGGGCGTACGCGGTGGAGGGGCATCCGCCGGACGTGGTGGTGGCCCGCGCCAACCGGCTGCTGGTCGGCATGGAGACCGACCTGTTCGCCACCTGCCTCTATGTGGACCTCGACATGGAGGAGGGCATCGCCCGCCTGGTGCGGGCCGGTCATCTGCATCCGGTGGTCCGCCACCCCGACGGCAGCACCGAGGAGCTGCTGGTCGAGGGCGGGCCCCCGCTGGGCGTGCTCGCCGACGAGGACTACCCGATGACGGAGGCGGGTCTGGTGCCCGGCACCCTGCTGACGCTGGTCACGGACGGTCTGGTGGAGTCGGCCGCCCTGTCGATGGAGGAGGGTGTGCGCCGGGTGTGCGACACCCTCGCCGCGGCCGACCCCTCCGACGCCGGCCGGGTGGCCGACGAGCTGGTCGTGGGCGTCAACCGGCGCGACGACGACGTGGCCCTGCTGCTGCTCCGCTACGACGGCACCCGGGTGCGGCCGATGCGGACCCACTGGACGGTGTGGCGGCTGCCCAACGCCGTGATGCACGCCCGCCGCTTCACTGCCCGGACCCTGCGCTCCTGGGGTGTGGAGGAGGAGTTGGACGGGGCCCTGCTGGTCGTGTCCGAACTGGTCACCAACGCCGTGGCGCACACGCAGGGCGAGGTGCGGCTCGATCTGACGCTGTCCGCCGACCGCCTACGGATCGCGGTGAACGACGCCTCTCCCCGCAGCCCCGTCAAACCGGCCGACCAGGACTGGGAGGCGACCGGAGGCCGCGGGCTGCTCATCGTCGAGGCCTCGACGGCGTCGTGGGGGGCGGTGCCGCTCAGCGGAGGCAAGCAGGTGTGGGCGGAGATCCCGCTGGCGCCGCGCGAGCGGCTTCCGCGGGCCGGCTGAGCCGGGCGCCGGGGCGGAAATCCGGTGCCGTGCCGGTGCGGAACGCCGGTGCTGTGCCGGTGCCGGGAGCGGAGCCCGCCGACGCGGCCGGGACGCGGCGACCGCGGCGGCCCGGACCGGGGCGGACGTCGAGCGGCGGTTCGGCGAGCAGCGAGCAGCGGCACGGTCGCCCGCGGCGTCCGGGCACCCCACCGCGCTGCGGCCTCGTGTGCGGCGTGCTCGATCCCCCGCCGCCTCCCGGTCGCCTTCCAACTGCCTCCGGCGGTCCGGCGGTCCGGCGGAAGGCCGTACGCCCACCCGGGGCGGGCTAGCGGGACAGCGGCTGCTCCGTCCAGATGACCTTGCCGCTGCCCGTGTAGCGGGTACCCCATCGCTCGGCGAACTGGGAGACGAGGAACAGTCCGCGGCCGCCCTCGTCAGTGGCCGTGGCCCGGCGCAGATGGGGGGCGGTGCTGCTGCCGTCGGACACCTCGCAGATCAGGAAGCGGTCGCGGATCAGCCGCACCCCGATCGGTCCGACTGCGTGGCGGATGGCGTTGGTGACCAGCTCGCTGAGGATCAGCCCGGTGGTGAACGCCTCCTCCGCCAGTCCCCACTCCTCCAGCGCCCCGGCGGCCTCCGCGCGGACCCGGGCGACCGCGGCGGGCTCGGCCGGCACGTCCCAGGTGACGGAGCGGTTGCCGTCCAGCACCCGGGTCCGGGCCACGACCAGGGCCACGTCGTCACGGGGCCGCTCCGGCAGCAGGGCGTCCAGCACCACGCGGCAGGTCTCCTCGGGCGTCCCGCCGGCCTGGGCGAGCGTGCGGCGCAGCAGTTCCAGGCCCTCGTCGATGTCCCGGTGGCGGTCCTCGACGAGACCGTCCGTGTAGAGCACCAGGCTGCTGCCCTCGGAGAGGTGCAGTTCGGCGGACTCGAAGGGGAGCCCGCCGAGGCCCAGCGGCGGCCCGGCCGGCACACCCGGGAACCGGACCTCGCCGTCGGGGTGCACGATGACGGGCTCCAGATGTCCGGCGCGGGCCACGGTGCACACGCGGGAGGTGGGGTCGTAGATGGCGTACAGGCAGGTGGCGCCGGTGAGCGCGGTGACCGAGCCGTCGGTGTCGTCGTCCTGGTCGATGCGCGAGACCAGTTCGTCCATGTGCCACAGCAGTTCGTCGGGCGGAAGGTCCAGGGACGCGAAGTTGTGGACGGCGGTGCGCATCCGCCCCATGGTCGCCGCGGCGTGCAGACCGTGGCCGACGACATCCCCCACGACGAGGGCGACCCGGGCGCCGGGGAGCGGGATCACGTCGAACCAGTCCCCGCCGACGCCGCCCAGCCCCGCCTGGGCGGGCAGATAGTGGTAGGCCACGTCGAGGGCGGTCTGCTCGGGCAGGACCCGCGGCAGCAGGCTGCGTTGCAGGGCGACCGCCATCGCATGCTCCCGGGTGTAGCGGCGGGCGTTGTCGATGTTCACCGCGGCGCGGGCGACCAGTTCCTCGGCGAGCGACACGTCGTCGCCGTCGAAGGGCTCCGGTTTCCCGGAGCGCCAGAACGTGGCGACGCCCATCGTCACGCCGCGGGCGCGCAGCGGGACGGAGATCATGGAGTGGATGCCGTAGTCGACGAGCCTGCGGGCGCGGGCCGGTTCCTGTGCCTGCCATCCGGAGAAGGCGGGCAGGTCGGCCTCGAGGATGGTCTTGCCCCTGGCGTACGCGACGGCCTGGGGGGTGGTGCTGACGAAGTGGATCAGCCGGCCCGAGGGGTAGAGCGGGGTGTCGGCCCGGACGCCGGTAAAGGCGACACGGCGCATGTCGGTGCCGGACTCCGCGGGTTCGTCCCCGCTGAGCACGGGGTCGGAGAGGTCCACGGTGACGAAGTCGGCGAACCGGGGGACGGCGAAGTCGGCCAGCTCCTGCGAGGTGCGGACCACGTCGAGGGTGGTACCGATCCGCATGCCGGCGTCGTAGACGAGCCGCAGCCGGCCCTGCACGGTGTCGGCGCGGCCGCTGAGGGCCCGGAGTTCGGTGGTGTCCCGCAGGGTGGTGACGGCGCCGCAGCAGGGGCCCGAGCCGTCCGGCGGGGGACTCATGGCGCGCTGGTTCACGGCGACCAGCTGGTGCTCGATGACGTGCACCTCGTCGCTGGCGGGGCGGCCGGACTCCAGCAGCCGGGTGATCTCGGGATCCATGGCGATGTCGCGGACGAGGCGTCCCTGGGCGTCCGGGGGCAGCTCGAGCAGGCGTCGTGCCTCGTCGTTGACGAGCACCAGCCGGCCGTCCTCGTCGACGATCAGCACGCCCTCCCGCACGGCGTGCAGGACCGCGTCGCGGTGCTCGTACATCCTGGTCATCTCGGCGGGACCCAGGCCGTGGGTCTGGTGCCGCAGGCGCCTGCTGATCAGCGCGGCCCCGGAGGTGGCGACGGCCATGGCGAAGGCGGCCGCACCGAGCAGCACGGGAAGCTGGTCCCGGGCTGCCGTGCCGGCCCGCTCGACGGTGATGCCGGCGGCCACGAGCCCCAGCACCTCGCCGTCCTCGCCGGTCACGGGCGCGACACTGCGGATCGAGGGGCCGAGGATGCCGGCGAAGTCCTCGGTCACCCTGTCGCCGGCCGCCGCCGGGCCGATGGTGCCGAGGTATCTGCTGTCGATCATCTCGGGGTCCGGGTGCGTGTGCAGGGTGCCGTCCGGGGCCATCACCACGAGGAAGTCGACGTCCGAGGACGCCCTCGCGGTCTCCGTCATGTCCTGCAGTGCCGTGCTCGGGTCGGGGCCGCGCAGGGCCTCCCTGACGCCCGGCGCGGTCGCGTACGTCTCGGCGACGGCGACCGACCGGTTGCGCGCCTCCCGCTCCCCGCCCGACCGGGCCTGCACGAGCAGGGCGGCGACGGCAGCGGCGACGAGCAGCAAAGCGACCGTCACCTGCAGGACGAACACCTGACTGGCGACGGTGCGCGTGCTCATCGTCGAGCGGAGGCGGCCGAAGAGTCCGGCCATGCTCCTATCTAACACCGGGCGGCTACGGCGGGCGACCGCTTCGGGACAACCGGAGGAGCGGAGGTGGAACCGCGGAGGGCCCGCGGAAGAACCGAGGGGAAGCCGCGGATGAGCCGCGGAGGAGCCCTGAAGCGGCCGCGGAGGCCGTCGGGAAGGGCAGGTGGGACCCCCGGGCCGCCGGGGGTCCCGGGCGGCCTGGCCGGATACCGCGGGTACACCGCGGTGCACCGCGGTGCACCCGCGTTGCACCGCGACGGCGCCCCGTCCCGCGCCCCGTCCCCGCGTGCCGTCCCCGCGTGCCGTCCCGCCCCGTGGCGGGAGCGGCTCCCTCACAGCAGGGCCGGCGGTCCCCCGGCCGCCGCCACCCGCTCTCCCGGCCGGACGGCGGCGGCCGCCGGTTCGCGACCGCCCCCTGTCAGATCCGGCGCCCTCCCCGCTCCGCTCCGGGCCCCCGGTCCGCTCCGGGCCCCCGTCTCCCCCGGGCCCGTCCCCCCGGGCCCGACTCAGGCCCTGGTCAGCCGCAGCGTCACGAGTTCGAACGGGCGGAGGGCCAGGGACACCGCGTCGCCGGTGCGCTCCATCGCGCTGCCCTGGGCCAGCGGACGCTCGAGCAGGTCCGTCGCCACCGCTGCGGCGAGCGGGAAGCCCGCCGTCAGCGTCGCGCGGGCGCGCCCGCCCCGGGACTCGTGGAAGCGGACCACCACGTCGCCGCTTCCGTCGTCCGCGAGCTTGACCGCGGTCACCACCACGGCGTCGTCGTCCACCTCGACCAGTGGTGCGACGCCGGTGTCCGCACCCGTCACCCGCCGCTCCGGGAGGTTCACGCGGTACCCCTCGCGTACCGCGTCGCCGATCGCCGCGCCCGGCGCGAGAGCGTGCCGGAAGCGGTGGACGCCCTGGTCGGTCTGCGGATCGGGGAAGCGCGGGGCGCGCAGCAGGGACGCCCTGAGCGTGGTCGTCGTACCGGAGTCGGCGGCACGGACGGTGCGGGTCACGTCGTGGCCGTACGTGGAGTCGTTGACCAGCGCGACGCCCCAGTCGGGCTCGCCGATGTGGACGAAGCGGTGGTTGCAGGCCTCGAACTTGGCCGCCTCCCAGCTGGTGTTGGTGTGCGTCGCGCGGTGGAAGTGGCCGAACTGGGTCTCGGAGGCGTAGCGCTCGGCGTGCACGTCGAGCGGGAAGGCCAGCTTGAGGAACTTCTCGGTCTCGTGCCAGTCGACCTCGGTGTCGATGTCGAGCCGCTTGGCGCCCGGGGCGAGCGACAGCACCTGGGTCACCCTGGACGACCCGAAGGAGCGCACGATCCGCACCGCGGCCACGCCGGCGCCCTCCTCCACGCCGGTGCCGTCCTCCACGCCTGCGCTCCCCTGCCCTCCGGCGGGCTCCACCAGGTCGGCCTCGACCAGGTCCGTGCCGGTGTTGCGGTAGAACTCGTCCACGTCCCAGGCGTCCCACATGTTCGGGAAGTCGGGGTGCAGCTGGAGCAGGTTGGCGGCGGCACCGGGCGCGACCGCCTCGCGTTCGGCGCCGACGTCGTACGCCGAGACGACGAGGCCGCGTTCGTCGACCTCCACCCTGAGCAGCCCGTTGCCGAGGACGTACCCGCCGCCCTCGCGCGGCCGCAGGTGCGCCGCGGCGCCGCCGGTCGGCCGGGCGGCGCCGCCCGCCGGGACGCCGTGCCGGGCGTGCGGAGCCGGGTTGAAGACGAGTTCGGCGGTTCCGTCCCCGGCGAGTGCCCGCTGGGCGGCGTCGACGACGGCGTTCAGCTCGTCGGCGACCGCCGCGTACGTCTTCTCGGCCTCGCGGTGCACCCAGGCGATGGACGAGCCGGGGAGGATGTCGTGGAACTGGTGCAGCAGCACCGTCTTCCAGATCCGGTCCAGCTGCTCGTACGGGTAGCGGAACCCGGTCCGCACCGCTGCCGTCGCGGCCCACAGCTCGGCCTCGCGCAGCAGGTGCTCGGAGCGGCGGTTGCCCTGCTTGGTCCTCGCCTGGCTGGTGAGCGTGGCCCGGTGCAGTTCGAGGTACAGCTCCCCGACCCACACCGGCGGATCGGCGTACTCGGCCTCGGCCTTGGTGAAGAACGCCTCCGGGGTCTCCCAGACCACCGTCGCCGCGCCCTCCAGGTCCCGCATCCGGGCCGCCTTGGCCACCATCTCCCGGGTGGTGCCGCCTCCTCCGTCGCCCCAGCCGGTCGGCGCCAGCGAGTGACGGGCGACCCCCTTGTCCTTGAAGTTCCTCGCGGCGTGCGCGATCTCGCTGCCCTTCATGGAGCAGTTGTAGGTGTCCACCGGCGGGAAGTGGGTGAGGATCCGGGTCCCGTCGATGCCCTCCCACCGGAAGGTGTGGTGGGGGAACCTGTTCGTCTGCGACCACGAGATCTTCTGGGTGAGCAGCCACTTGGAGCCGGCCGCCTTGATGATCTGGGGCAGTCCCGCGGCGAACCCGAAGGTGTCGGGGAGCCAGGCCTCGTCGTTCTCGATGCCGAACTCGTCCAGGAAGAACCGCTTGCCGTGCACGAACTGACGGGCCATCGCCTCCGAGCCGGGCATGTTGGTGTCGGACTCGACCCACATGCCGCCCGCCGGCACGAACCGGCCGTCGGCGACGGCCTGCTTCACCCTGGCCCACACCTCGGGCCGGTGCTCCTTGACCCAGGCCCACTGCTGCGCCTGCGACATGGCGAAGACGAAGTCCGGTTCGTCCTCCAGCAGGGCCGTCATGTTGGAGGTGGTGCGGGCGACCTTGCGTACGGTCTCCCGGAGCGGCCACAGCCAGGCGGAGTCGATGTGCGCGTGCCCGACGGCGCTGATGCGGTGCGCCGAGGGCTCGGCGGGGGTGGCCAGCACCTGCTCCAGGCAGGCCCGGGCGGCGGCGGCCGTGCCGGGCACGTCCTGGAGGTCGACGGCGTCCAGGGCCCGGCCCACCGCCCGCAGGATCTCGGAGCGCCGGGCGGATTCCGCCGGGAGTTCCGGCATCAGCTCGCCCAGCACCTCGAGGTCCATCACCAGCTGCCAGACGCTCTCCTCGAAGACGGCGAGGTCCATCCGGGCCAACCGGTACTGCGGCTCGCTGCCCGCGGTCTCCTTGTCGCCCAGCGGGGTGGGGAGGAAGGGGTGGTAGTCGAGGATGACCGGGTTGGACGCCGCCTCGATGTGCAGCCGCACCTCCTCGCCGCCCTCGGCGGGCGCCCCGATCCGGACCCACTGGTTGCGGGGGTTCAGCCCCTTCACCGGGGTGCCGTCGGGCCGGTAGACGAGCCCTTCGCACTGGAACCCCGGCATGTTCTCGTCGAAGCCGAGGTCGAGGACCGCCTCGACGGTCCGGCCCGCCCATTCCTCGGGGACGGTCCCGGTGACCCGGAACCAGCTGGTCCCCCACGGCGCGCCCCATCTCGTGCCGACCGTGATCGGCGTCGGGTCGGCGGCCAGGCCCTCCGCGACCGGTACGGGCTCGCCCGGGGCGTTCCACACGGCCACGTCCAGCGGGACGGACGCGGAGTACACGGCGGGTCGGATGCGCTCGTCGAGGACGCGCTTGAGTCGGGCCTCGACCAGGCTGCGGTCGTCATGCATGGGGTTCTGCTCCGTAAGGGGTCGGGGTGCGGGGGGTGCGGGCCGTCACCAGGGGTGGACGGCGGAGGCGGCCGCGGAGGCCGTGTAGAGCTCGCCGACGGCGCGGACCTCGATGCGCAGGGCCGGTTCGCCCGGCTCCGGGCGCAGCCCGGGGACGTGGTACGCGGTCTGGCAGGTGCCGCCGAGGAAGCGCCTGGTGCCGTCGGGGAGGACGCGGTGCAGTTCGTAGTGGCGCAGGGGGCCGGGTGCCGCGGTCCAGCGCAGCCGCAGCCCGGTGCCCTCGTCGGTGGTGGCGCTGCCGGTGACGAGGAGCCGGGTCGGGGAGGCGGGCGATTCCGTTTCGGTCCGCACCGCCAGTCCGCCGAGCCGGTAGGCCACGGCGCCGTCGCCGGTGAGCCGGACCCCGAGGCCGCGCAGCTCGCCCGAGAGGCCGTTCAGCCGCAGGGTCGCGGTCGTCCAGCCGCTGCCGCCGGGCAGGGTCCCGGCGGGCACGTAGGTGTACGGGACCGGGTCGCCGGGCTGGTCCGGCTCCCGGGTGGCGACGGCGAGTTCGACGGTGACGGGGCCCTCGTCCGCCCGGTGGGCCAGCTCGACGACGGTGCCGGGGCCGAGCGGCAGCCGGGTCGCGTACAGCTCGACCGTCACCGGCGCGTCGAGCGGGCCGGCGACCAGGACGCTGCTGCCGCCGCGCCAGGCGTCGGCGAAGTCGAAGGAGACGGCCGGGCGGCGGCCTTCGGTCCGTACGACCCATCGGCGGCCCGGCAGCCGGTCCTGGAGGCCGAGGTGGTTCCACTCGCTGCCGGAGGTGACGGTGCCGTCCTCGTACCAGCGCAGTCCGTGGCCGGTGTTGAAGGTGGTGGCGAACGGCAGTCCGGTGACGGTGGAGCGGTCGGCGACGGCGGTCGCCGGGGCGCGCCATCCGCCGTCGCCGTCCGGGACGGACGGGTCGAGCGACTGCCCGGTCCAGAAGCGGTCGTCGGCGGCGTGGAACTGGCCCGGGGTATGCCCGGCGGGGAGGTGGTTGCGGGTCCACTCGGGGCGGTAGAAGCCGTAGGAGACGACGTGGTCCCCGTCGCGGGGGATGATCGCGTCCCAGTCGACGGTCTTGTTCCAGCCGTTCGCCTCGACGTCGACCCCGGCCCACAACTCGTAGCGGCTGCGACCGAGCGCGGCCGCGCGGGTCGCGGAGGACGCGAGCCGGGACGGTGTCCAGCGGAAGTCCACGAACATCGAGTCGGCGGTCCGGAAGAAGTCCTGGTTCCGCTCGTTGAGCGCGCCCTGCCAGGACACCGCGCCGCCGGCCGTCATCGCGTCGTACCAGGTGACGCGCAGCCCGGCGGAGTCGCCGCGCGCCTTGAGGTCCCGCACGAAGGCGAGCATCTCGGCGCCGAGGGCCGCGTCGCCGCCCTCCGTCTCCGCGTTGACGAACCAGCCGTCGAAGCCGTGGGCCGTGGCGACCTCGACCAGCTTCGCGGCGAGGGGGAAGCGGCCCAGGGAGTCGCGCCGCACCAGGTCGCGGGTCCACCGCAGGTCGCCGCCCCAGTGCACGGGCGGCAGGAACACGGTGCCGAGGACGGGGACGCCGTTGCGGTGGGCGGCGTCCACGACGGGAGCGTTCGGGGCCAGGATCAGGCCCTCCCCCGCCGAGCCGCCCCAGAAGACGAGTTCGTCGAGGTACGCCCAGTGCGTCAGCGCGTAGTGGTCGGCGGTCGGCGCGCCCTGGGAGGGGTTGCCGGAGGTGTGCCCGAAGGAGACCAGCGACTGGACGCGGGCCTGGCCGGTGCGTGCGGTGCGGTTCGGCGGGACGGGTGTGAAGCGCTCGGCCAGCGGCACGGCCGCGGTGTTGAAGGGCAGGTCCGGGTCGTCCTCGGCCCGCCAGGTGCCGAGGCTGCGCCAGGTGACGCCCTCGCCGGGGGTCCCGGCGGGCAGCGAGTCGGGGAACCAGTAGGAGGCGTACGGCCGGAGGTCCCCGGTCGCCGCGGCCTCGGCGGTGCCGCCGGCGAGCGGCGCGGCGGCGGCCCGCCCCGGGGGGAGGAGGGCGGCCGCGGCACCCGCCATTCCCGCGATGACCACGCTGCGGCGGCGGGGGGCGATGGGCTGGGTCATGGTGTGCTCCGTGTCGGTGGTCGGCGAGGGACGGTGCGGTGCGGGAGTGGTCTCTCCGCTGCGGGCGGGACGGTCAGGGGCGGTACGGGCAGGTGCCGGGCCAGGGTAGGTCCCGTGGCCCGAAGCCCGTGGCCGGGCGTCCGGCCCGGCCGGTGCCCCGGGGCGGTACCGGAGCGGCCCGGGACGGTACCGGAGCGGCCCGGGGCGCGGGCCGTCCCGACTGCCGGCGCCGGTCGGGCCGGTCGCCGGTGGGGCCGGTCGGCGGTCGGGCCGGTCGGGTGCGTCATCGGACCTCGTCCGGGGTGACCACCTCGGTGATGCCCCGGGCGGCGAGGTGCCCGGGGTCGTCGGCCCGTCCTGCCAGGACGGCGGCCGGCCGGGCCCCGTCCGCGGTGAGCCGGGCGAACGCCTCGAAGACGGCGCCGCCCGGCGCGCAGACCGAGCGGCGCGGGGCGGTGGCCTCGTCGCCCGCGTCGACGACGAGCGCCGTGGTCCGGGGGGCCGGCCGGTGCGGGCGCTCCCGCTGCCCGCGGACGGCGCGGGCGATGGCCCGCCCGATCGGCTTGACCTCCCGGTCGCTGGTCATCAGGCCCAGGCCGTACTCGAGTTCGGGGAAGTCCGCCAGTGAGCGCGACACGTCGTGCGAGCACCACCAGGTGACGCCCCACAGGTCCTCGCAGTCGAGGACGTTGGCGACGGTCGCCTCGGTGAAGGCGGCCGCGTGCTCGGCGGGGACCAGCGGTGCGGGCGCGCCGACCTCCTGCAGCCACACCGGGCGGTGCGGCTCGTCCGCCCACGCCTTGGAGAGTTCGACGAGGTACGCGGCGTGGTGCTCGGTCGCCGTGCCGGTGCGGCCGTGGCGCTGGGCCGTGCCGTTGAAGACCCAGGAGTGCACGGCGGTGACGGCGCCCAGCCGGGCCGAGTGCGCGGGGGTGAACGGCTGGTCGTCCTGGTACCAGGCGGCGTCGTACTCGGCGTGCAGGTGCAGTCTGCCGGGCGCGCCCTCCTCGCAGGCGGCCAGCAGGGCGCCGAGCCAGTGCTCCGCCTGCGCCGGTGTGATCCGGTCGGGGTCGGGGTGCGGTCCGGCGGAGAACTGGTTGACCTCGTTGCCGACGGTCATGCCGATGAAGTTGGGCCGGTCGGCGAGGGCCTGGGCGAGGGTGCGCAGATACGCGGCCTGGCCCGCCACCACCTCGGGGTCCGTGAAGATGTTGCGGCGGTGCCAGGTCTGCGTCCACGACGGCAGGAAGTCGAAGCTCGACAGGTGCCCCTGGAGTCCGTCGACGTTGACGTCGAGCCCGCGTTCGGCGGCGGCGTCGGCGAGCTGGACGAGCTGTTCCACGGCCCGTGGGCGGATCAGGGTGCGGTTGGGCTGGAAGACCGGCCAGAGCGGGAAGACCCGGACGTGGTCGAGACCCAGTGCCGCGACGGAGTCCAGGTCGGCCCGTACGGCGTCGAGGTCGAAGTCGAGCCAGTGGTGGAACCAGCCCCGGCTCGGGGTGTAGTTGGCGCCGAAGCGCACGCGTGAGGACATGGACGTCCGAGGCTCCTCGGAGGGTCGGGGAAGGCCCGCTTCTCCAGCGGACCCGTGGTGTTGACGGTGCATCAGCCCTTGACGGCTCCCTCTCCCACGCCGCGGAAGAAGTAGCGCTGGAGGCAGGCGAACAGGACGACCAGCGGCAGTACGGCGATGATCGTGCCCGCCGCGACGAGGCGCTCGTCGTCGGCGAAGGTGCCGTGCAGGTAGTTGAGCCCGATGGTGAGGGTGAAGTTCTGGGGATCGCTGAGCACGATCAGCGGCCAGAGGAAGTCGTCCCAGGCGCCCATGAAGGAGAGGATGGCGACGACCGCCAGAGTGCCCTTGACCGAGGGCAGCGCGATCCGGACGAACCGCTGCCAGACGTTCGCGCCGTCGACGAACGCCGCCTCCTCCACCTCGTAGGGCAGGTTGAGGAAGGCGTTGCGCATCAGCAGCACGTTCAGCGCGGAGATCGACAGCGGCAGCACCACGCCGGCGAGGGTGTCGTTGAGCCCGAGCCCGCGCATGGTCGTGAACAGGGCGATGATGATGCCCTCGACGGGCACGAGCATCGCCAGGATGAACACGAGCGTGGCGGCCCGGCGGCCCCGGTAGCGCAGCCGGGCGAGGGCGTAGCCGGCGAGGGCGGCGCCCGCGCAGTTGGCCACGACGTTGACGACCGCGACGGTGAGCGAGTTGAGGGCGTAGTCCCACACGGGGATGGTCTCGGCGACGCGGACGTAGTTGTCGAACGTGGGCTGTTCGGGAAGGAAGGACGGCGGGGAGGCGAAGATGTCCTCGTGCGGCCCCTTGAGCGAGGTGGACAGCTGCCACAGGAACGGTCCGACGGTCAGTGCGAGGACCGCCAGCAGCAGCGCGTACCTCAGCGCGATCTCCCACCCGGGCATCCGGCGGCCGCTCCCGCGGCCGGTGTCCCGGCTCCGGCGCCGGCCCGGGGCGGCCGTGCCTTCCTCCCGCCGCTCCGCGCGGTCCCTGGGCCGGCTCATGCGTCCTCCTTGCGGTCGGCGCGCAGCACCAGCAGCATCAGGGCGACGGTGACGACGAAGACGACCACCGATATCGCCGCGGAGTAGCCGACCCGGCCGGAGAGCCCGGTGCCGGTGCGCTGGACGAGCATGACGAGGGTGGTGTCCTCGCCCGCGGGGCCTCCGTCGGGGCCCGCCATCAGGTACACCTCGGAGAAGACCTTGAAGGCGGCCACCGAGGAGAGGGCGCCCACCAGCACCATGGTGGAGCGGACCGCGGGCACCGTGACGGTGAGGAACCGGCGTACGGCTCCCGCGCCGTCCACGGACGCCGCCTCGTGCAGCTCGCGCGGGACGTTCCCCAGCGCGGCCAGATAGATGATCATGTAGTAGCCGAGGCCCTTCCAGACCGTGACCGCCATGGCGCTCAGCAGGAGCAGCCACTGGTCGCTGAGGAAGCCGACCGGGCCGGCCCCCACCACCTCCAGCATCGAGTTCACCAGGCCGCGTTCGTCCAGCAGCCACACCCAGATCAGGCCGACCACCACGATGGAGGCGACGACCGGGGTGTAGAACGCGGAGCGGAAGAACGTGATGCCCGGGATCTGCTTCTCCACGAGCAGCGCCAGCAGCAGCGGCAGGACGACCAGCGCGGGCACGACGCCGAGCACGTACAGCGTGCTGTTGCGCAGGCCGATCCAGAACATCTCGTCGCCGAGCATCTCCCGGTAGTTGTCCAGTCCGACGAAGCTGCCGGGCAGCAGCGCCCGGCGGTCCGTGAAGGAGTTGGCCACCGTGGAGAGGAACGGGTAGAGGCTGAACGCGCCGGCGACCAGCATTCCCGGGGCCGCGAACAGCCAGGGGCTCATGGGCAGTTGCCGTCTGATCCGGCTCCTTCCGCCCCTCGGGCGGCCGGCGGGCGGCCGGCCGCTCGGGGCGCGCCTCTTCGCCGTCCTGCCGGGGGTCGAAGCCGGTGAGGTGGTGGGGGTCGTCATGGCCGGGTCCTTGCTCGTCCGGGTCTCAGCTCTGCTTCAGCAGCCGGTCACAGGCCTTGACAGCGTTGTCAAGCGCTTCCTTGGGGCTCTCCTTGCCCTGGAGCGCCCTCGCGACGGCGTTGCGCAGTTCGGTCTTCATCTGCTCGCTCAGCAGCACCGGGGTGTAGTTGACCGCGGTCTTCAGGGACCTGGCGGCGGCGATCCGCACCCTGGTGGCGTCGGTACCGTCCTCCTCGGTGAAGTACGGGTCGTCGAGGGAGCCCGCGGTGCTCGGGAAGATGGCGACCTGCTTGGCGAACTCCATCTGGCGCTGGGCGTCGGTGACGAAGTGGGCGAAGGCGACGGCGGCCGGCGTCTGCTTGGTCCGGGCGTTCACCATGACGCCCATCACGTACATGTTGTCCTTGCCGGTGTTGCTGATCTGCTCGGTGATCCCGATGTTGTCGTACAGCGTCGGGGCCTGCTTCCGGAACTTCTCCAGGTCCAGCGCGGAGCCCGGGTTCATCGCCACCGCCTCGGTGAGGAACTTCTTGCCCGCCGACTCGGGCGTCGCGGTGAGCGCCTGCGGGTCGAGCGCCTTGGCGTCGTACAACTCCTTGTACTTGGAAAGGAGTTCGACCCCCTTGGCGTCGTTGAAGGTGAAGGCGGTGCCCTCGTCGTTCATCAGCGGCACGCCGTAGCGGCCGAAGTCCTCGATGGTGGGGATGTTGGCCAGTGTGGCGATCTCGCCCTTGCTCTTCTCCGCGATCCGCAGCGACTGGTCGAAGAGTTCGCCGTACGTCGTCGGAGGCTTCTCCGGGTCGAGCCCGGCCTCCCGGAAGAGGCGCTTGTTGTAGAACAGCGGGCCGGTGTTGAGGTACCACGGGAAGGCGTAGGTGCCCTCCAGGCCCGGGACCCGGTGGCCTGCCCAGGCGCCCGGCAGGTACTCCTTCTCGTACTTCGCGGCCGCCTGGTCGAGGTCGAGCGCGAGGCCGGCCTTGGCCAGCGGGGCGAGCAGGTCCGGGGAGACGTTGACGACGTCCGGGAGGGTGCCGCCGGCGGCGTCGGCGCTGAGCTTGTCGGCGTAGCCCTCGGCGGGCTGGTCGACCCACTTCACCTCGGTGCCGGGGTACTCCTTCTCGAAGTCGGCGATGAGACCGGTGAAGTAGGGCTTGAAACCGGCCCGCAGGTTCCAGGTCTGGAAGGTGATGCTGCCCTCGACCTTGCCGGAGGCGTCCGCCTCGCCGCCGGCGCCGGACGCGCCTCCGCAGGCGCTGAGCGGGAGGACGACGGCGAGGACGGCGGCGGTGGCGGCGGTTCTGCGGGCGGTACGGCGGGGGATAGGCACGGTGGATCGGCTCCTTTGCTCGGCCCGGCGTGGGCTGCATCCGGTGCACGGGATGCCGCGGACGCTGGGAGCAGACCCTGCATCGCGTTCCGGCGGAAAGTCAATGCACTGAGCGAAGAAAATTCCGCTCCCCTGACATCTTCGCAGCTCAGAGACGTTTGCACGCAGGGTTGCGTGATCGACTAATGCGCTTTAGAGTTCAGCCACTCAAGCGCTTTAGTGCACTGGGCCGACCGACCGGGAAGGGAGCACGGGTGGCAGCGAATCCTCCGTCCGCCGAGGACGCGCCGCAGCGGGGGCGGTCCCCCGCGCGGCGACCGCGGATCAAGGACATCGCCCGCCGCGCGGGGGTCTCCGAGACCGCCGTGTCCTTCGCGCTCAACGACCGGCCGGGAGTCTCCGAAGCCACCCGCGACCGGGTGCGCCGGGTCGCCGACCAGCTGGGCTGGCGGCCGAGCGCCGCCGCCCGCGCACTGTCCGGGGAGGGCGCGGCGACGGTGGGCCTGGTGGTCGCACGGCCCGCGGGGACACTCGGCGTCGACTCGTTCTTCCTCCAGCTGATCTCCGGGATCCAGGAGGCGCTGTCCGAGCGCCATCTCGGTCTGCTCTTCCAGGTGGTGGAGGACCTGGACGCCGAGTGCGCGGTGTACCGCCGCTGGTGGGCCGAGCACCGGGTGGACGGCGTCCTCGTCGTCGACCCGCGCTCCGACGACCCGCGGCCGGCGCTGCTCGCCGAGCTGGGACTGCCGGGCGTGGTGATCGGTGGCGCCCCCGAGGAGGGCGGTCCGGGGCTGTCCACGCTGTGGGCGGACGACGCCGGTGCGATGGCCTCCGTCGTCGGCAGGCTCCACACGCTGGGGCACCGGCGCATCGTGCACATCGCCGGGCTGCCCGGTCTCGCCCACACCGAGCGGCGCATCCGTTCGCTGCGGGCGCAGGCCGAGCGGCTGGGGCTGACCGAGGTCCGCTCCGTCACCACCGACTACTCGGACGCGGAGGGCGCCGCCGTCACCCGCGGAGTGCTCTCGGGCGAGGCGCCGCCGACCGCTCTGGTGTACGACAACGACGTGATGGCCGTGGCCGGGGTCGCCGTGGCGACGGGTCTCGGCTGTGCCGTGCCCGAGGACGTGTCGATCATCGCCTGGGAGGACTCGGCCCTGTGCCGCCTGGTCGACCCGTGGCTCGCGGCCCTCTCCCGGGACACGGTCTCCTTCGGCCGCGGCGCGGCGGCCGAACTCGTGGCCCTGCTCGACGGAGCCCCCGCGCGGACGGTCCGGGTGCCGGTCCCCGGGCTGATCGAGCGGGCGAGTATCGGACCGGTCCGCCCGGCGGCGGCCGCACGTACACGGCCGCCGTGGCGGCGCGCGGGCGGCTGACCGAGGTCGGACCGACCGCACCGGCTGCCGCCACGGCGGCCGTGAGGACGCAGGGCGCCGGTCAGGCGCGGTGGAGCAGGGCCTTCATGACGTCGAGCAGGGCCGTCTCCGGGTCGCGGACCGCCCCGGGCGCCCGCCAGGCCACGAAGCCGTCGGGGCGCACCACCACGGCGCCCTCGTCCGTCGTGCCGTGCAGCTCGGCCCAGTCACCGGACTCGGGGACGAGTTCCGCGTGCGGTTCGGTGCCGATCCGGTAGGCGTCCAGGGTGACGGACAGCTTCTCGGCGACCTTGGCGGCCGCCGTGTGCCACGGTGTGCCGCCGGAGCCGGTGAGCAGCACGAAGTTGCGCTCGTACAGGTCGAGCGTGGACATCGTCCGCTCGCTGTCGTGCGGGTGCAGCCACATGTGCGGGGCCCGGGTGCCGGGGTCCCCGGAGAGGTCCATCCGATCGGGTACGACCGCCATGCCGGGATCGGCGCCGACGACGGCGCCGTGCGGGTAGCGGTAGCCCATGGCCACCGTGAGCATGCCGCGCCGGCGTCCGCCGACCATCTCGGGGCCGGGCGTGTAGCCCGGATGGCTGTGCTCCGCCGACCGGGCCGACGCGCGCTCGCCGGTGGCCTCCGCCACCGGACGGCGCTCGGCCTCGTAGCTGGACAGCAGGCCGGGACCGGCGGAGCCGTCGAGGACGAGGGCGAGCTTCCAGGCGAGGTTGTGGGCGTCCTGGATGCCGGTGTTGGAGCCGAAGGCACCGGTGGGTGACATCTCGTGGGCGGAGTCCCCGGCGAGGAAGACCCGGCCTTGGCCGTACCGTTCCGCGACCCGCTCGGCGGCGTGCCAGGGGGCCTTTCCGGTGATCTCCACGTCGATGCCGGGCGCGCCGACGGCCCGGCGGATGTGCTCGGCGCAGCGCTCGTCGGTGAAGTCCTCCAGCGTCTCGCCGGTGTCCGGCTGCCAGGGTGCGTGGAAGACCCAGTTCTCGATGTTGTCCACGGGCAGCAGAGCTCCGTCCGCGCCCTCGGCGGTGAGGTAGCAGACGATGAAGCGCCGCTCGCCGACGACGTCCGCGAGCCCGCGCGAGCGGAACGTGATGCTGACGTTGTGGAAGAGGTCCCCGTGCCCCGTCTGGCCGATGCCGAGCTGCCGGCGGATCGGGCTGCGGGGCCCGTCGGCCGCGATCAGGTAGTCGGCTCGCACGGTCCTGCGCCGCCCCGAGTCGCGCTCCCGCACGACGGCGGTGACGCCGTCCCCGTCCTGCTCGAACGACACCAGCTCGGTGGAGTAGCGCAGGTCGCCGCCGAGCTTGCGGGCGCAGTCGAGCAGCACCGGCTCGAGGTCGTTCTGGCTGCACACGCACCACCCGGACGGGCTGAAGCGGGCGATCCCGTTGCCGGGGTCGATCTCCTTCAGCAGCCACTCGCCGGCGTCGCCGTGGAGCGAGGGGGTCTGGAAGATGCCGTGGTTGCCGGCGAGGAGCGAGGCGGCCCGGTGGATGAGCGGTTCGGCCCCGGCCACCCGGAACAGCTCCATGGTGCGGACGTTGTTGCCCCGGCCGCGCGGATGCCTCGACGTGCCCGCGTGTCTCTCCACCAGCATGTGCCCGACGCCGAGCCGGCCGAGGAACAGCGAGGAGGACAGCCCCACCAGGGAGCCGCCCACGATGAGTACCGGTACGCGCTCGTCGATGTGTTCTTCCATCAGTAGCTCCAGCTCCAGCCGCCGGTAGGGGGGAATGGGGTTTCCATGCCCTGGCGGGAGGGGCTCGATCGCCCGGTTCACCCACCTGGTTCACACATCTCGCGCCACCCGTGGTACCGGCACAGGATCGAAGCCTGACACCCCTGGCCGGCTTCGTGCACCGCACGCGGCGGCCCCACCGTCTCGAAGGAGATGCGTGCATCATGACAACGCTTTCGGAACGTATATCGCAGTCGGCCTTCGACGGCTCCAGGCTGCGTGTCGTACTGCTGCTGGACCTTCATGACGGCGCTCAGCAGAACTTCCTCAAGGCCTACGAGCACATGCGCAACCAGGTCGCGTCGGTGCCGGGCCACATCAGCGACCAGCTGTGCCAGTCGATCGAGAACCCCTCGCAGTGGCTGATCACCAGCGAGTGGGAGAGCGCCCCGCCCTTCCTCGCCTGGGTGAACAGCGAGGAGCACGTCGAGACGGTACGGCCGCTGCACAACTGCGTCCGGGACACCCGGTCGCTGCGCTTCAGCGTGCTGCGCGAGACGGGCCGGCTGCACACGCCGCCGGCCGCCGACGCGACGCACGGCGGACTGCAGCCGTTCCCCCGAGTGGGTGACAACGTGGTGCGCCACGCGCTCACCTTCACGGTGAAGCCGGGCAGCGAGAAGGTCGTGGCGGACATCCTCGCGGGCTACCGCTCGCCCCGGTCGAAGGTCGACGAGCACACCCGGCTGCGCAGGACCTCGCTCTTCATGCACGGCAACCGCGTGGTGCGGGCCGTCGAGGTGGAGGGCGACCTGATGGCCGCGCTGCGCCATGTGGCCCGGCAGCCCGAGGTACGGGCCGTCGAGGAGGCCATCAACCCCTACCTGGAGCAGGACCGGGACCTCAACGACCCCGACTCCGCGCGGGTGTTCTTCACCCGGGCGGCGCTTCCCGCGGTGCACCACCTGGCCTCCGCGGGCACCGACGACGAGGCCGTCAAGCGGCACGCGCTGTACTACCCGGCCAAACCCGGCTGCGGCATGGCGCTGGCGCGGCTGCTCGCCGGGCAGGACGAGGCGGCGGCGGGCGACCCGTCGACCCCGATCGACAGCAGCACGATCTTCCAGCGGGACGACATCGTCGTACGCCTGGTCGACGTGCGCGGTTCCGGTGACGCGGCGCCGCTGCAGGTGATCGGGGCGCACGGCCCGCGCAAGGCGGCCATGCTGTCCCGCCTGCTGGACAGCGAGGCACTGGGCATCGACGCCCCGGCGACTCGGGAGGACATGTCCAAGCTGCTGTCGTCCGCCGACATGCGCCCGATCACCGACCGCCACGCCCCCTGACCCGTGCGACCGGCCGCACCGGTACGCGCAAACCCGAAACGCCGGCGCCACACGCACGGCCACGTGGAGGAACCCGTCATGACCACACCCCATCGCATCGTCGACCTCAGTGAGACCCAGCACAACACCAAACGCGGCGGCGACCTGCGCGCCGTGCTCACGCCCACGGCGGTGGGCGCCACGAGCGGCTTCATGGGCCTGGCGACCGTCGAGCCCGGCGACCGCATCGGCGAGCACTACCACCCGTACTCGGAGGAGTTCGTGTACGTCGTGTGCGGGGAGATGGAAGTCGACCTCGACGACGAGACGCTGCCGATCCGGCCGGACCAGGGGCTGTTCATCCCGCCCTATGTCCGCCACCGCTTCCGCAACGTCGGCAGCACGCAGGCCCGGATGGTCTTCCACCTCGGGCCGCTGGCCCCGCGGCCGGAGCTGGGCCACGTCGACACCGAGGAGACGCCGGGAGCGGAGGCAGGGGCCGCCCACCGGCCGCCGGAACGCACCGGGACGGCTTCATGACCCGGCGCGTGGCGGTCACCGGTGTCGGCATAGTCGCGCCGGGGGGTGTCGGGATACCGGCGTTCTGGGACCTCCTGGCCGACGGCCGCACGGCGACACGCGGCATCACCCTCTTCGACCCGGCCGGCTTCCGTTCCCGGATCGCCGCCGAGTGCGACTTCGACCCGGCGGAGCACGGGCTGGGGCCGGAGGAGGTGCGGCGCGCGGACAGGTACGTCCAGTTCGCCATGGTCGCCGCCCGGGAGGCGCTCCGGGACGCCGGTCTCGACCCGGAGAAGGAGGACCCCTGGCGGATCGGGGTGTCGCTCGGCACCGCCGTGGGCGGCACCACCCGTCTGGAGCACGACTACGTCAGGGTCAGCGGTTCGGGCCGGCGCTGGGACGTGGATCCGGGCGAGGCGGAGCCGCATCTGCACCGGGCGTTCTCGCCCAGCGCCCTCGCCTCCGAGGTCGCCGAGCAGACGGGCGCCCACGGTCCGGTGCAGACCGTGTCCACTGGCTGCACCTCCGGCCTGGACGCGATCGGCTACGCCTTCCACGCGATAGAGGAGGGCAGGGTCGACGTCTGCATCGCCGGGGCCTCGGACTCGCCCATCTCCCCCATCACCGTGGCGTGCTTCGACGCGATCAAGGCCACGTCACCCAACAACGACGATCCGGCCCATGCCTCCCGCCCCTTCGACGCGCGCCGTGACGGGTTCGTGATGGGCGAGGGCGGAGCCGTGCTCGTCCTGGAGGAACTCGAGCACGCACGGGCCCGCGGTGCCACGGTGTACTGCGAGGTCGGCGGCTACGCCACGTTCGGCAACGCTTACCACATGACGGGGCTCACCCGTGAGGGTCTGGAGATGGCTCGGGCCATCGACAGCGCCCTGGACCACGCGCGGCTCGACGGGTCGGACATCGACTACGTCAACGCGCACGGTTCCGGTACGCAGCAGAACGACCGGCACGAGACGGCCGCCGTGAAGCAGTCGCTCGGGTCCCACGCGTACAAGGTCCCGATGAGTTCCATCAAGTCGATGGTGGGCCACTCGCTCGGGGCGATCGGGGCGATCGAGGTCGTCGCCTGTGTGCTGGCACTGGCCCACCAGGTGGTGCCGCCGACGGCGAACTACGAGACCCCCGACCCCGAGTGCGATCTCGACTATGTGCCGCGCACGGCGCGCGCCCTCAGGCTGCGCAACGTGCTCTCGGTCGGCAGCGGATTCGGCGGGTTCCAGTCCGCCGTCGTCCTGACCCGGCCAGGAGGGAGGACACCATGAGTCCTCGGCAGGACCGGCGACCGGTCGTCACCGGAATCGGTGTCGTCGCCCCCAACGGGGTCGGTACCGACGCCTTCTGGAAGTCCACCCGGGAGGGCGTCAGCGTCCTCGACCACATCACGCGTGAAGGCTGCGACCGCATGCCGGTCCGGGTCGCCGGAGAGGTCCGCGGCTTCGACCCCGAGTCCCTGGTCGAGGAGCGCTACCTCGTCCAGACCGACCGGTTCACGCACTTCGCGATGGCGGCGGCCGACATGGCGCTGGCCGACGCGCGGATCTCCGCGGGCGACTGCGGCGGGTCGCCGTTCGCCGTGGGTGTGGTCACGGCGGCCGGTTCCGGCGGCGGCGAGTTCGGCCAGCGGGAGCTGCAGCGGCTGTGGGGGCAGGGCTCGCGCTATGTGGGCCCGTACCAGTCCATCGCCTGGTTCTACGCGGCGAGCACGGGCCAGATCTCCATCCGCGGCGGGTTCAAGGGCCCCTGCGGTGTGGTGGCCAGTGACGAGGCGGGCGGTCTCGACGCCCTCGCGCACGCGGCCCGGGCCATCGGCCGGGGCACGGACGCGGTCGTGATCGGGGCGGCGGAGGCGCCGCTCGCGCCGTACTCGCTGGTCTGCCAGCTCGGCTACCGGGAGCTCAGCACGAGCGAGGACCCGGAGCGGGCCTACCGGCCCTTCACCGCGGGCGCGAGCGGCTTCGTGCCCGCGGAGGGCGGGGCCATGCTCGTCGTGGAGGCGGAGTCGGCGGCCCGCCGCCGCGAAGCCCCGGTCCGCGCCGTGGTGGCCGGTCACGCGGCGACGTTCACCGGGGCCTCCCGGTGGGAGGCCTCGCGCGAGGGGCTGGCCCGGGCGATCCGGGGAGCCCTGGCGGAGGCCGGGTGCGCGCCCGAGGAGGTCGACGTCGTCTTCGCGGACGCGCTCGGCATCCCGGACGCGGACCGCGCCGAGGCCCTGGCGCTCGCCGACGCGCTGGGGACGCACGGCCGGCGGGTGCCGGTGACGGCGCCCAAGGCCGGCACGGGCCGGGCGTACTGCGGAGCGCCCGTGCTGGACACCGCCGCCGCCGTACTCGCCCTTCAGGAAGGCGTCGTCCCGCCCACGCCGAACGTCTTCGACGTGTGCCACGAACTGGAGGTGGTCACCGGCAGGCCGCGCCCTGCCGAGCTGCGCACGGCCCTGGTGCTGAGCCGGGGACTCATGGGCTCGAACGCGGCGCTCGTGCTGCGGCACGGCGCCGACGCCCGGTGAAGAACCCTGAGAAGGAGGACGTCATGACCATGCAGATCTCCAAGCTGACCATCGAAGAGCTGGCCGCCCTGATGAAGAAGGGCGCCGGCGTCACCGTCGACCCCGCGGAGATGGGCGGCCGCCCCGAGGCGCGGTTCGACGAGTACGGCCTCGACTCCCTCGGCCTGCTCGGCATCGTCGGGGAGCTCGAGAACCGCTACGGCCGCTCACTCCCCCAGGACGCGGACCGCTGCAAGACCCCGCGTGAGTTCCTCGACCTCGTCAACAACTCCCTCATGGCAGGAGCCTGAAGTGTCCGGGCACACCGAGAACAAGATCGTCATCAACGCTCCCATGGACCTCGTCTGGGAGGTCACCAACGACATCGAGAACTGGCCACGGCTGTTCAGCGAGTACGCCTCCGTCGAGATCCTGGAGCGCGAGGGCAACCGGACGAGGTTCCGGCTGACCATGCACCCGGACGAGAACGGCACGGTGTGGAGCTGGGTGTCGGAGCGCGTCGTCGACCCCGGTGCGAGGACCGTCAGCGCCCGCCGGGTGGAGACGGGTCCCTTCCAGCACATGGACATCCGCTGGAAGTACGACCGGACGCCCGGCGGAGTCCTCATGCACTGGACCCAGGACTTCGCGATGAAGCCGGACGCCCCGGTCGACGACGACTGGATGACCGACAACATCAACAAGAACTCCAAGGTCCAGATGGCCCTCATCAAGGAGAAGATCGAGCAGCGGGCCCGGGAGCACGGCGCGCCGGTCTCGGTCCACTCCGACTGACCGCCCACCGAAGGGAACCCCCTCGATGCACCACGCCCTCATCGTCGCCCGTATGGCACCGGACTCGGCCCCCGACATCGCCGAGGTGTTCGAGGCCTCCGACCGGGGCGAACTGCCCGACCTGGTCGGGGTGACCCGGCGCAGCCTCTTCCAGTTCGGCGATGTCTACCTCCATCTGATCGAAGCCGACCGGCCGCCGGGGCCGGCGGTGGCCAAGGTGGCGGACCACCCCGAGTTCCGTGACATCAGCGACAGGCTCTCCGCCTACGTCAGCGCGTACGACCCGAAGACCTGGCGCGGCCCCAAGGACGCCATGGCCCGCGAGTTCTACCGCTGGGAGCGTGCGGCGAAGGGATGAAACGGCCCGCCGGCTCCGCGTGCGGACGCGGAGCCGGCGAGGGGGAGGCGGCCCGGCGGTCAGCCGCCGGGTGTGACGCTGTCGAACGCGTGCAGGTACGCGTTGACCGGTCGGACGTCGCCGACGGCGAGGCCGGCGTCCGCCATCCTGGCGGCCATGCTCTCCCGGGTGTGCTTCGCGCCGCCCACGTTGAGAAGCAGCAGCAGGTCCATCGAGGTGGTGAACTTCATCGACGGGGTGTCGTCGACGAGGTTCTCGATGACCACCACCCTGGCGCCCGGACGGGCGGCCGCGACGACGTTGCGCAGGGTCCTGCGGGTGCTGTCGTCGTCCCATTCCAGGATGTTCTTGATGATGTAGACGTCCGCCTCGACGGGGATGGACTCCCGGCAGTCGCCGGGGACGATGGTGACCCGGCCGGCGAGGGAACCGCCGTCCCGCAGCCGGGGATCGGCGTTGGCGACGACGCGCGGCAGGTCCAGCAGCGTTCCCCGCAGGCCGGGGTTCTTCTCCAGCAGGCTCGCCAGGACGTGGCCCTGACCGCCGCCGATGTCCGCGACGGTGGCCGCTCCCGTGAGGTCGAGCAGTTCCGCCACGTCCAGCGCCGACTGCACGCTGGAGGTCGTCATGGCCTGGTTGAAGACGTGCGCGGACTCGTGGGCGTCCTCGTGGAGGTAGTCGAAGAAGCCCTTGCCGTACAGGCCGCCGAAAACGCTGCCGCCCGTGCGGACCGCCTCGTCGAGGCGCGGCCAGGCGTCCCAGGTCCACGGCTCGGTGCACCACAGGGAGATGTACTTCAGGCTGTGCGGGTCGTCCTCCCGCAGCAGCCGCGACATCTCGGTGTGGGCGAACGTGCCGCCGGCCTGCTCCGCGAAGATGCCGTAGCAGGTCAGCGCCCGCATCATCCGCCGCAGGGACCGGGGGTCCGCCCCGACGGACTCCGCGAGCTCCTCGGCGGTGGCCGGGGACTCCCCCAGCGCGTCGGCGACGCCGAGCCGGGCGGCGGCCCGGACCGAGGCGGCGAGGGCGGCGCCGAAGACGAGTTCCCTCAGCCGCATCGACGGCGGGGTCGCGGTGCGGACGGCGCCCGCCAGGGTGTCCGTGCCGTGCGCAGCCGTGCCGGTCGTGCCGGTCGTGCCGGTCGTCATGCGCACGTCCCCGCGTTCTGGGAGACGCGGCAGTAGTTGCCGGAGAAGACGTTGCCGGTGCCGGTGTCCCGGTTGGCGAGGTCCGCGGGGCGGTTGGCCAGCAGCATGTTCGACTGGATCAGGTTGCCGGTGTTGGGGGCGCCCACGATGCTCTTGAAGAGCACGATCCCGCCGGAGAACGGGGAGGTTCCGACGTTGCTCCAGACGGCGTTGGAGGCGACGGTCGCGCCCTCGACGCCGGTGAGGACGATGCCCGCGCCCTGGATCCTCGGAAGGCGTGCGGTCTTGGCGCACGCCTTGTTGTTGTGGTGCACGCGGTTGCCGCGCACGGTCAGGTCGCCCGTCCGCGGGACGCCCTCGTCGCCCACGACGAACATGCCGGCGCAGTTGCCGGTGATGACGTTGTTGTTCACGTACAGGTTGCGCAGGCGGCGGACGGTGACGCCGATGCGGTTCCCGGCAAGCAGGTTGTCCATGACCACGGTGCGCCGGGTGTTGACGGCACCGGCCTCGGCGTCGATGGTGTTCGACACGAAGATGCCCGCGTCCGCGTTGTCACGGGCCGCGTTCCCCCGGATCTCGGACCGCAGGGACCGCTCCTGGGCGATGCCCCAGTTGCCGTTCGCCACCGCGGTGACCTCGCGGATGCTCAGCTTGTTGGTGCGCGACGCCCAGATGCCGTTCTTCTTGAACTTCGACACCGTCAGCGAGTGGATCCGGACGTTGGTGGCGGGCTTCGCGTCGGTGCCCAGCACGCAGATGCCGTTGCCGCCCAGGCCGCAGACGTGTGTCGGCTTGGCCGTGGACGGCATGAGGACGGTCCGGTCGCCGGCGCCGCGCAGCGTCAGGTCGGACTTCCTGATGAGGACGCTCTCCCGGTAGACCCCGGGGGCGATGTCGATGGTGTCCCCGGGGCGGGCCCGGTCGACCGCGAGCTGGATCGATCCGCCGGGGACCACGTCGTAGGTGGTGCGGGCGCCTGCCGGTGCCGCCACGCCCAGGCCCGAGGTCACCATGAGAGCCACACAGCCGAGGTACATGAACTGTCGTTTCGTCATGACCTCAAATTATGTGGCGAATAGGACAAGTCGCCACATAGATCGTCCATCAGGAGCGTGTCGTGGAAGCGGTCCCGGCAGGACCGGTTCAGCGGGCCCCGTCGCCCTCGAGCCGGCGCAGCCGCCCGGCGTCACCCGTACGGGGGAAAACCGGTTCAGCCGGAGGTGTCGCCCTCAAGCCGGGACAGCCGCCCGGCGTCACCCGTACGGGGGAAAACCGGTTCAGCCGGAGGTGTCGCCCTCGAGCCGGCGCAGCCGCTCCGCGTCACCCGTGCGGGGGCACGTGCCGCATGCCTCGGCCGGACGGATCGTGTAGTACAGGCAGCAGCCGGTTCGGGTGCGGGTCGGGTACGTCCGGCCCTCGCGGCCCGCCAGGCGGCGGAAGTCCGCGCCGCCGGGGAACGGGGCGACGGGCCCCGGCAGCAGTTCGGACGCGGCCCGCACACCCCGCTCCTCCTCCCCCAGCATCCGGCCGAGGTACCAGACGCCGGAGACAAGGTCGTCGCCCGCCATGCCCCACAGCGCACGGGGCCCCCGGCGCACCCGCGGGGCGATCGCGGCCAGCAGCGGGCGCACATGGCCGGCGAACCCGGCGCGCAACTCCGCACGCAGGGCCTCCTCGTGCGGCAGCACCCGTACACCCGGCAGCCCGGCGGCCGGATCGCCGGGGAGGCAGGCGAAGCCGCCCGGAACGACGGAGAACGCCCCGGTGGTGAGGCTGACGCGGACATCCCGGGGCCGAAGCCGCGGGACGCGGCGCTCCAGGCACCAGGGACCGCTCATCAGCAGGCCGACGGACCAGAGGTAGTCGTGCAGCGCACGGGAGGCCGCGACGTCGGGACGCGGAGTACGGCCGTGGTCGTGCTCCACCCGCAGGGTCTCGGCGGCGAGCAGGGCGTCCAGGAACCCGGGACCGCCGGCCAGCTCGGCGCCGTCGGCCCACCCCTGGGGGGTCCGCGAACCGGCTTCCGCGACCCGCGCGTCGAGGGCGGGGCAGAGCGCCGCGAGCCTGCGGAGCGCCGAGCCGGTCAGGGCGGAGCAGCTCACGGCAGGAGCAGCAGGGTACACCGGAGCCAGGGTCACGGACGCTCCTCGACACAACGACGACACCAACGAGGTAAGGGGAGGCTCACCTTAACCACACAATTGATCTCCGGAAGCAACCGGGGCCGTGTCGCGGCGAATTGACAGGGTTAGGTGTGCCTAACCTAGGCTCTCGCCCGGTGATCCGGAACCGTCGGACCACCGGATCCGAGCGCGGAGTGCCCCCTCATGCGGTTGTACCTGCTTGCCCTGAACCCGACCGACTCGGTCACCGAGGGATTCCTCCCGGCCGCCCACCGGCTGGGACTGACCGTCACCCTGCTCACCGACCAGCCCGCCGCGCACCGCGCCGCGCACCCGGACGTCGAGGTGCTGGAGTGCGACGTACGCGACTTCCGCGCCGTCATCTCCCGGGTGTCCGCCCACGGCACCCCGGAGGCGGTGTTCACCAACAGCGACCATCTGCAGACGCAGGCGGCGCTCGCCGCGGACTACTTCGGGCGGCCCGCCAAGGACTGGCGGGCCGCGCTGCGGACGAAGGACAAGGCCGAGATGCGCCGGCGGCTGGCCGCCATGGGCGCGGACACCGTGCGGTCCGTGGAGCTGGCCGCCGGGCAGGACCCGGCCGCCGTCGCCGCGGGGATCCCGTACCCCTGTGTGGTGAAGCCCCGCGAGGGCGTGGCCAGCGAGGACGTCGTCATGGCCGGGGACCCGGCCGAACTGGTGCGGCACTGCGCGGAGATCCGGGCACGGCGGCCGGGGGCCGCGCTGGTGGTCGAGGAGTACCTGCCCGGCGAGCTGCTCACCATGGAGACCCTCGGCGACGGGCGGGTACGCCATGTGCTGGGGGGATTCCGCACCGAACTGTCCCCTCCCCCGTACTTCGTCGAGGAGCGGCTCACCTACGTCCCCGGGCACCCGCCGGACGCCGAGAAGCAGGTACTCGCCCAACTCGACGCGCTCGGCGTGGGATTCGGCGCCTGCCACACGGAGTTCACCCTGCACCGGGGCCGCGCGCGGATCGTCGAGGTCAACTACCGTGCCATCGGGGACCAGTGCGACCTGCTGCTCGCCGGACTGCTGGACATCCCGTTCTTCGAGCACGTGCTGCGCACCCACCTCGGTGAGCCGCTCCCGCCCGAGCTGGGCGCGCGGACCGGCGGGGCGGCCAGACTGGACTACCCCTGCGCGGACCGGGCCGGGACCCTGACGTCGGCACCGGGTGCGAGCGAAGTGGAGGCGGACGGGGTGAAGCTGACGTACCGGCCGCTGCGCGGTGTCGGTGAGCGCCACCCGGTGTACCGCACCAACCGCGACTTCCTCGGCGTGGTGCGGGCCACCGGGACCGACGCGTCGGCCGTGGACCGCGCCGTGACCCGGTTCCTGGCCGCACAGCGCTGGGAGATCACCCCGTGACGGTCCCCGCGGCGGGCCCGGCGGGCCCGGCCGGGAGAACCGGCCCGGCGGGTGCCGGAGCCGAACTGCTGCTGAGGGTGCTCAGCGCGCTGCTGCGCGAGGACGTGGTGGGGCTGCGCAGCCGCAGCCGCCCGGTCGAACGCCCCGACGGGACCTGGCTGCGGCGGGCAACCCCCGGGGCCGGCGCGCTGCTGCTGCCCGTGCGCGAGGACGGCTTCCAGTGCGCGTGGGCGGCCAGGGAGCCGCTGCTGCGGCGGGAGTCCGACGGGGCCGAACTGACGGACACCGACGCGGTGCTGGCCGAACTCCGCTCCCTCGCACCGCCGGTGGACCGCCCCGGCTTCGACGCCTTCGCCGAGGAGTGCCGCCAGGCCCTCGCCGCCGCCACGCTGCACGACGCCACGGAGGAGGAGGTGCTGCGGACCCTCGCGGAGCGCCACGGCGCAGATCCGGCCGACTGGACCGGGCTGTCGGGCGGCCTCGCGCTGGAGGCCCTCGCCGCCCGGCTGGACCACCCGGTCTACCCCACCGCGCGCGGCAGGTCCGGCATCGGCGGTACGGCACTGCGGGCGTACGCGCCCGAGTTCCACCCCCGGTTCCCGCTGCGCTGGCTCGCCGTGCCGCGCGACGCCGTGACCGCCGAGGGCCCGCTCCCCTGCCCGGCGCCCTCGGTCCTCGGGCTGTCCGGTCTGGACGCCAGCCATGTCGCGCTGCCCGTGCACCCGCTCACGGCGGGGGGCCCGCTCGGCGAGGCGGTGCGCGCCGCGGGGCTCGAGGGCCGCGCCGTCCCGGCGCCGCGGGCCCGCCTGGACGTCGTCCCCACCCTGTCGATGCGGACGGTCGCCCTCGCCGGCCGGCCGGGGGTCCAACTGAAACTGCCGCTGGCCACCTCCACCCTCGGCCGGCTCAACCGGCGCACCATCAAGCCGGGAACGCTCTTCGACGGGGCCGCCGTGCAGCGTCTGCTGCAGACCGTGACCGCCCGCGAACCGCGGTTCCGGGACACCGTCCTGCACGCCGACGAGACCCGTTTCGCCCACGCCGGACACGAACTGCTCGCCGTACTGCTGCGCCGCCAGCCGGCGGGCCTCGACGGCTGCGCGGTGGTGCCCATGGCGGCCCTGCTCGCCCGGGCGCCCGGCGGGCGGCTGGTCGTCGACCACCTGGCCGACCGCTTCCACGGCGGCGACCCGGTCGCCCTGCTCGACGCCGTACTCACCCTGCTCCTGGACTTCCAGGCGACCCTCTTCGGGTACGGCATCGCCCTGGAGTCCCATCAGCAGAACGTGTCGCTGGTGCTGGACGCCACCGGCAGCGGCCCCCGGCTGCGGCTGCTCCTCAAGGACAACGACGGCCCGCGGATCAACGGCGGACGGCTGCGGGCCGCGCTGGGCACCGGCGCGCCCGGGCCCGGCGACTTCGACGACCCCCGCATACTCACCGACGGCGACGGCCCACTCGCCGACCTCTTCACCACCGTCACCGTCCATCTGTGCGCCGGGGCCTACGCCTTCGGCCTCGCCCGGCACGGCCGCGCCCCGCTGGACCGGCTGCTACGGCTCGTCCGCGACCGGCTGGCCGAGGCGGTGGAGCGGCTCGGAACCGGGCCGGGCGAGCCCGGAGCCGTGCTGCGGGCACGGGTGCTGGACGCACCCGCACTGCCCGTGAAGGCGATGGTGACCGCGGGAACCCTGCTGGCCAAGGAACGTTCGGGAGCGTCCGACATCAACAAGCACTACACCACCGGCCCCAACTACCTGCTGCGGGGAGTGTGAACCGGGATGACCTCCACCCGTCCTTCCGCGCACCGCCCGGCCCCGGCCGCAGCGCCCACCGCGCCCGCCGTACCCACCACGCCCACCGCCGGCGAGGCGGTGGCCCACACCCTCCTCAACTGCCTGCTGCGCGAACTGTGCGGACCGGGGCACCAGACCGCCGTCGCCGACGGGCACCTGCTGCTGCGGCTGCCCCGCCGCGGGGTGCTGCTGCGCGTGGCGCTGCGCCGTACATCGCTGCTCGGCGCCCACCGGTTCACCGGCCCGGTCACCGAGGAGGCGCCGGGCGGCTGGTCACCGGTCTGCTGGCGGCGGCTCGCCGAGCACATCCACGCGGAGCTGACCCTGCGCACGGGCGTGCGCAACGAGGAGTTCCTGGACCAGGTCGCCTCCAGCCACCGGGGCGTCGCCGCCGCGCTCGCCGCGCGGCGCACCGCGGCCGGGGCCTCCGTGCCACTCGGCGGGTCCCGCGGCGGGGCCTGCGGTCCGCCCACCGGATCCACCGGGTCCACCGGGTCCACCGGGTCGGCCGGGTCCGCCGGGTCAGCCGGGTCAGCCGGGTCAGCCGGGTCAGCCGGGTATCTGGCCTCGGAGCAGTCCCTCGCCCTCGGGCACCGCTTCCATCCCACACCCAAGGCCCGCGGCGGGGACGCCTCGACCTGGGCGGCGTACGCCCCCGAGGCCGGCGCTTCGTTCCCACTGCGGCTGCTCGCGGTGCGGGAGGACCTGGTCGCCGGGGAGTCGGCGGAACCGGGCTCCGGTGCGGCGCTGGACCGGCTGGGCAGCGCCCCGGACGGGTACCGGCTGCTGCCCGCGCACCCCTGGCAGTACGCGCTGCTGCGCGACGACCCCCGACTGCGAACCGCCCTCGCCCGCGGCGAGGTGCTCGACCTCGGCCCGGGCCCGGCGGCGTTCGCCGCGACGGCCTCCGTGCGCACCCTTTTCGACGGCGACGCCTTCCTGAAGTTCAGCCTCAACATCCGCATCACCAACTGCCTCCGCAAGAACGCGGGGTACGAACTCGCCGGCGCGGTGGCGCTGACCCGGCTGCTGGAGCCGGTCCTCACCGAACTGACCGCCCGCTTCCCCGGCAGCGACATGCTGCGCGAACCCGCGTACCGCAGCCTCGCCCTGCCCGGCCCGGACGGGGTGCCGGTGCGCGGGCTCCTGGAGGGCCTCGGGGTGATCGTCCGCGAAGGGCTCGGCAGGCGGCTGCGGCCCGGGCTCACCCCGCTGCTCGCCGCGGCCGTCGCCGACGAGTACCCCACCGGGCCCGCCCACGTCTCCCGGCTCCTCGCGGACACCGACCCGCGCACGGCCCTGTCCTGGTGGCGCGCCTACCTCGCGCTGCTGGTACCTCCGGTCCTCGCCGCGTACTTCGACCACGGCCTCGTCCTGGAGCCGCATCTGCAGAACGTCCTCGTCTGCGTGGACGGCGGGGGCCTGCCCCGCCAGGTGCTGTTCCGCGACCTGGAGGGCACCAAGCTGCTCCCGGACCGGCACGCCGCCGCGCTCGCCGCGCTGCCCCCGGACGTGGCGGGGCCCATGACCTACGACGCCGGGCGCGGGTGGGACCGGGTGGTCTACTGCCTCCTGGTGAACCATGTGGCCGAGATGCTGGCCGCACTGGCCGATCTACACCCCGGCACGGAGGCCGCCCTGTGGGCCGAGGTCCGGGACACGCTCCGCCGCCACGCCGACGGGCACGGGCGGCAGCCGCGCCTCGACGCGCTCCTGTCGGGCGCGCCGCTGCCCGCCAAGGCCAATCTGCTCACCCGCTGGGCGCGCACCGCCGACCGTGAGGCGCGCTATGTGCGGCTGCCCTCCCCGCTCGCCGAGGACGTGCTGTCCGGGGCGACGGGCACCGACGACGACGTACGGAGCGCACGTTGAGCCACTCCCCGACGGACGCCACCGGGCCGGCCGCGACCGCCCCCGCCGGCACCGCCGCACCCGTCATCCCCGCCGCCCCCGCCGCCCCCGCCGTCAGCGCGGCGGTGCGCGAGCGGGCCCTCTCCCTCCCGGCCGGGGAACTCCCCGCCTACCTGTACGACCTGGGCGCGCTGCGGGAGCACGCCGACGCGATACGGAGGGCGCTGCCGGAGCGGGTCGAGTTGTACTACGCGGCCAAGGCCAATCCCGAAGCGGAGATCCTGACGGCCCTTTCCCCGTACGTGGACGGATTCGAGGTGTCCTCGGGGGGCGAACTGGCCCATGTGGCACAGGCCGTACCGGGGCGTCCGCTGGCGTTCGGCGGTCCCGGGAAGACACCGGCGGAGACGGCGGCGGCACTGGCGGCCGAAGTGGCGCGGTTCCATGTCGAGAGCGCCCACGAGCTGCGGGTACTGGCCGCTCTCGCGGCAGAGCGGCCGGCGTCCGCACCGCCGGTCGAGGTGCTGCCGAGGTTCAACCTTCCGCTGTCCGACGGCGCGTTGCACAGCAGTGCGCTGTCCATGGGCGGCAGGCCGACACCGTTCGGGCTGGACCCGTCCGAGGCCGGCGAGGTGATGCGCCACCTCACCGGCGGCTCCTGCCCCGGCCTGCGGGTGCGCGGGATCCACGCCCACCTCGCGAGCGGACTCGGGGCGGCGGACCAGCTCGCCGTCGCCGAGTCCGTGGTGGACTGGGCCGTACGGCTCTTCGACCGCCACGGCGTGCCGCTCCACGAGGTGAACGTCGGGGGCGGCATGGCCGTCGACTACGCCGACCCCGGCGCCCGCTTCGACTGGGCCGGCTACGGAGCCGGGCTGGCACGCCTCGTCACGGCCCACCCCGACCTGCGACTGCGCATCGAACCGGGGCGTGCCCTGACCGCGTACTGCGGCTGGTACGCGACGGAGGTGCTGGACGTGAAGCGGAGCCACGGCGAGGACTTCGCCGTGGTCCGCGGCGGAACGCACCATCTGCGCACACCGGCGACGAAGGGCCACGACCAGCCCTGTGCCGTGCTGCCCGTGGCCCACTGGCCCCATCGCTGGCCCCGCCCCACGGCACGGGGGGACGGCGTCACCGTGGCGGGGCAGCTGTGCACGCCGAAGGACGTACTGGCCCGCGGGGTGCCCGCGCCCGGCCTGCGGGCCGGCGACCGGATGGTGTTCGCACTCGCGGGCGCCTACGCGTGGAACATCTCGCACCACGACTTCCTCATGCATCCCCGGCCCGGGTTCCACTTCCTGGGCCGGTGACGGCGTCCGGGGCCGGTGACGGCGGAGTCTTCCGTGGGCGCTCGCCCGCGGCACGGAACCGACCTGGGACTCCTGCGACCGACGGCGGTAAGCGGCCGCGGCGATCATCGCCCGGCACGCCCCGATCACCCAGGTGATGTCCGACTTCAACGACAGGTTCCGGCGCCTCGACAGACGGTTCCCGTTCCCGCTGGAGGAGATCCGCCGGCTTTCCCGCGATCCGGTCGTGCAGGGGCCGTGGTGATCGGCCGGGCGTTCCTGGAAGAGCAGCCACTGAGTCATCCCCGAAGCGCTCCCGGCGTCGTGTGCCGCGCGGTGGCGCAGACGCCCGGTGCCGTTCCGGAGCCCCTCGTTCGCGCCGCACCGCGAGGCGTCCGTCCGGTACGTTCCGCACTCGTGCTCCGGCCTCAGCCGTTCGCCGGGACGATCATGGCGTGGCATGGCACGTAGCATCAAGGTTGTGGAGACGACACACCGGCCCGCCGTGCGGGTGATCTGCCTGGATGCCGCTCAGCGCCTACTCCTCCTCCACTGGTGTGATCCGTTCGACGGTGTGATGCTCTGGGAGCCGCCCGGTGGCGGCGTCGAACCGGGCGAGACACCGCTGATCGCGGCTCGCCGAGAACTGGCGGAGGAGACCGGCCTGGACCCCGCCGCCGTCCGTGACCGGTCCGTGTCGGTGGAGCGCGACGTTCGGTGGAACGGGAAGCGGCAGGTCGGGCCGGAGGACTTCTTCGTGGCTCATTTCGCCGAGGAGCGGCCGGCGTTGAGTCCGACCGGCCTCCTGCCCGATGAACAGGTCGGTCTCCACGGACACGCCTGGGTCACGCGGTCCGACCTGGGCACGCTGGCGGATCGAATCGAGCCGCCGACGCTGCCGTCCGTTCTCGCGGCCCTGGTGCCGGACGGTCCCTGGCGCAACCCGGTGCGTTGACCGGGAACATTTCGGTGGGGCCGCCTTCGCAGGTGGGCGTCCGCCCCGGCGGGCGCCTTTGCCACCGTGGACACGAACGCGCTCGCGCGTCGTGCGGCGAGGACGCCGGCACGGCGTGCGCGGGTGTGGCGCCCGCGGACAGCGCTGGAGTTCGCGGGTCCGGACGGCGCGGTCGTGGTGGTGCGCGCGCAGGCCGGGGCGTACTGCCCAGCGGCCCGAGCCATGGTCCGTGCGGTCACGGCGCCGAGCGGCGCGGGGGTTCCGGCGGGGTGCAGAGGGCGGCCGCGCGGGGGGCCGCGCGGATGATCGCGCCGACCAGGTCGGGGGCGGGCTCCCGCTCCCGGGCCCGGTCCCGGTCCTCGCGGGTCCGTCCGGAGTGCTCCGCAGCAGGCCGCCCGGGGTGCTCCCCACCGAGCCACCCGGGGTGCTCCACGGCGGATCGCGCGCCGCGGTGGGCGGGGAACCCCTCGGGGTGTCCGCCGGTCACGGCCGGCTCGGCAGTCGGCTGCCCCGGCGGCAGGCGCGGGCCGCCACCAGGAGCGCCCGGACGCGGTGGCCGGCCTGCCCGGGCTCGTCCACAGGGGCGGGGAAGCGCAGCAGGACGTCCTCGTGGCTGGTTGGGTACTCGAGGCGGAGGGTGATCCCCCGGCGGTCCATGGACAGCGGCCACACCCGGGCCACGCCCTGGAGCAGCCGCGGGTCCACCAGCCGGGTGAGCAGGGCCACCGCGTCGGCGTGGTCGTCGACGAGGTGGGTGAGCATGGCGGCCTCCTGGCGGGCGAGCACATCCGGCCGGGCCAGGGCGAGTTCGTCGAGGCCGACGGTGACCGGCCCCGCGGGGGTCTCCAGGGCGACATGCGCGGTGACCGTCCGGAACGTGGCGATGCCGGACTCCTCGCCTTCCGGCGCGGCCCGGGCCAGCCATCCGGCGATGGTGACGCGGGAGCGCACCCGGTCTCGGACCGCGACCGGCGCGATGTCGGTGAACTTCAGTACGGCGGGGAGCGTGCCGCGCGGCGCGAGCGCGACCTCGCCGGCCAGCCGGGAGTCGGCGGGCAGCCGCAGCAGCGGTGTGCCGTCCTCGCCGACGCCGTGCGGACCGCCGCCGACCAGGTCGCAGGTGTGCCCGTCGGTGATCGCCGTGAAGGATTCGGCGGCGGCCAGCACGGTGCGCACCCGTTCGGCCGGGCTCGCCTGCTCGCCCGCGCAGACGTCGTCGTCAGTCATTCCACACCCCTCATCCGGTTAGGTAAGGCACACCTAACTTAGCCTATGGCTCGGTGGGCGCGCATCACCTGCCGGTGCCGAGGCCGGACCCGCCACCAGCGAGCGGGGACCCGCCGCTACCGGGGCGGGACCTGCGCGCCGGGCCCGCTCGGCAGGGGCGGCGGGCCGGGCGCCGGCTCAGGTCGTGGCCATCAGCGCCTCCAGCGCGGTCGCCGTGCCGGGATGGGCATGGACGAGCGCCACGCCCCGCGGGCCCGGGTCCGCCGCGGCCCACGGGTCGTCGCAGCCGAGCAGCGCCGCGACCGCGTCACAGGTGGCGGGGTGGGCGGTGAGCAGCGCGACCCCGCGCTCCCCGCTCCCCGGCGGGGCGGGCTGCACCGCCCGCGGGTCCGGCGCCCCGTGCCACGGCGGCACCCAGGCGTCGAGGGCCGCGAGCCGCCCGGGGAAGATGCGGCCGGCCTCGCGGATCAGCAGGGGGGCCGACTCCGCGCCACCGGCCCGCAGGGTGCCGATCAGGGTCGGCAGCCATGGCAGCAGCACCGGGTCGGGCAGCCGGGCGAAGGCGTTCGACACCGCCTCCACGACGAAGTCGGCCAGGGCGGGCACCGGCTCCAGCGCGTGCAGGAAACCGCTGAGATAGCGCGGGTAGGACGGAACGACCAGGGGATTGCCGAGCAGTGTGTCGCACCGCGCCCGCAGCTCCGCCCGGGACAGGCCGCCGAGCCGGGTCTGCGCGGCCCAGAGCAGTGCCGTCTTCGCCGGTTCCACGGGGTGCGACTGGGCGACCGCCAGCTCCAGTTGCGTACGGTCGCAGCCCAGGGAGAGCGCCAGGCCCTCCATCCCGAACAGGAACCCGAGGGTCGCGGCGACCTGGCGGACGGTCGCGTCCTCGTCGGCGAACGCCGTCGGCAGCAGGGTGCAGTAGTGCGCGTACCCCGTCCTGACGAAGGACTCGATCCACCGCGGCAGCGCGGGCTCTCCGGTCCGGTAGTACGCCAGCAGCCGGCGCACCCGGCGCAGCACCTCCGGGGCGCCGTCGACGCTGCGCTCGGTGGCCAGCACCTCCAGCGCTCGGGTGCCCAGCTCGTCGGCGAGGCGCCGGCTGCGCAGATGGAGGGTGGCGTCCTCGACGGCCTCGAGGACGTCGGCCGTCGTCGCCCGCGGGCCGTACGCGGTGCGCCTCAGGCGCTGTTCGAGGACCTGCTCGATGCTGACACCCTCGTAGCCGAGTTCGATGAGGGCACGCTGGTGGGTGCCCAGTGCCAGGTCCCAGGACTCCTGGACGGGACGCTCGCCGAGCCGCCGCTCCCCCATGATCGGGCGTGCGGCTCCCCGCGGCATCAGGTACCGCAGCATCCACAGCACGTCGGAGCACTTCTCCAGGTCCGGCCGGGAGGCGATGTCCAGCAACGCCCGCCGCACACCGCTCTGCTGCAACTTCAGTCCCAGCGGCGCGAGCCGGTCGTGCACATCGCGCGCCAGGGGCGGCAGTGCGTCGTAGCCGACCCGGCCCGTCCGGTCGCCGCCCATCATGATCTCGACCAGGCGGCGCACGTCGCGCCGGCCCGGCACGGAGTCCTTCTCGATGCAGGTGACGGCCGCGTCCTGGAAGTCGTACGGGGTGGGCTTGGCCCGGTCCCGCATCCCGGCCAGCAGGATCGAGGTCTCGAACACGGCGATGGCGTCGGCGGTGGAGGCGAGATAGCCGTTGCGGCGCGCCGCTCGCACGATCTCCACCGACCAGCCGAGCAGTTCGGACTCGTCGAGCCGGTCCAGGACGGGCGGCCGCCGCAGAAACCCGGAGAGCCTGTCGGAGGCCGGAACCGGCGCCTCCACGCCCACCGCGGCGGTCCCCGAGGCCTTCGCCCTCTTCTTCGTGCCCGCCTGTCCGGCGAGCCGGAACGGCTCGACGCGGGTGCGCCTGAGGTTCTTCGCCCACACCGTCGCGGCGATGGACACCGAGCCGGGCTCGAGGCCGAACTGCGCCTCGATCGCGGCGTGGCTGGACGGGATGAGCCCGTGCTGCCACCTGGTCGCGGTCCGCGGTCCGATCGCGAAGGCGCCGGCACCGTCCACGCCGAACTCGGCGACCCGGCTGGCCGCGTGGAACGCGCCGCAGACGTACAGGCAGTCCGCCGGGTCGGTGCCGGTGGCGGCCAGATGCTCGCGCATCCGGGTCCACATATGGCGCTCACGGTCCTCGTCCAGGCGCACCCGCCGGGGGTCGCCGGGCGCGAGGCGGCGGAACAGGCTGCCGATCATCAGCATGACCTGCCGGTAGGTGTCGTGGTCGCTGTCGCCGAGCGGGAGTTCGACGTACTGGTGCCACCACTCCGACCAGTGCCGGACCCGTCCGTGGCGCAGCAGGTGCTCCTCCAGTTCGGCGAAGCGCGGCCGCAGGTCCCCGATGCCGACGCCCACCGCGTCTCCGTGCAGTGCGGCCTCGCCGTCGGCCGGTGCGTCCGGGCCGGCCGGTTCGGCAGGTCCCGGAGGTCCGGCAGGCCCGGAGGTCCGCGTATCGCGTGCCTCCCACTGGAACATCTGGTCGGAGGACCGGTCGACGAGGACGAGTTCGACACCGGGGGTGTCCAGTGCGTAGGCGATCGCCTGGTACTCGGCCGAGGCCTCGGTGACGGGCGCGACCACCGACAGCGGCGACCAGTCGGCGGGGAGTCCCTCGACCTCGGTGGCGAACGCCTGCACCGCGACCGGGAGCCGGCAGTTGCGCAGCTCGGTGAGCAGCGGCGCCATGTCCTCGCACAGCTCCAGGTACACCACCTTCGGCTGCTTCACCCGCAGCCTGCGAGCCATCGCCAGCGCCGAGGCCGGCGAGTGATGGCAGACCGGGAAGATCTCCAGGGGCTCCCGAACCGCTCGGTCCACGTCGTCGACGATGCCGAGCAGGATGCCCTCGAGGGCGTCAGGACCGCCGGCGAAGGCCGCCGCGGCTTCCTGCAACTGCGTCCGCAGTCCGGTGAACGTCCCCTCCTGGGCGGCGGTCATGACAGGGTGGCGATCGCCTCGCGGCCGCCCTCCAGGAACTCGGGCCAGGAGCCGCCCTCTTCCTTGCAGCGCGGCTCGACGACGCCGTGCAGATACTTGTTGAGGATGGCCAGGTCCTCCGGCTCGCGCCGGGCCAGCGACCCGACGAGCGAGGAGGCCAGAGTGCGGGCGGTCAGCGCACGCTCGCCGAAGAAGTTCCCGTGCAGGATCGCGTCCTCCAGCACGCCGATCTGCTCGGCGGTGGACAGCGCGGACTCCAGCTTCTCGTCGTCGCTGCCCGCCGAAGCCGAGGAGGCACGAAGGTCGGCGAAGCTCTGGAGCAGCACGTCCAGCAGCGTCGGCGGCACGTCCAGCTCGATGCGGTGACGGCGCAGCAGTTCCTCGGTGCGGAAGCGGACGATCTCCGCCTCGCTCTTCTTGTTCGTCACCACGGGGATACGCACGAAGTTGAAGCGCCGCTTGAGTGCCGAGGAGAGGTCGTTGACACCCCGGTCACGGCTGTTGGCGGTGGCGATGACGGAGAAGCCCGGCTTGGCGAAGACGATGCTGTCGCTGTCCAGCTCCGGGACGGAGATGTACTTCTCCGAGAGAACGGAGATCAGGGCGTCCTGGACGTCGCTGGTGGAGCGGGTGAGTTCCTCGAAGCGGCCGATCGCGCCGGTCTCCATCGCGGTCATGATCGGCGAGGGGATCATCGACTCGCGGGACTGGCCCTTGGCGATCACCATGGACACGTTCCAGGAGTACTTGATGTGGTCCTCGGTCGTACCGGCCGTGCCCTGCACCACCAGGGTGGAGTTGCGGCAGACGGCGGCGGAGAGCAGCTCGGCGAGCCAGCTCTTGCCGGTGCCGGGGTCGCCTATGAGCAGCAGTCCGCGGTCGGAGGCCAGGGTGACGATGGCGCGCTCGACGAGGCTGCGGTCACCGAACCACTTCTGGGGGATCGGCCGGTCGAGACCGTCGGAGCGCTCGGCACCCAGGATGAACAGCCGGACCATCTTCGGGGAGAGCCGCCAGGAGAAGGGCTTGGGGTTGTCGTCGACCGACTCCAGCCAGTCCAGCTCCTCGGCGTACTTGATCTCGGCGGGAGCGCGCAACATATCGGACATGTCGGAACCTTTCTGAAAGTGTGGGCGTGGGAACGGGGTCGGCGCGAGAGCGGGGGTGGAAACAGCGGGTGTGGAGGCGCCGCCGCGGAGAGCGGGCGGCGAAGGCCCCGTGACGGCTCGGGGTGCGGCGGTGGGCACGCGATCTCGCGGCAGGGTGCCGTCGGCCGGGTCGTGCGGCCGCCGGGGAGCGCGGCACCGCCGTCAGGTGAGGAATGTCTTGAGTTCGTGGACCAGCTTGCGGATATGCCCGGATATCACCGGTGTGCCGAGGTCCTTGAAGCGCTCGCGGAACCAGGGGTTGACGCTGGCCCGGCCGGCGCTGGTCACCGAACCGACGGGGATGAACTTCGCCCCGGAACGGTGGACGGCGGCCATGGACTCGAAGAGCTGCTCGGTCCGCCATTCGTAGAAGTCGGAGATCCACACCACCACGGTGCTGCGTGGTTCGGCGATCTTCGGCTGGGCGAGCGCCATGGCGGCGGTGCCGTCGGTGCCGCCCCCGAGGTTGGTGCGCAGCAGCGTCTCGAAGGGGTCGTGTACCCAGGGGGTGAGGTCGAGGGCCTGGGTGTCGTAGGCGATCAGGTGGACGTCGACCTTCGGCAGCCCGGCGAAGATCGAGGCGAGGATGGTGCAGTTGACCATGGAGTCGACCATGGAGCCGGACTGGTCCACGACCACGACGAGCCGCTGCGGTGTCGTCTTGCGGACGGTGTGCCGGTAGTGGAGGCGGTCGACGTACAACCGCTCCTCCTCCGGACTCCAGTTGGTGAGGTTCTTCCAGACGGTCCGGTCCAGGTCCAGGTTGCGGAAGACGCGCTTCGGCGGCACGGAGCGGTCCAGGGGACCGGCCGTGGCCTTCTCCACCTGGGTCCGCAGCACCTCGGCGACGTCGTCGACGAATCGGCGGATCAGCGCCTTGGCGTTGGCCAGTGCGACGCCGGACAGATTGCCCTTGTCCCGGAGCAGCTGCTCGATCAGCGACATGCTCGGGGTGAGCTGTGCGGCGAGCCGGGGGTCGGCGAGGACCTCCCGCAGATGCATCCGCCTCACGAGGTCGGCCTCGATGGCGCCGAGTTCGGGGCCGATCGCCGCAACCTGCGTGCCGGGGCCGGGTGCCGCACCCCGGCCGGTTCCCGGTGGGCCGGCCCCCTGGCCGGACCGGCCGCCGCGCAGCTCACCGGGCGCGCAGCCGAGCGAGCGCTCCAGCCACCCCGCGTCGGACTGCCAGCGCGAGAGCTGTCCGGCGGTGACCGTGCCGGATCCGGACGAGAAGACGTTGAGCAGCACCTTCGACACCAGTGCGGCACGGCGTACTTCGGCGGCGCGGTCACGTCCGCCGGCACCGCCCTCACCGGACGCCTCCGCCTCGCCTCGGGCCTCCCCCTCGTGTACGGCCGCCTCTCGGTTCGCGAAACCGGTGTGATCGGGTACGGACCCTCCCCCGGGCACGTGTCCCGGCTCGGGGCCGGGATCCGGCTCGGGGCCGGGGACCGCTCCAGGGCCGGGATCCGGCTCCGCCGCGAGGTCCGCCTCCGGCAGGGCGTCGGGTCCGGTACGGGGATGGCCTGCCCGGGGCACCATCAGTCCGTCGAACTCCTCGGCCAGCTCCGGATGGCGCTGCACGACGGAGTCGACGGACGCCCGGGGGTCCAGCAGTGCGGGCGGCAGCCCGATGTCCTCGATCACGGCGAGGCTCGCCGCTTCCAGCGCCGTGTGCTCCTCGCGGTCGAAGAGGCGGGCGAGGAGGCGCCAGTACAGGACCTGGCGGCGATTGTCGTGGGAGTCGGCCTCCGGATGCGGGTCCGTCCGCTCCGGTCCGGTCGTGTGCTCGGTCATGTGCGCAGCAGCCTCCCCGCCCGTTCCCGCAGCACCTTCACTGCGTCGGTGGCGGCCTTCTCCGCCCTGACGCCGGTCTTGTCGGTCGTGCCGCCCGCCCAGCCCCCGCCGTGCACCGCCACGGTCTTCTTCCGCACGGTCGTCTCGACGGCGAGCGGCTGCACCGTGAACACACCGGCGTCCCACCGGAGCAGCCCTATGCACGCGCCCGACGCCCTGACGGCCTCCGGAGTGAGCGGCCCCGCGGCCGGAACCCGGCCGGCGTCGACGGCCACGGAGTGCCCGGCCGCCTCGAACCGCAGCACGCCGCCGTCCTCGCGGACCGTGTAGCCCTCCAGGAACACCGGCTCGGCGATGCGCGCCGGGTGGCGGTCCAGCGGCGCCGCCGCCGGTGCCGTCGCCGCGGCCAGGACGACGCGGGCGGTGGCGAACGCGTCGGCGGCTCCGCCCGGGTGGGCCCGCTCGTCGTCCCAGATCAGGTCGCCCCCGGCGGTGACCGGCATCCCCGACACCTCCATCGAGCGGCCCTCGCCCACGGCCGCCAGCAGAGCCATGTGCGGACGGAGCAGCTGCCAGAGGCCGGCCCCGACGACCGTGTCCGGCTTCGGCACCGAGACGGCCGCCCGCACCAGTCGCGGCGCGGTGCCGTCAGCGGGCTCGAGCACCGCGTGCACCTGGGCCTGTGCGGCCGTCGCGTGCTCGTGCACATCGACGCCGAGCGGCAGCAGCCGGCCGGAGGCGGTGCCGGACGCGGCCGTCCCGGTGGCACCGGGCAGGGTCAGCAGCATCGCCCGCGCCCAGAGATCGGCCCAGCGGCGCACCGGGATCCGTTCCGTCGAGGCGACCGGGCAGGAGGCGGCCAGCTCGGCGGCGAACCCGTCCAGCAGCGTCGCCGGCCGGCGCAGTGCCGGGTCGGGAAGCATCGCGGACACCACCCGGGCCGCTTCGGAGACCAGTTCGTGGTCGACGCCCTGCCACCCGGCACGCGCCAGGTCCGAGAGCCAGCAGCGGGCGGCGGCCGGCAGGTTCGCCGTCCGCCGGTCCGCGGGCACCACCGGCACCGCCTCCTCGACGCGCGAACGGCCGGTCGCCTCGTCGGTGCGGGCCACCAGGGCGTCATGGACGGAGCCGAGCAGCGCCGCGCGGGCGGCGGCCAGTGGGAGCAGGTCGTCGTCGGCCGCGGCTCCGGCCGCGGCCTTCCCGGCCGCCTCGGCGGCTCGGGTGGCCAGCGGTGTGCCCGCCACGGCTTCGGCGAGTCCGGTCAGCCCCTCGGCCTGGACGGGCTGCGGTCTGAGCAGACCGCCGACGAGCGCGCGGTCGAAGGCGTCGACCGCGGCGAGGGCCTCGTCCAGGCCGTCGACGGGGTCGGCGAGCAGGGCGGTGCGCATCAGGCCACCGCCCCGGCCGGCGGGAACCAGTGCATCTCGGGCAACGGCACGGTGGACGGGGCGAGTTCGAGGTAGGCCAGATGGCGCAGGAACCGGCTGAAGACGGTGGCCGCGGTCCTCGTCTCCGCCGGGGCGGGACGGGCGCCGGTCATGACCGCGGTGACACCGGCCGCCGTCGGCTCCGCGTCCCCCGTGTCGACGCGCAGGGAGCGGGCGACGCGCTCGGCGCCGTACTGGAGCGCCGCCTCCCCGATCAGGGCCCGGATGTGGTTGCAGAACGAGCCCCGCGCGCCGCCGCAGGGCCGGTTGTTGTTGGTGCTGCAGGCGAACGCGTACGTACCGGCCTCGACCGACGACACATAGACCCGCTCGACGTCCGAGCCGCTGGACACGACGCCCTGCAGGCGTCCTTCGGCCAGCTCGACGAACGGGACCTTGGCGAGCTTTCGGGGCCGGGCGGGCGCCAGCACGCGCGCCGTGCTCCGCCTCTCCCAGTCCTCGCGGTTCCGGTCGTCACCGCTCTCCCGGTCGTCGCCGCTCTCCCGGTTCTCCCAGTCAGACAGCACACCATCTCCTTTGCACAGCACGGGATGTCCCTGCCGGACGGCTGGGCCCGGCGGGACACCACAGAACCTAGCGGCGCACACTGACAACGCCGATCTTGAGCGGGGCCGGGCGGCGGACGGCAGGCGCGGAGCCGGCGGACGGCAGGCGGGCGAGGTGGGCCGGCGCGGGCCGAGTGGCCGGCGCGGGCCGAGTGGGCAGGGCGGGCCGAGTGGGCAGGGCGGGCCGAGTGGGCAGGGCGGGCACGGCTGGCAGGGCTGGCAGGGCGACAGAGGAGGCAGGGCGCCCGAGGGCGATCGGCCAGGGGGATCCCGCGCTGCGCGCACGGCCGGGCACTGCGTGTGACGCCTTCCGCGCCGCGGGCGCCGCTCGCGGTGCAGAGCGGGCCCGGGCTCTCTAGCCTCGAAACAGAAGAGACGTGAAGGACCGCGAGACCCGGAAAGCACGACGGTATGCCCGCCCGTCCTCACCCGGAGGTGGCCCCAGATGCCCGAGCTCTTCATCGGCGGTAGGTGGACCGCCGCGGCCGGCGGGCGCAAGCGGGAGATCCGCTGCCCCGCCGACGGCACGCTGGTGGCGGCCGTCGACGAGGCCGGGCCCGAGGACGCCGCGGCCGCCGTCGCCGCCGCCCGCGACGCCTTCGACAGCGGGCCCTGGCCCCGCACCCCGGCCGCCGAACGCGGTGAGCTGCTGTTGCGCACCGCCGCCCTGCTCGACCGCGACAGGGCGGAGTTCGCCCGCGCCGAGTCGCTGGACACGGGCAAGCGGCTGGTGGAGAGCGTGTACGACATGGACGACATCGCCGAGTGCTTCCGCTGGTTCGGCCGGCTTGTCGCGGCCGGCGGTCACGACCGCGTCGTCGACACCGGACGGCCGGACGTCGACAGCCGGGTGGTACACGAGCCCGTGGGTGTCTGTTCGCTGATCACCCCGTGGAACTACCCGCTGCTGCAGACCTCCTGGAAGGTCGCTCCGGCACTCGGCGCGGGCAACACCTTCGTACTCAAGCCGAGTGAACTCACCCCGCACACGGCGGTGCTGCTGATGCGGGTGCTCGGCGAGGCGGGGCTGCCCGACGGCGCCGCCAATCTGGTCCTGGGCGCGGGCGGCGTCGTGGGTGCCCCGCTCACCGAGGACCCCAGGGTCGACATGGTGTCGTTCACCGGTGGCCTGGTCACCGGTCGGCGCATCATGGCCGCCGCCGCGCCGACGGTGAAGAAGGTGGCGCTGGAACTCGGCGGCAAGAACCCGAACGTGGTGTTCTCGGATGCCGCGTTCGAGGCGGCGGTGGACTACGCGGCGACCGCCGTCTTCCTCCACTCGGGCCAGGTCTGCTCGGCCGGGGCGCGGCTGCTGGTGCAGGAGGGACTGCACGACGCGTTCGTCGCGGAGATCGTCGGCCTGGCGGAGTCCATCAGGCTGGGCGGGCCGTTCGACGAGAACGCCCGCGCCGGTCCGCTGATCTCCGCCGGGCACCTGGAGAAGGTCGAGGCGTACGTCGAGGCCGGCCTCGCCGAGGGCGCGGTCCTGCGCTGCGGCGGCTCCCGGCCGGACGACCCGGGGCTCGCGAACGGCTTCTACTACCGGCCGACCGTGCTGGACGAGTGCGCCCCGGACATGACGGTGGTACGTGACGAGTCGTTCGGGCCGGTGCTGACCGTGGAGCGCTTCCGCGACGAGGAGGAGGCGGTGGCCCTCGCCAACGACACGGTCTACGGTCTCGCGGGTGCCGTCTGGACCCGGGATCCGGCGCGGGCCCACCGGGTGGCCGCGCGGATGCGGGCCGGCACCGTGTGGATCAACGACTTCCACCCGTACGTCCCGCAGGCGGAATGGGGCGGTATGAAGCAGTCCGGATTCGGCCGTGAACTCGGGCTGGCCGGACTGGCCGAGTACCGCGAGGCCAAGCACGTCTGGCGCAATCTCGCGCCGGGCCCGCAGCGGTGGTTCGCATGACGGCGGACGGGAAGGGCACCGCCCGCCGGGGAGCGCCCGCCCCCGCCGCCGTGAGCGGAACGTCGCGCGCCCGGTGCAGCGACCCGGCGCCCCCGGGCGCCGGACGGGCCGTCCCCGGTGCGCCGGCCGGACGGCGGCGCGGGCGCGCCGTCTCGCGCGCGACGCGACACCGGTGTCCGGCGCCCGGATCCGCGGCGTCCACGAGAGGGACGGGCTCGCCGAGCGCGTGCCCGAGTCCGCGCCGACCGGTGCCCCGGCGGCTCCCCGACGAGCCCGGGGGTACGGCCGCACCCGCCCGGTCGCGCCCCGGCGGCTCCCTGACGACCTGGAGATGCCATGTCCTCACCCACGTCCGCGCCGGAGTTCGACCATGTCGTCGTGGGCGGCGGCACGGCCGGCGCCGTCGTCGCCGCGCGGCTCAGCGAGGACCCCGATGTGAGCGTGTGCCTGCTGGAAGCCGGACCCTCCGACGTGGGCGACGACACCGTCCTGGTGCTGGAGCGCTGGATGGCCCTGCTGGAGTCGGGCTACGACTGGGACTATCCGGTCGAACCGCAGGTGAACGGGAACAGCTTCCTCCGCCATGCCCGCGCGAGAGTCCTCGGCGGCTGTTCGTCGCACAACTCCTGCATCGCGTTCTGGGCGCCCGCGGAGGATCTGGACGAGTGGGCCGCGGCGGGGTGCACCGGATGGAGTGCCGCGGACTGCTTCCCGCTGTACCGCCGGCTGGAGAACAACGAGGCGCCCGGCGACCACCACGGCCGCTCGGGCCCGGTGCACCTGCGGACGGTCCCCCCGCGGGACCCGTGCGGGCGGGCGCTGCTGGAGGCCTGCGCCGAGGCGGGCATCCCGACGACCCCGTTCAACACCGGTAGGACGGTGGTGCGGGGCGCCGGCTGGTTCCAGATCAACGCCCGTCCGGACGGCACCCGCGCGTCCGCCTCGGTGTCGTACCTGCACCCGCTGCTCGGCAGGCGCCCGAACCTGGAGGTGCGGACCGGAGTACGGGCGCGGCGGCTGCTGTTCCCGGGCGACGGCCGGTGCGGGGGCGTCGAGTACCTGGAGCCGGACACCGTCCACACGTCGGCGGTGGCCGCCCGCGGTGAGGTGATCGTGGCGTGCGGGGCCATCGACTCGCCCAAGCTGCTCATGCTGTCGGGCATCGGCCCCGGCGGGCATCTGCGGGACGTCGGCGTCGACGTACGGGTGGACGCCCCCGGCGTGGGCTCCCACCTCCAGGACCATCCGGAGGGAGTGATCATGTGGGAGGCGAAGCAGCCCATGGTCACCGCCTCCACCCAGTGGTGGGAGATCGGCGTCTTCGCGGACACCGTGCCCGGGCTGGACCGGCCGGACCTGATGTTCCACTACGGCTCCATGCCCTTCGACATGAACACCTACCGGCAGGGCTATCCCACGTCCGACAACGCCTTCACACTGACGCCGAACGTGACCCGGGCCCGTTCGCGGGGGACGGTCCGGCTGCGCAGCCGGGACTTCCGCGACAAGCCGATGGTCGACCCCCGCTACTTCACGGACGAGCACGACATCCGCGTGATGACCCACGGGCTGCGGCTGGCGCGCGACATCGTCTCGCGGGCCCCGATGACCGACTGGGCCGGAGCGGAACTCGCCCCGGGGCCGGGGACCACGGGCGACGACGAACTGTTCGCGTATGTGCGCGCCACCCACAACACGGTGTACCACCCGGCGGGGACGGTGCGTATGGGGGCCGACGGCGATCCGGAGTCCCCGCTCGACGCACGTCTGCGGGTCAAGGGCGTGCGGGGGCTGCGGGTGGCCGACGCCTCGGTGATGCCGCTGCTCACGACGGTCAATCCGGGCATCACCACGATGATGATCGGGGAGAAGTGCGCCGACATGGTCAAGGCCGACGCGGCCGCGGGGAACGGCTGAGCCGGCTGCCCGGCGGGGAGCGGAGCGGAGCACACTTGCGGCGGGGCGGCGAAGGCCCCGGGAAAGGCGCTCCGGCCCGGAGGGCACCCTCGGTAGGGCACCGGGACAAGACACCGGGGAAGGCCCCGGGACAAGACACCGGGACAAGGCACCGGCGGCCGGGGTAAGGAGCCGGGAGGACTGCGGGGCGGATGCGGGGCGGATGCGGGAGGACCGTGGGGCGGATGCGCGACGGCTGCGGGAGGACTGCCGGGCTGCGCGAACGGCGCCGCCCCGTCCGGGGTTTGCGCGACGGACGGGGCGGCGGGCACGGCGGCGCAGGAGCGGCCACGGGTGGGTGCCGGGGCACCGCTGCCGGGACCCGAGGGCTCGGGAACGGAGGGCTCGGGAACGCTGCGGACCCGGCGGTGTGCGGGTGCCGGGGCGTCCCCGCGCGGGGACGCCCCGGCTACCCACTGGCTCAGCCGAGGCTCGCGAGCGCCTGGTTGAGGGTCTGCGAGGGGCGCATGACCGCCGAGGCCTTGGCCGCGTCCGGCTGGTAGTAGCCGCCGATGTCGGCCGGCGAGCCCTGCACGGCGATCAGCTCGTCGACGATCGTCCCCTCCTGCTCGGTCAGCGTCTTGGCGAGCCCGGCGAACGCCTCCGCCAGCCGGGCGTCGTCGGTCTGCCTCGCGAGCTCCTGCGCCCAGTACAGCGCGAGGTAGAAGTGGCTGCCGCGGTTGTCGATGCCGCCGAGGCGGCGGCTCGGCGACTTGTCCTCGTTGAGGAAGGTGCCGGTGGCCCGGTCCAGCGTGTCGGCCAGGATGCGGGCGCGGGCGTTGCCCGTCGTGGCGGCGAGGTGCTCGAAGCTGACGGCGAGCGCCAGGAACTCGCCGAGGCTGTCCCAGCGGAGGTAGTTCTCCTTGAGGAGCTGCTGGACGTGCTTCGGCGCGGAGCCGCCCGCACCGGTCTCGAACAGTCCGCCGCCGTTCATCAGCGGGACGACCGAGAGCATCTTGGCGCTGGTGCCCAGCTCCAGGATCGGGAACAGGTCGGTCAGGTAGTCGCGCAGCACGTTGCCCGTCACCGAGATGGTGTTCTCGCCGCGGCGGATGCGCTCCAGCGAGAAGCGGATCGCGTCGACCGGGGCCATGATCTCGATCCGCAGGCCCTGGGTGTCGTGCTCGGCCAGGTAGCGCCGGACCTTCTCGATCAGCCGGGCGTCGTGCGCGCGGCCCTCGTCGAGCCAGAAGACGGCCGGGTCGCCGGTGGCGCGGGCGCGGGTGACGGCGAGCTTCACCCAGTCCTTGATCGGCGCGTCCTTGGTCTGGCACATGCGGAAGATGTCGCCGGCGCTGACCGTCTGCTCGATCACGGCGTTGCCGTCGGCGTCGACGACGCGGACGGTGCCGGTGACCGGGATCTCGAAGGTCTTGTCGTGGCTGCCGTACTCCTCGGCCTTCTGGGCCATCAGCCCGACGTTCGGGACGGATCCCATGGTCGACGGGTCGAAGGCGCCGTTGGCACGGCAGTCGTCGATGACGACCTGGTAGATGCCCGCGTAGCTGCTGTCCGGGATGACGGCGAGGGTGTCCGCCTCCTGGCCGTCCGGGCCCCACATGTGGCCGGAGGTGCGGATCATCGCCGGCATGGAGGCGTCGACGATGACGTCGCTCGGCACGTGCAGGTTGGTGACACCGCGGTCGGAGTCGACCATCGCCAGGGCGGGGCCCTCGGCGAGTTCGGCGTCGAAGGAGGCCTTGACGGCGTCGCCCTGCGGAAGCGACTCCAGGCCCTTGAGGATGCCGCCGAGGCCGTCGTTCGGGGTCAGTCCTGCGGCGGCGAGGGCCTCGCCGTGCTCGGCGAAGGTCTTCGGGAAGAAGGCGCGTACCACGTGGCCGAAGATGATCGGGTCGGACACCTTCATCATCGTGGCCTTGAGGTGGACCGAGAACAGCACGCCCTCGGCCTTGGCGCGGGCGACCTGCTCGCCGAGGAACTCGCGCAGGACGGCCACCCGCATCACGGACGCGTCCACGACCTCACCGGCGAGCACCGGGACCGACTCGCGCAGCACGGTGGTGCTGCCGTCGTCACCGGCGAGTTCGATGCGGAGGGTGCCGTCCTCCGCGACGACGGCGGACTTCTCGGTCGAGCGGAAGTCGTCGCCTGTCATGTGCGCGACGTTGGTCTTGGACTCGGGGGTCCAGGCACCCATGCGGTGCGGGTGCGCCTTGGCGTAGTTCTTCACCGAGGCGGGGGCCCTGCGGTCGGAGTTGCCCTCGCGCAGCACGGGGTTGACGGCGCTGCCCTTGACCTTGTCGTAGCGGGCGCGGATGTCGCGCTCCTCGTCGGTCTTCGGGTCGTCCGGGTAGGCCGGCAGCGCGTAGCCCTGCTCCTGGAGCTCGGCGACCGCCGCCTTCAGCTGCGGGATCGAGGCCGAGATGTTGGGCAGCTTGATGATGTTGGCACCGGGGGTCCTGGCCAGTTCGCCGAGTTCGGCGAGGGCGTCGTCGATGCGCTGGCCCTCCTGAAGGTACTCGGGGAACTGGGAGATGATCCGTCCCGCCAACGAGATGTCCCGGGTCTCCACGGCGACTCCGGCCGTCGAGGCGTACGCCTGGATCACCGGCAGGAACGAGTACGTCGCCAGGGCCGGGGCCTCGTCAGTGTGTGTGTAGATGATGGTCGAGTCACTCACCGGGTGCTCCGCTCTCCACGTCTGCAACATTGCTCGACATCAAGATATCTCGGTGCGGCTCCCCTCTCGACAGTGGCCTGCCCCACAGTCGGCGCGAAACCGCCGGCCCGCGCTCACGCGCTCAGCGGCCGGCACCGGAGAGGGGCAGGGACTGCTCGGACCGGACCGCCCCGGCCTCCCCGGTGGAGCGGCTGCCCGGCGGCGGGAGAGCTGTCAGGCAGGGGGCGGCGGCCGGGTCCGCCTCCTCTCCGGCGTCCGAGCCCTCTCCGACGTCCGAGCCCTCTCCGACGTCCGGGCCCTCTCCGATGTCCGAACCCTCTCCGGCGTCCGGGCCCGGCGCATCCTGGGCCGGGTGCCACCGGAACGGACTCCTGGCAGTTCAGGGCATCCGCCCGGATGAGCCGGAGGCCCACGGGACCGCCCGCGCAGCGGCCGGGTCATCCGGCGGCCGGCTCGCCGGTCGTCGACCCACGGGAGCAGGCCGCACCGGCGGGTCCCCGGCCTTCGGGTCGGGGCCGGCCGACGGCCGTACGGAGTGACATGGAACGGTCCCCGCCATGGCCGAAACACACGGTCCCGTGACCGGCCACGTCCCCGGCCACCGGATCGACACGGACCGGAGGCCGTACGGAGCGCCATGGAACGGTCCCCGTCGGCGCCGTCCCCCGGGCCGGCCGACGGGGCAGGCGCCGAAGCCTCCGGCGCGGGCCCGCGCCAGGAGCGCCGGAGTCCCCACGGCCGTACAGCGCTCCCCGGTGCCGCGTCGTGCGCTGCACAGCAGCGGGCACGGCGAGGGCCGCAGGCCCCCACACCGGCACCGGCACCGGCACCGGCACCGCACGGTGCGGTGCGGTGCGGGTGCCGCCTCTCGGGTGCGTGCTCGGAAATCACCCAGTCCGGGGCCGGCCAGGGCGGGCCGGGGCAGGGCAGGACGGCGGAGCGGGCGGCACCCGTGCAGGCCGGGGGGCCGGGGGGCCGGGGGGCCGGGGGGCAGCACCCGGCCGGGCCCCGGGGCCGTCAGACCTTCTGGAAGACCATCCGCAGCGCGGTGTAGCGGCGCTCGCGCAGGAACTTCAGCGCGGTGCGCTGCTCCCTGACGATGTCGGCGACCGCGTCCTCGCCGATGAGTTCCGCGCCTCTGGCCCGGTTGGCCTGCGCCCGCTCGAGCCAGGTCGCCACGGTCTTCACGCCGTCGTCGGGATCGCTGCGCACCTCCGGGATCCGGAACAGCCCGCGGGCCGCCTCGGTGAGCTCACTCCGGGTCGGGAGGAACACCTCGGGGAAGACCTTGCGCGAGGCGTGCATGCCCTCGCGGAGGTTGCCGAAGCCGTCCCGGACGTCCCGCAGGGCCGTGCGGACCCTGGCGCGCCCGTGCACGTCGCGCCCGGCGGGCCGACGCGGCGGGAGGGCCAGTGACGTGAACCATCCACCGCTGTTCCAGGCGTTGGCCTGGAGGGAGATGCGCCCGCCGGGACGCAGCCAGGTGTGGCAGCGCTCGAAGAACATGCGGTAGCTGGCGACCCGCTTGCGCCGCAGCATGGTGGTGCCCGCGAAGTGCTCGATCGCCTCGATCGCGATGATGGCGTCGTACGGGGCGTCCGGCTCGTGGTCGAACCAGTTCTCGGCCAGGATCTCGCAGTTGGGCCAGCCCTGCTGGCGGATCCATGCCGCCTGGCCCGGACTCATCGTGAGCCCGACGGCATGGCCCACACCGTGGTTCTCCACCAGACGCTGCATGAGGCTGCCCCAGCCGCAGCCGACGTCGAGCACCCGGCCGGCGCCCGTCGCCCGCGCGGCCTCGGCGTGGTGGTCCAGCTTGCGGATCTGCGCCGATTCGAGTGTGTCGCCGTCCTCCCACATGGCGTAGGAGTAGACGAGTTCGGGGCCGAGGGTCAGCCGGTAGAACTCGCCCAGGAAGTCGTACTGGTGAACGATCGCCTCGGATGACGTGCCCTTGTACGCGGACGTTCTTCTCGACCCGGTCAACGCGATCACCTGCCTGTCGATTCGGTGCGGGTTTCCGACGGCCGCGGGCGGGCCGGATCGGGAACGGCGGCAGCCGTTCGGGGGAGGTGTGCACGCAAGACGGCTCCCGGACGCGGCGGTTCTGGCCGACGGCGGGGGCTCCGCCCGGCCGTCGGGCCCACCGGCGACCCGGCCCGCGTTTCGCGGAACGCACCTTCGATCACCCTAACCGTGTGCGGTCGAACCGGCACGCTGAGCAAGACCCGGAGTCGCCGGACGGCGAACGCCGGACGCCGGACGCCGGACGGCGAACGCCGGACGCCGGACGCCGGACAGCCGGACAGCCGCAGCGGCGGACGGCCCGGCGGCGGTGCCGGACCGGCCCACCGACACAGGGCTCCTCACCCGTCCGGCCGATCCGATTCGCCGATACGCCGATACGCTGTACAGGAGTCGCGGCAGGAGAGCAGCGATGACGGCACTTCCGAGTTCCGGCACGACACACGCCTGGGTGGTCGGGCGCCCCGCACCGATCGCCTCGGGGCCGCTGCGCCCGGTCGAGCGGGCGATTCCCGAACCGGGTCCGTACGAGTTGCTGCTGGGCGTGCGCGCGTGCGGCGTCTGCCGGACCGATCTGCATCTCGCGGAGGGCGACCTGCCGCCCCGCCGGCCGGGCTGCACCCCGGGTCACGAGATCGTCGGCGAGGTGCTGGAGGCGGGAGCGCTCGCCGACGGGTTCGCGGCCGGTGACCGGGTGGGCGCCGCCTGGCTGGCGGGTACCTGTGGGCGGTGCCGCTGGTGCCGGTCGGGGCGGGAGAACCTGTGCCCGGCCTCGCGCTACACCGGCTGGGACGTCCACGGGGGCTTCGCCGGGCACACGCTCGTGGACGCGCGGTACGTGTACCGGTTGCCGGAGGGTCTGCCGGACGAGGACGCCGCCCCGCTGCTGTGCGCCGGCATCATCGGCTACCGGGCCCTGGAGCGCGCCGAACCGCCCCGGGGCGGGCGCCTCGGCTTGTACGGCTTCGGCGCCTCCGCTCATCTGACCGCCCAGCTCGCCGTCGCCCGGGGCGCCGAGGTCCATGTCGTCACCCGCTCGCCCGCGGCGCGGCGGCTTGCGCTGGAACTGGGCGCCGCGTCCGCCCGGCCGGACGCCCCTCCACGCCTCCTGGACTCGGCGATCCTGTTCGCCCCTGCCGGAAGCCTGGTACCGAAGGCCCTCGAGGCCCTGGACCGGGGCGGGACGCTGGCGATCGCCGGCATCCACCTGACCGACGTGCCGCCGCTCGGCTACGAGCGGCACCTGTTCCAGGAGCGCACGATGCGCAGCGTCGCGGCCAACACCCGTGAGGACGGCCGCGCCTACCTGGCCGAGGCCGCACTGCTGCGGCCCACCGTACGGGCGGTGCCGTACTCCATGCGGGACGCCGACCGGGCACTGGCGGATCTGGCGGCCGGGAAGGTCACCGGTGTGGCCGTGCTCCTACCGCCGTGAGCCCGGGTCCGGACCCGGGCGCCGCACCCGGACGGCGGCCCCGGACGGCGAACCGCGAACCGCGAACGGTGGACGGTGGACGGTGGACGGTGGACGTGTTTGCCGAATCGGCAAGGAACATTGCCAATCTGCTCGGGCAGGGCACAGGGTGGAGCCATGGACGAGGCGAACGGACGGAACGGGATGAACCCATGGACGGGATGAACCCCGTGTTCGGAGCGGGCACGGTACACGGGACGGGCGAGCGGGACCTCGCCGAACCGGACGTCGTGGTGGTGGGGGGCGGCGCCGCCGGGCTGTCCGCCGCGCTGACGCTGGCCCGGGCCAGGAGAACCGTGCTGGTGATCGACTCCGGCGAGCCGCGCAACGCCCCCGCGACCGGCGTCCATGGTCTGCTGGGCCGGGAGGGGATGCCGCCCGGAGAGCTGGTGCGGACCGGGCGCGAGGAGGTCAGCCGGTACGGCGGGCTGATCGTGCCGGACACGGTGACGGGCACCCGCCGGGACGGCGGCCGCATCGTCGTGGAGACCGCGGGCGGCCGCAGTCACCGGGCGCGGCACCTGCTGGTGGCCTCCGGCCTGGTCGACGAGCTTCCCGCCGTTCCCGGACTGCGCGAGCGCTGGGGCCGCGATGTGCTGCACTGCCCGTACTGCCACGGCTGGGAGGTACGGGACGAACCGGTCGGGGTACTCGCGAGCGGCCCCAAGGCGGTGCACCAGGCGCTGCTGTTCCGGCAGTGGACGCCCTACGTGACCCTCCTCCTGCACACGGCGGACGACCCGGACGAGGAGCAGTGGGAGCAGCTCGCGGCCCGAGGTGTCGCCGTGGTCGACGGTGAGGTGACCGGACTCTCGGTCGAGGACGACCGGCTGAGCGGGGTGCGCCTGGCGTCGGGCCGGCGGGTGCCGCTGAGGGCCCTCGCCGTGGCCCCGCGCTTCCTGGCGCGCGGGGACGTGCTGTCCGGGCTCGGCGTGAAGACCGTCGAACACCCCATGGGCGTGGGCCGTTACGTGGAGGCCGGCGCGCAGGGGGCGACGGGGGTGGAGGGGGTGTGGGTGGCGGGCAACGTCGCCGACCTCATGGCGAGCGTGGCCGTGGCGGCGGCGTCCGGCACCCAGGCGGCCATGGCGATCAACGCGGAACTCGTGGCAGCCGACACCGCCGCCGCGGTGTGGGCGGGCCGTTCGGCGGCCCGCGCACCCCGGGTGTTCGCCGCGCCCGCGGAGTCGGCGGTCGGCGAGCGGGTGCTCGGGGAACGCCGTCACGGGCTCGAGTCCCTGATCGGCGGCGGAGGCGGCCGGGCGGGGTGAGAAGCGTTGCGGCGGTCGGAGACGAGCCCGGCGCACAGCACCGGGGCCCGTCGGGAAGCGGCCGGAACGGGTCCCTCCGCACGGCCGGCCGGGTCGCCCGTCGCGGGGCGGGAGCGGCAGGAGTGGGAGGCGGGTACGTGGGTGGTGCGGGAGGCGGGTGTGTGGGAGACGGGTGTGTGGGAGGCGCGGGAGGTGTGGGAGGCGCGGGAGCGGGAGGAGACCGGAAGGACCTGCTCCGTCCAGACGGCCTTGCCGTCCTGGCCGTACCTGGTGCCCCAGCGCTGGACGAGCTGGGCGATGATGAACAGCCCGCGCCCGCCCTCGTCGTCGTCGGCGCTGTGCCGCAGACGGGGTGCGGTGTGGCCGGCGTC